>JASLLM010000005.1:0-41388 GCA_030747035.1 Alphaproteobacteria bacterium | reverse complement strand
ATCAGGCCCAGGCCGGCGCCGAAAGTCAGCTTTTCGCGCAGCAGCGGGCTATCCTCGTTGGCCGCGCCGTGGTGGGAGTTCAGATCACCGGCCAGGAAAAACCGCAGACGCTTGCCCAGGGGGTGCTGGATAACAAGACGCAGCTTGCTGCCCAGGTACCCCCCCTGCCCGTCATAGGCCGGCCGGGCGGCGGTGGCGAAGGGCGCGGTCACTTCGTAGAAATAATCCTGCAGGATTTCATCGGCAAAGACGGCGGACAGGCCCAGCTTCAACTTGCTGCCGTTGCCAAGAAAATTATCGTGCTGATAGGCGATTTGTGGCTCCAGCAGGAAACCACGATGCTCAACATCGGATAAATCGGTCGAAAACACCGCCCGCACGGGCAATTCCAAATCCATCTTGGCCCAGCGCGCGGCCCGGGCGAAGGTCCATTGCAGGCGCGGGCCCAGTTCGGCCAGATAGTCTAGATCCGGCATGCCCCGTCGGGCGTCGTTATCATCGGAATCGGCATCAAGCGAGCCGGAGAGCGAGATATCCAGCTCAAAATCGCTACTATGGATCAGGCGTCCCCGCAGCAACCCCTTGCTGTCGGAACGGAAGAATTCGCCGCGATAGATGGGAAACGGCAGGGCGATACCGTTGAAATGATTCTGCCCCGCGCCTGGGTAGTCGGGCAGATAGCCCGCGCCGCCCGCCAGGCCCAGTTCGAACAAGGGCTTTTCCGCCGCCGCGGCCGGCAACGAGACAACGGTCCATAAAACGGCAGTGGCAAGCACCCGGCGGAGCAGACGATACGACATCAATACGGTTCCGAAACAGCAACAGATCGCTAACCTTCTAACAACAAAGAAGCGCTAAAAGCAAAGGCGCGATGATGCGGGAGGCGATTTCTGGCTGCGGCAGCTTGCCGCTTGACTTCATTGCGCATTCCGCTATGTAAACAGTACCAATTTAGTCCTGATTGCGGGGAAGACTATGATCCGCCTCAATAAGATGACCGATTACGCCGTTGTCATGCTGAGCCATATGGCCGGCCATGACGAGGGGCGTGACGCCAAGGTCGTGACCGCCGTGCAGATGGCGCAGGATTCCGGCGTGCCCCTGCCCTCGGTCTCGAAACTGATGAAACAGTTGTCCAAGGCCGGCATTCTGACCTCCCACCGGGGTGCGGGCGGCGGCTACAGCCTGGACCGGGCGGCCGGGGACGTCACCATGGCGGAAATCATCACCGCGCTGGAGGGACCCATCGCCCTGACCGCCTGTGTTGACGGTTCCGATACCACCTGCGGCTCCATGACGCTCTGTTCCATGAGCGGCAACTGGAACCAGGTCAATCAGGCCATCCAGGGCGCTTTGGAAAGTGTCAGCCTGGCGGAAATGATGCCCCGACCCTTTGCCTTTGAACCGACGCCGGAAGAACTCGCCAAATGAGCTATACCAGCGAAACCGCGGATCAGGTCTCCTCGATCGCCGGGGATAAGTACAAGTACGGCTTCGTCACCGATATCGATACCGAACTGGCGCCCAAGGGCCTGAACGAAGACATCATCCGCTTCATCTCCGCCAAGAAGGAGGAGCCGGAGTGGCTGTTGGAATGGCGTCTGCGCGCCTATCGCCGCTGGCTGCAGATGGAAGAACCATCCTGGGCCAAGGTCGAATATCCGGAGATCGATTTTCAGGACGCCTATTATTACGCCGCGCCAAAATCCAAGGAGGATGGGCCGAAAAGCCTGGACGAGGTCGACCCGGAACTGCTGCGTACCTATGAAAAGCTGGGCATTCCCCTGCACGAACAGCAAATGCTGGCCGGCGTCGCGGTGGACGCGGTATTCGATAGCGTCTCCGTCGCCACTACCTTTAGGAAGGAACTGGCCAAGGCCGGGGTGATCTTCTGCCCGATCTCGGAAGCGGTGCGCGAGCATCCGGAGCTGGTACAAAAATATCTCGGCTCCGTCGTACCCTATTCCGACAATTTCTATGCCACGCTGAACTCCGCCGTCTTTACCGACGGCTCCTTCGTCTACATTCCCAAGGGCGTGCGCTGCCCCATGGAACTGTCCACCTATTTCCGCATCAATCAGGCCAATACGGGGCAGTTCGAACGCACCCTGATCGTCGCCGATGAAGGCAGCTATGTCTCCTACCTGGAAGGCTGCACCGCGCCGCAACGGGACGAGAACCAGTTGCATGCCGCCGTGGTTGAACTGGTGCTGCTGGACGATGCGGAGATCAAGTATTCCACGGTGCAGAACTGGTATCCCGGCGACGAAAACGGCAATGGCGGGATCTACAATTTCGTGACCAAGCGGGCGGCGTGTAGGGGCCGCAATTCCAAGGTTTCCTGGACCCAGGTGGAAACCGGCTCCGCCGTTACCTGGAAGTACCCCAGCTGTATTTTGCAGGGCGACAACTCGATCGGGGAATTCTACTCCGTCGCCATCACCAATAATCTGCAGCAGGCCGACACGGGCACCAAGATGATCCATATCGGCGAGAACACCTCCTCGACCATCATCGCCAAAGGCATCTCCGCCGGGCGCAGCCAGAGCACCTATCGCGGCTTGGTACGCATGCAGCCCGGTGCCAAGGGCGGGCGCAATTACACCCAATGCGACAGCCTGCTGATCGGCGACAAATGCGGCGCCCATACGGTGCCCTATATCGAGAACCGCAACCGCACGGCCCAGATCGAGCATGAGGCGACGACGGCGAAGATCTCCGAGGATCAATTGTTCTATTGCCGCCAGCGCGGCCTGTCGGATGAAGAGGCGCTGTCCATGATCGTCAACGGCTTCTGCAAGCAGGTCCTGCAGGAACTGCCCATGGAGTTCGCGGTGGAAGCGCAGAAACTGGTTGGTATCTCATTGGAAGGCAGCGCGGGCTAGGACATGACGAATATGCTGGAAATTAAGGGCCTGCACGCTGACGTGGACGGCAAGGAGATCCTCAAGGGCATCGACCTGAGTATCGGTGAGGGCGAAGTGCACGCCATCATGGGGCCCAACGGCTCGGGCAAGAGCACCCTGTCCTATGTGCTTTCGGGGCGCGACGGCTATGACGTCACCGCCGGCACGATCACCTACCGGGGCCGGGACTTGAGCGAATTGTCCATCGAGGAACGGGCAGCGGAAGGCATCTTCCTGGGCTTTCAATATCCTGTCGAATTGCCGGGTGTATCTTCCACCACCTTTCTGAAGACCGCACTGAACGCGGTACGCCGCCAGCGCGGCCAGGATGAACTGGATGCGGTGCAGTTCATGAAGCGCCTGCGGGTACACACCAAGGCGCTCAATATCAGCGACGATATGCTGCGCCGGGGCGTCAACGTTGGCTTTTCCGGTGGCGAAAAAAAGCGCAACGAGATCCTGCAAATGGCTTTGTTGGAGCCCCATTTCGCGGTGCTGGACGAGACCGACAGCGGCCTGGACATCGATGCCCTGAAGGTGGTGGCGGAGGGCGTCAATGCTCTGCGCGGGCCGAAGCGTTCCATGCTGGTGATCACCCATTATCAACGCCTGTTGGATTACATCGTGCCGGACTATGTGCATGTCCTCGCGCACGGCCGGATCGCCCGGTCGGGCGGTAAGGAACTGGCGCTGGAGCTGGAGGAAAAAGGCTATGGCGCATTCGTCTCCGGGACGGAGGCGGCCTAGGTCATGGCAATGGAAGCCTATCAGGCGCAATTCGCCGCGCATCTGCCAAAGGCCGGACCGGCCTGGCTGGCGGATCTGCGGCAAGCGGCGGCTGCGCGGTTCTCAGCCGCCGGATTGCCCGACCGCAAGGTTGAGGAATGGCGCTATACCAATCTGAAGCCCGTGCAGGAACAATTGTTCGCGCTCGACACCGCACCCGTGGGCGATACGCCCCCGGCCCTACTTCAGGACAGTCATCGGCTGGTATTCAGCAACGGCGTCTTGCAAGGCAGCGCGGATGACCTGCCCGATGGCGTCAGGCTGGCGGGCATGGCCGAGACAATGGCGGAAAACCCCGGGCTGCTGGCCGGCCACATGGGCAAACTTGCCCAGGGGCAGGAGTTGCCCCTGCCGGCCTTGAACCAGGCCCTGAGCCGGGATGGCTATGTCCTGGCGATTGATCCGGGTATTAGCGTGTCACGGCCGATCGAGATTCTGTTTCTGTCCGATGGGGGCGCCAGCTATCCCCGCAACCTGATCCTGGCCGGCGCCGGTGCCCAGGCCACGGTGGTCGAACATTATCTGGGGCTGGGCGGTGGCGGCTATTTCATCAATGCCGTAACGGAAGTTGAGGCGGCGGCAGGGGCAAAACTGCAACGTTACAAGATCCAGCAGGATGCATCCGGGTCCAGCCACATCGCGACCCTGGCCGGACAGTTGCAAGACGGCGCCCGGTTGGAAAACTTTGATCTGAACCTGGGCGGCCAACTGGTGCGCAGTGAAATTCATATGGCCCTGCAGGGCGTAGGTGCGGAGGCGGCCCTGAACGGTGTCTATCTTTTGCGCGGCAAGCAACATTGCGACAACGCCATTCAGATGGATCATGCGGTGGGCGCCACCAACAGCCAGCAGGATTATCGCGGTATTCTCGACGACCACGCGCACGCGGTCTTCCAGGGCAAGATCACGGTGCGGCCGGACGCCCAGGGCATCGAAGGGCATCAATTGAACAAGACATTGCTGTTGTCGGATGAGGCGGAAATCGACAGCAAGCCGGAATTGCAGATTTTGGCCGACGACGTCAAATGCAGCCACGGCGCCACCGCCGGCGAGTTGGACGAGACCGGCCTGTTCTATCTGCGCTCCCGCGGCATTCCCGAGGATGAAGCCCGGCAACTTCTGATGACCGCCTTCATCTCGGAAACCCTGGCGAAAATCGATAGTGACGCCGTGCGTGGGATCATGGAACGCCTGGTCGGCGAATGGATGGCGGCATGAACGATATCGCAACAAACACCGACCTGACCGGCCACAACGTGGAAGGCGGCTTCAATGTCGATCTGATCCGCCGGGATTTCCCGATCCTGAGCCGAGAGGTGCATGGCAAACCCCTGGTTTATTTTGACAGCGGCGCCTCGGCACAAAAGCCGCGTGCCGTGATCGACGCCATGACGCAGGTGCTGGAGGAGGACTACACCAACGTCCACCGCGGCGCCCATTATCTGAGCCAGACCCTAACCGACCGCTACGAAAGCGTGCGCGGGACGATCGCCCGCTTCTTGAACGCGCCCACGGAAGAAGAAATCGTCATCACCCGCAACACCACAGAGGCGATTAATCTGGTCGCCGCTACTTATGGCCGGGAATTTCTCTCCAAGGGCGACGGCGTGGTGATTTCCGACATGGAGCATCACGCCAATATCGTGCCCTGGCAATTGCTGCGCGACGAGATCGGCATTGAATTGAAGGTGGCGCCCATTGACGACCGTGGCGTTCTGGACATGGATGCCTACGCTGATTTGTTGGACGGCAACACCAAGCTGGTCTCCATCACCCATTGCTCCAACGTCCTGGGCACCATGGTGCCGGGCAAGGAGATTGTGCGTCTGGCCCATAACCGCGGCATCCCGGTGCTGCTGGACGGCAGCCAGGCGGTGGTGCACAGCAAAGTGGATGTGCAGGACCTGGACGCGGACTTCTATGTCTTCACCGGACATAAATTGTACGGGCCGACGGCCATTGGCGTGCTGTACGGCAAGGCCGAGCTATTGGCGCAAATGCCGCCCTATCAGGGCGGTGGCGATATGATTGCCACGGTCACATATGAAAAAACCACCTATCAGGAGCCGCCCTACCGTTTCGAGGCCGGCACCCCGCCGATTGTCGAGGCGATCGGCCTGGGCGCTGCCATCGATTATGTCTCGGCCATCGGCATGGACAAGATCGCGGCCCATGAAAAGGCCCTGTTGGCCTACGCCACGGAACGCCTGACCGCCATGCCGGATGTCCGGCTGTTCGGCAGTGCGCCAGAAAAGGCGGCGATCTTGTCGTTCGTGCAGGACGGCATCCACCCCTTTGATACCGCGGCCACGTTGGACCGGGCCGGTGTCGCCGCGCGGGTCGGACAGCATTGTGCCGAGCCCCTGATGGCGCGCCTGGGCGTTGATGGCACCGTGCGCGCCTCGTTGGCCATGTACAACACCACCGGCGAAATCGACATCATGATTGCGGCCCTGGAACGGGCCCGGAGTTTGTTCGGATGATGGCTATCGCAGCGGAAAAAATGGCCCAGTACGAAGAGTATGTCGAAGCATTGGATCTGCTCGACGAAGAAAGCCGCTTCGAATACATCATCGATATTGGCAAGCGGGCCGACAAGACCCCCTTCCCGGCGGACTGCATGGATGATGCCCATCTGATGCATGGCTGTATGTCGAAGGTCTGGATCATTCATGAGATCGAGGACGGCGCGCATCATTTTCGCGGCCAGAGCGATGCCATAATCGTTAAGGGTTTGGTCTCTATGATGACCGGATCGTTCAGTGGCCTGAGCAGCGAGGAACTGGCGGAAATCACCTTGGATCACGTGCGCGGCCTGAACCTGGGCGCGCTGACCATGCAGCGTCAGGTGGGGATGATGGCGATGTTGAAACATATGCAGAAATTAAGCCAGCGGGCCGAACGGTCCCCGGATACTTTACGGGCAGCGGATTAGGAGTAAACAGGATGGATATGTCGGATATGGATCCGCACGGGATGTTCAATCCCTTCGGCCATTTGCATGGTCCGGAATTGGACGAGGACGGCAAGGCACGCGCCGGCGAACCGTTGGCGGAAGGTGTTACCCCCGCCTCGGAATCCGCCGTGATCGACGCCATGCGGGAAGTCTATGACCCGGAAATCCCGGTCAATATTTTCGATTTGGGGCTGATCTATGACTACAAACTCGACCCTTCCGGCAAGGTGGACATCCAGATGACCCTGACCGCACCGGGCTGCCCCGTCGCGGGCATTCTGCCGGGCCATCTGGCCAGGATCGTCTCGGAAGCCGAGGGGGTGGGCGAGGTCGTGGTCGAACTGGTCTGGGATCCGCCGTGGGATATGTCCATGATGTCGGAAGCGGCCCGCGTCGAATTGGATATGTTTTAGGATTATGGCAAGATAACGCCACCTAATCTTGGCGGCGTTGGGGAATGGGAAATTTGACTATGGAAAGACCACCGCTACTCACCATGACGGATGCCGCCGTGACGCGGGCCAAGGAATTGATGGCGCGCGGCGACGGCGATGTGCTGGCCTTGCGGGTCGGCGTGAAGAAAGGCGGCTGTTCCGGCCTGATGTACGAGGTCGAATACGCCAGGGAAAAGAAGAAGTTCGAGGAAGAGGTAGAGACCGACGGCGTCAAGATCTTCATCGACCCGACCGCGATCATGTTCCTGATCGGGGCCGAGATGGATTTCGTCACGGACAAATTTCAATCGTCCTTCGTTTTCAACAACCCCAACGAATCAGACCGCTGCGGCTGCGGTGAAAGCTTTCGCGTCGCCTGAATTCAAGATAGAACCTCTAAATTAGGATCGGATAGCCCGCGCCAGTCGGTCGCGGTTGTTCATCAACGCATGGCTGGGCAGAAATCGCTACTGCTCATGGTGTGCAACCCATTACAATCAGTAAACTTTCAAACAGTATTGCAAACAAGGAAACCCGGCACATGGCGGATCTAGACGACATTAAGGAAGGCAAGGATTTCGGCTTGGACACTCCGGCCCGGAACGAACCGTTCTTCCTAAAGGGCTCGAACGCCCTGGACTGGGGCATGCAGAACCGCCTATCGCGGATTTTCAATCCGGACTCCGGCCGTACGGTCATGCTGGCCTTCGACCACGGCTATTTCCAAGGCCCGACCACGGGTATTGAGCGTATGGATCTGGCGATTCCGCCGCTGATCCCCCATGCCGATGTCCTGATGTGTACGCGCGGCGCCCTGCGCAGTTGCATCTCCCCCACCTCCACCAAGCCCATCGTGCTGCGCTCTTCCGCCGGGCAAAGCATCCTGACCGAGCTGTCCAACGAACTCGTCGCGGTGGATATCGATGATGCCATCCGCCTGAACGCCGCCGCCATCACGGCGCAGATCTATGTCGGTGCGGAGTACGAGCATCAATCCATCGCCAATGTGGTGAAATTGATCGACACGGGCAGCCGCTATGGCATCCCGACCCTGGCCGTGACCGGCGTCGGCGCCGATATGGCCCGCGATGCCCGCTATTTTGGCCTGGCGACCCGGATCGCGGCGGAGATCGGCGCCCACTATGTGAAAAGCTATTTCATCGAAGACGGTTTCGAGAAAGTGGTGGCTGGCTGTCCGGTGCCCATTGTGATCGCCGGCGGCAAGAAACTGCCCGAGGGCGAGGCCCTGGAGATGGCCTACCGGGCCGTTGACCAGGGCGCGGCCGGTGTCGACATGGGCCGCAACATCTTCCAGTCCGACAGCCCCGTCGCCATGATCCAGGCCGTCGGCGCCGTGGTTCACCGTAACGAAAGCCCGGATAATGCCCTGCAAATGTATCAGGACCTAAAGAGCGACATGGAAGGATAAACTCATGGCTGACAAGGATGCCGAGTGGAAGAAAACCGCCTGCGTCCTGTGTGGCAGCAACTGCGGTGTTCTGGTGCAATTGGGCGGCAAGGACGGCCGGGAAATCGTCCGGGTCCGGGGCGACAAGGAACACCCCGGCACCAGAGGCTACACCTGCAACAAGGCCCTGCAGCTAAATTACTACCAATCCGCCAGGGGGCGTCTGACCGCACCCCTGCGGCGGCGCGATGACGGTACATTCGAGGAAATTGACTGGCATACCGCCATCGCCGAGATCGCCGGGAAACTGGTCGCCATCCGCGATGAACTGGGCGGCGACAAGATCGTCTATTACGGCGGCGGCGGCCAGGGCAACCATTTGGGCGGCGGCTATTCCCCGCCCCTGCGCCGGGCCATCGGCAGCCGCTATCGCGGCAACGCCCTGGCCCAGGAAAAGACCGGCCTGTCCTGGGTCTTCGACCGCATGGTCGGCGGTTTTTACCACGGTGATTTCGAACATTGCGAAACCGCCCTGCTGGTGGGTAAGAACCCCTGGCAATCCAACGGCTTCCCCCGCGCCCGGGTGGTGCTGCGCCAGATGGCGAAAGACCCGAACCGCAAGCTGATCGTGATCGACCCGCGGGTGACGGAAACGGCGGAGCTGGCGGATATCCACCTGCGCGTCAAACCCGGCCGCGATGCCTGGCTGTTGGCCGGCATTCTGGGGCAATTGGTGCAACAGGAACTGATCGACCATGACTGGCTGGCTGAACACGCCCAGGGCCAGGAAGCGGTGATAGAGGCCCTGGCGGAGATTCCCGTTGCCCAGTATGCCGCCTATGCCGGCATAGAGATGGCCCAGGTTGAGGAAGTCGCGGAAATTCTGGGCCGGACAAACAGTCTGTCGGTGTTGGAGGATCTGGGCATCGAGATGGCGCCCAATTCCACGCTTAACAGCTACCACTGTATCCTGCTGTTCCTGCTGACGGGCAACTTTGCCAAGGCCGGCGCGGTCAATCTGCCGGCCCAGTTGGTGACGATCTTTTCGCCCGACAAGATCAGTGAGACACGGGACGAGCGCGGCTATGAGACCAGCTACAAGACCACGCCGGTGACGGAATCGCGGATCATTTCTGGCCTGATCCCCTGCAACATGTTGCCCGACGAAATTCTCAACGATCATCCCGACCGCTTCCGCGCCATGCTGATTGAAAGCGCCAACCCGGTGCACTCCCTGGCCGATGCCAAGCGCATGCGCGAGACGCTGGCTGCCTTGGATCTGGTGGTGGTAATCGACGTCGCCATGACCGAAACGGCGCAAGAGGCCGACTATGTGCTGCCGGCGTCGAGCCAGTATGAGAAGCCGGAGATGACATTCTTCAATTTCGAGTTCCCGGAAAACTGTGCCCAGCTACGCACGCCCCTGATGCCGCCCCTGCCCGGCACCTTGTCGGAACCTGAAATTCATGCCCGTCTGCTGGAGGCCATCGACCCCTTCGATGACGCCGAACTGGAACCCCTGCGGGCGGCGGCGGAGGAAGGTCTGGATGCATTCGCCTTAGCCTTCGGTGCGGCGGCCAACGCCAATCCGAAAATCAACAATTACGGCGCCTATGTGCTCTACCGTACTCTGGGACCCAGTCTGCCCGACGGCATGACGGAGGCTGCGGCCCTGTGGGGCGTGGCGCAGATGTTCGCGGCCACGGAAGCGTCCTCCCTGGCACGGGCCGGTTTTGACGGCACGTCCATGCAGGCCGGTAACAGTCTGTTTCAGGCTTTGATCGCGGCGCAGTCGGGCCTGGTATTTTCCATGGACGAGCCCGAGGACAGCTTGCGCCGTAACCGCCTGGCGGGCGGCAAGGTCAACCTGCAGCTGCCCGAGATGCTGGACAAGGTCCGGGAGCTGGCTGATTATGCTGGTGCCGAGACCACGGAGGAATTCCCTTTGGTGCTGGCGGCGGGCGAACGGCGGTCCTATACCGCCAACACGGTGGTGCGCGATCCGGCCTGGGCCAAGTCCAACAATGCCCTGACCCTATCGGTCAATCCCTCCGATGCCGCCAACCTTGGCATCAATGACGGCGGCACGGCGTGGCTGACCACGGCGCGGGATTCGGTCGAGGTAGTGGTGGAGGTGGATAAGCGCATGCTGCCCGGTACCATTTCGTTGCCCAACGGTTTTGGCCTGTCCTACCCCGATGCCCAGGGCAACCAGGTCGTCACCGGCATTTCACCGAACGAACTGACTGCCGTCGAGGACCGCGACGATTTCGCCTACACACCCTGGCACAAATTCGTTCTGGCCCGCTTGGAGGCCGTCGCCGGGCGTTGACCCGTAGCCCCTACCGTCACTCCCACGCAGGCGGGAGCCCATGCCTGAGGCCGCTGGGGGTCACGGATGGCGGTGGGACATGGCACCACCGCGCCGCCTTTCCGTTAGCGGCATGGATGCCCGCCTGCGCGGGCATGACGAAAGTGCCTGATGCCAAAATTTGTCGCTCCCGCGCAGGCGGGAGCCCGTGCCTGAGGCCGCTGGGCGTCACGGTTGGCGGTGGAACCTGGCGCCACCGCGCCGGGTTTCCGTTAACGGCATGGATGCCCGCCTGCGCGGGCATGACGTTGGGGGCGCGGCGCAGCTAAGCCTTGTCCGGGTGGGGCACGCCCTGGTCCTCGATGACCTCGGCCGTGCCGGCTTCGGCATCGAAGCGCAGACGCTCCACATGGTTGAGGTCCTCGCCGGTGACGCGGACGAAACGAGCGCCCTTGGGATGATCGATGGCGTGGATTTCGCCTACGTCAAACAGGCCGGCCTGGCCGGGGTTGAGGCGGAATTCCTTGATCAACTCCAACTTCGCCTCGCCCGCTCCCGCGCCGCCGTCGACTCGCTGGTACATCTGCATATCCGTATGCTTTTCCGCCTGGCCGTAAACGGCCCAGGAAACACCATGATCATGGGGCGGAGAGGTCCGATCGGCGCCGGCCAGATAGGCCAGGACACAGAATTTCAAATCCGGATCTTCATAGATGGTTTCCACGCCCGGCTCCTGGTCATCGCCCAGGGTGGACGCCAAAAAGTCCGGATCGACCAGCAGTTTTTCCAAATTCGCCCGCGCCATGTCCCGGCCTTCGTGGCCCGGGTTGGCGGTCAACGCCTCACGCGTGTCCTGACAGAATTGTTCCAGTGAATAGCCCATGATTTCTCCCCATTGTTAGGCCTTGTTCGGAAATGCCTTGCGCAATGCCGCGACCTGCCCTTCCGTAAGGTAGCGCGTTCGCTGCCCTTGTAAAAGCATGAACAGACGCGCCGTTTCCTCCAATTCCTCCGCCGCATCCAACGCCGCCGACAGATCGGTGCCCGCCACCACGGGGCCATGATTGGCCAGCAGCATGACGTGATGGTCAGCGGCGGTTTCCCGCACCGCTTCCGCCAGTTTCATATCACCCGGGGCATAGAATGGCACCAGGGGCAGCTTGCCCACCCGCATGACGTAATAGGCCGTGATGGGCGGCAGCAGATCGGCGGGGTCCAGATCCGCCAGCACCGAGACGGCGACGGAATGGGTGGCATGCAGATGCACCACCGCGCCACTGCCCGGCCGCTGATCGTAGACCGCCAGGTGCAGGAAACTTTCCTTGGTCGGTTTGTCGCCCGCGATATGTTTGCCGTCCCCATCCAGCCGGGAAAGGCGGTCGGGATCAAGATTGCCCAGGTTCGATCCTGTCGGCGTCAACAACCAGCCGTCATCCAGACGCAGGGAGATATTGCCCGTGGCGCCATGGGTCAGGCCACGGCCATGGATCGAAGCGCCGATATCGCAGATTTGCTGGCGCAGGCGGCTTTCGTTCATGGCGCGCAATCCAGGGCCTTGAGGAAGAAATCCTCGACGCCGAAATTGCCCGACTTCAAGGCCAGGGCCAATTCTGGCTGTCCCAAGGTCGTCGTCCAGGGCACGCCCGGGTCGATCTGCGGCCCGATACGGATACCCTCCACGCCTAGGGCCTGCACCACGGCGCCGGAGGTCTCGCCCCCCGCCACCACCAGACGCCGTACCCCGGCCGCAACCAATCCCGTGGCGATTTTGGCCATCGCCGCTTCCACCAATTCACCGGCCTCCGTCCGGCCCAATTGATCCTGCGCCGCCCGCACCTGGACCGGTGTGGCGGAGGCATAGATAAGTGGCGGTCCGTCCGCCAATTGCGCCGTGGCCCAGGCCAGGGCCTCGCCCGCCTGATCCTCGCCAGCCGCCAGTTTCAGGGGGTCGATTTGAAACGAAGGCCGACTGCGCTGCATGGCCGCCACCTGGGCCAAGGTTGCTTCGGAGCAAGAGCCAGACAGCACCGCCCCCGGTCCCGGCACGGGCGGTAACTGGTCGGCCACGGTATCGCCGGACAGCTTGCCGGCGCGGCGGAAGTTCTCCGGCAGGCCCAGGGCGACACCGGAGCCGCCGGTGATCAATTTCAGATTCGCACAGGCCGTGCCGATGCGCAGCAGATCGTCATCGCTTAAGGCATCGACGATGGCGTGATGTTTGCCCTCTGCCCGCAGGCCGGCGAAGGCCGCCGCGATCTGGTCCGCTCCACCAGCCACGGTGCGGTGATCAACCAGGCCGACGGGATGGCGGCATTGCGCCGCCAGGACGCGGACCAGGGACGAATCGGTCATGGGCGTCAGGGGGTGGTTCTGCATGCCCGATTCCGAGAGCAATTGCGCGCCCACGAATAGATAGCCATAACAAATGGTGCGGCCATTTTCGGGAAAGGCCGGGCAGGCAATGGTGAAATCCTGATCCAGGGCTTCCAATAGAGCTTCCGCCACCGGGCCGATGTTGCCCTCCGGCGTCGAATCAAAGGTTGAGCAGTACTTGAAAAAGAACTGCTCCGCCCCCGCATCCCGCAGCCATGCCAGGGCGTCCAGTGACTGCGCGATGGCCTCGTCCACGGGATTGGTGCGGGACTTCAAGGCAATAACCACGGCCTCGGCCTCCGGCACCGCCATATGGGCGGCAGGCGGGCCAAAGAACTGCACCGTGCGCATGCCCTGGCGCACCAACCTATTGGCCAAATCCGTGGCGCCGGTGAAATCATCGGCGATACAGCCAAGCAAAATTGACATCTTGTGCGTTCCCAATCTGGACGGGAGCTTCATTTTGCATGACAGTGGCGGCGCGGCAACGGTGTTTAGGGGGAAATTGCATGACCTGGTCGGTTATTGCCCATGACAGGGCCAGCGGTGCGCTGGGCATTGCCGTGGCTTCGCGCTTTTTCGCCGTGGGTGCCATCGTGCCCTGGATCAGAAGCGGCGTCGGTGCCGTGGCCAGCCAGGCCATGGCCAACCCCACATTGGGCCCGGCTATTCTGGATCGTTTGCAGGCCGGCGAAGATGTGCAGGCCGCCCTGGACAATGCCTGGAGCGGGGACGACGGCGGCGCGGTGCGCCAGATCCATGTTCTCGACCGTCACGGCAACCGGGCCGCCCATACGGGCAATGATTGCGTTGAGTGGTGCGGCGACATGGGCGGGACGGATCTGTCCGTCGCCGGCAACATGCTGGTTGGCGAAGCTGTTCTGCAAGCCTGCCTGGATACATACAGCGACAAGGCCGCCCTGCCCTTCGCGGACCGCCTGCTGGCCAGCCTATTGGCCGGCGATGCGGCGGGCGGCGACAAACGGGGCAGGCAGGCCGCGGCCCTGAAGATCCATACCACCGAGGATTATCCCGACTGGGATGTCCGCGTCGACGATCACCCTGACGCCCCGGCGGAGCTGGCCCGCGTCTTCAAGGTTGGTCAGGGCGCCTTCGCGGCCTACAAGGCATTCATTCCGACCCGCGCCAATCCGGCCGGCGTCACGGATCGGGAAAAATTGGCCGCGGTGCGGGCCAAGGCGGAACAACAGTGAGGAAGCATGGGTAAAGTAAAAAACATTCTGTTCATCATGTACGACCAGTTGCGGGCCGACTATCTCGGTTGCGAGGGCCATCCGACAATCAAGACGCCGCACATGGATGCCCTGGCGGCGCGCGGCGTACGCTTCAGCCGGGCCTATTCCCAAGCGCCGGTCTGCGGGCCTTCGCGGGTTTCGTTCTATACCGGGCGCTATATGTCCAGCCATGGCGCCGGCTATAACAACGTTCCCTTCTCCCTGGATCAGTGGACTATGGGGGATTATCTGCGCGGGGTGGGCATGCGCTCGGTCCTGATTGGCAAGACCCATATGGTGCCCGATCAGGGCGGCATGAAACGGTTGCAGATCGATCCGGTTTCGGAGTTGGGGGTCTGGACCTCCCAATGCGGCTTCGAGCCGTTGGAGCGTGATGACGGCCTGCACCCTGATCAGGTGGTGGACCCCGATCTGGCCTACAACAATTATCTGCGCGCCAAGGGCTATGACAGCGACAACCCCTGGCACGATTTTGCCAATTCGGCGGAAGGGCCGGATGGCGAGATCCTCAGTGGCTGGCAGATGCGCTATGCCCGCCTGCCGGCCAGGGTGGCGGAAGAGGATTCCGAAACCCCCTATATGACCGGCCAGGCCATGGAATTCATCGATCAGGCGGGGGACGAACCCTGGTGCCTGCATTTTTCCCTGATCAAGCCCCATTGGCCCTATGTGGCACCGGCACCCTATCACGAGATGTATGGCCCCAACCAGATCATCCCCGTCAATATGAGCAAGGAGGAAGTGGACAACCCGCATCCGGTGCTTGGCGCCTTTCAAGGACACGAGGGCAGCGAGAATTTCCGCCGCGAGGAAGTCCGGCAGACCGTGATCCCCACCTATATGGGCCTGATCACCCAATGCGATGATCAATTGGGCCGGTTA
Organism: Alphaproteobacteria bacterium; assembly: GCA_030747035.1. Lineage (GTDB taxonomy): Bacteria > Pseudomonadota > Alphaproteobacteria. Next base: position 26,076 of record JASLLM010000005.1, on the reverse strand, counting down.
ATGGCGTTTCTGGAGGATCGGGGCCGCCTGGACGACACCATGATCGTGCTGACATCGGATCATGGCGATTACCTGGGCGATCATGGTTTGGGCGAGAAGGATCTGCTGCACGAGGAAGTCGCCCGTATTCCCATGATCATCTATGACCCGGACGCCGAGGCCGACAGCCGCCGGGGCAGCGTCGGTGACCGCCTGGTGGAGGCGATCGACCTGATCCCCACGTTCCTGGACAGTCAGGGCGGCGATTTGCATACGCACCGACTGGAGGGACGCTCCCTGCTGCCCCTGCTGCGCGGCGACGGCGAATTCGAGGAATGGCGCGATGCGGTGTTTTCGGAAACCGACTTTGCCCTGCACCCGGCCCGCCAGGCCCTGAACCTGGCCCCGGATCAGGCGCGGGCCTACATGATCCGCACGGCGGAATGGAAGTACATCCTCTATGAAGGCTTCCAGCCGCAATTGTTCCATCTGGCGGAGGACCCCATGGAGCAGAACGATCTGGGGGAAGACCCAGATTACGCCGCACAACGGGCGGAGTTGCACGAAAAACTGTTCCATTGGCTGCGCAACCGGCGCCGCGGCGTGATGCCTCATGCGGTCATCGAACAGCGCACCGGCACCTCCAAGAAGCGCGGCTTTTTCTACGGTGTCTGGTAATGCGCAAACTGACCGGCGGCTGCCTGTGCGGCGCCATACGGTATGAAATCACCGGTGAACCGGTGGCGGTCAGCCATTGTCACTGCGCCACCTGCCGCAAGGCCACGGGCGCGCCGTTCATCACCTGGATTACCCTGGCGCCGGAACACTTCGCCTATACCCAAGGCGAACCCGCCATCTATCGTTCAACGGAGAAGGTGCGCCGTAGCTTCTGTGGCCGATGCGGCACCACGCTTGGCTATGCCGCTGACGGTTACGATGATGAATTGGATATCTCCGCCGGCAGTTTGGACGATCCGGCCCGGGTTATGCCGGATGATCACATCTGGTCCGACGGCATGCTGCCCTGGCTGAAATTCGCCGACGGCCTGCCCCACCTGCCCGGCTCCCACTGGGAACATGGCTATCCCGACAGGTCCAAGTAATCTCCAGGGCTATTCCGCATCCACCAGGATAAAGGCGATCTGGCAGGGTTTCGTGCCACGGTTGGACCAGGCGTGATTGGTGCCCTGTTGCACCACCGTATCGCCGGCCTTCAATAGATACTCGTCTTCATCCAACATCATGTAGATTTCGCCGGTCAGAACCACGGCATAATCGACGCTATCGGTACGATGCATGAAGGGATGGCGCGCGCCTTCCACGATATTGGCACCAGCGCCCATCTCGGCGAAGGCGGACTTACCATCAAGTTTGGCCAGTTCCTCAGGATCCTCGGGATCAAATTGTACGATTCGAAAAATCGAGCCGTTTTTCGGCGGCTGCAGGACAAGCGGCCCCGTAACCGGATCATCATGCCGTTCCATCACCGCCGGGGCCTGCTCCACCTGCCAAAGGTTCGTCAGGGTCACACCCGGCCGGTTGGGCCGCTCCAGGATGCACTCGGCCGTGGCATCCATGATGACCCTGGCCACGCCGTTTTCATCGTGGCCGGTGACCACGCGCCGGATTGGACGACCCATGTTTCAATCACTTCCATTTCTTGTAGCGGACCAAATACATCAGCACTATAGCGCCGGAAAAGGCGCCAACTATCAGTGAAATCTTGAATGTGTTCGGATAAAGCCACTGGCCCCCTAGCCCTCCGATGAAGGCCCCGGTGGTGCAGGTGAACAGATGCCCCACGATGCGCCGCAGTTCGTCGTTGTCCACGTACAAGCCGACTGGCCACGCGACGACGTTGGCAATGGCGAACAGAAGGATCGGGTCCAGCGGGTGCATTGCGGGTCATTCACCCATCCGACGACCGGTACCCTGGGCGCCGACCGGGCCTAAAGGATTGCGACGGGCCGCACCGGGCAGCCCGTGGCGCCCTTGAATTTCACCGGCAGGACGACGAAGCAAAAGGTGTCAACGCCCATTGCCGCCAGTTCCGCCAGGGCCATGTTCTCGATGATGTGCACGCCGGCCTCGACCAGGCAGTGTTGATGCACGGGCATCATGATTTCCGGATGCCTGGTGCCGGGCAGCACTTCCAGGGCCATGTTATCGGCGCCGATGGCGACCACGCCCTGTTCCGTCAGCCATTTCGCCGCGCCTTCGTCGATGCCCGGCTCACCTTCCAGATAAGTTTCGTTGTCGGTCATGAAATAGCGGCCCCAGCCGGTGTTGAGCATCACCACATCGCCCGCCTGGGGCGCCACGTCGCGCGCTTCACAGAGCCGTTTCAAATCATCCGCCGTGACCGGACGGCCAGCCGCCAGATGATCGCCGTCATCAAGCTTCGAAACATCAAGGCAGAGGCCGCGGGTGACCATGGGCGGTATGTTTTCGATGCCCAGGTCCTTCAGGCCGAAGTCACCGACGCTGTCTTCGACGTTATGGCCGCCATAGAGATGCTCGCCGATGCTGAAATGGCCCAGGGCGTCGATATGGGTGCCCACATGCATGGTCATGCCGACCCGCTCCAGATTGGCGCCGACCTGATTGGTGGCGCCCAGTTCGGCCCGCACCTTCATGCTGTTGCGCGCCGTGGCGCCGGAATGGATCACATAGGGTGTCTAATTGGGGCCCATATAGGGCGCGCCGTTCTCGATGACGAAACTGAGGTCCAGGATCTGTCCGGTCTTGGCCATTGCCAGGGCGGCCAACGTGCTCTCGGGCGTCAGCTGATTGGCGGCGCCAAGCTGATCGCCCGGGCCCCAGCGGCCGTGGTCGTGTACACAGCTAACCATCTTAATGACTATCCCTCGACTCGCCCCGCTCCTCGATCACATTGACGAACATGGTCGCGGGCTCCAGACAGGCGCCGGTCTCCAACTGCCCCACCATGGAACGGTAGATTTCCTCCCACGGGGTTTGCGAACCGGGGAAATCGGCTGTCCAGGCGTCCTTGCGCTTCTGGATTTCCTCGGCCGGCAGCAGCACATCCACCGTGCGCTTGTTCAGATCGACCCGCACCCGATCGCCGGTCTCCAGGATCGCCAGGCCACCGCCCACGGCGCTTTCCGGCGAAACGTTCAGGATCGAAGGACTGCCGGAGGTACCGCTTTGCCTGCCATCGCCCATGCAGGCCAGATCCTCGATGCCCTGGGCGGCCAGGGCATCGGGCGGCGTCATGTTGACCACCTCGGCCGATCCCGGATAGCCGACCGGACCGTTGCCCCGGATCACCAGGATGCTTTGGGCATCGATTTCCAGTGATGGATCGTTGATGCGGGCGTGATAATCCTCCGGACCCTCGAAAACGATGGCGCGGGCCTCGAAAGCGTCCTCGTCGCCGGGGTTGGAGAGATAGCGGCCGCGGAAATTATCGTCGATGACGGAGGTCTTCATTACCGCACTGTCGAATAGATTGCCCGACAGCACCACATAGCCCGCCTTGGTCATCATGGGCTGATCGTAGGCCTTGATGACGTCCCGGTTGACATAGGGATTGGCGGCATCTTCGGCTTCCAGGTTCTCGCCCATGGTCTTGCCGGTAACGGTCATGGCGCTTTCAATCAGCTTGCCAGCGCCCTTCAATTCCAGCATTACGCGCGGCACGCCGCCGGCCCGGTAATAGTCCTCGCCCAGGTACTCGCCGGCGGGCTGCAGATTGACCAGCAGGGGAATATCGTGGCCGTGGGTCTGCCAATCATCCAGGGACAGCTCCACCCCCATATGGCGGGAAATCGCGGCCAAATGGATCGGGCAATTGGAGGAGCCGCCAATGGCCGACGAGGTGACAATGGCATTCAGAAAAGCATCGCGGGTCATTACGTCCGAAGGCCGCAAATTCTCGTGCACCATGTCAACGATACGCAGGCCGGTGCGGTAGGCCATCTGGCCCCGCTCCCGGTACGGCCCGGGAATGGCGGCGGCGCCCGTCAGGGTCATGCCCAGGGCCTCGGCCAGGGAGTTCATCGAGGTCGCCGTGCCCATGGTGTTGCAGTGGCCGACGCTCTGCGCCGAGGAGGCCACCAGCTCGGTGAATTTCTCGATATCGATCTCGCCGGCGGCCAGCTTGACCCGGGCATCCCAGACGATGGTGCCCGAGCCCGTGCGTTCACCCTCGTGATGACCGTTCAGCATCGGTCCGCCCGGCAGGGCGATGGCGGGAATGTTGACCGTCGCCGCACCCATCAGCATGGCCGGTACGGTCTTGTCGCAGCCCGTGGTCAGCACCACGCCGTCGATGGGATAGCCGTGCAGCACTTCGACCAGGGAGAGATATTGCAGGTTCCGGTCCAGGGCGGCGGTGGGCCGCTTGCCGGATTCCTGAATGGGATGAACGGGAAATTCGATCGGCACGCCGCCAGCGGTGCGGATGCCATCGCGCACCCGATTGGCCAAATCCATATGGTGGCGGTTGCAGGGGGAGAGGTCGCTGCCGGTCTGGGCAATACCGATGATCGGCCGGCCCGAACGCAGTTCTTCGGGCGTCAGACCGAAATTTAAATAGCGCTCCAGATACAGCGCCGACATTTCCATATGGTTCGGATTGTTGAACCAGCGCTGGCTGCGCAATTTTAGTTTGATTTCACCGTCCGACATGGCCAACTCCCTGAATAATTCGGCACCTGCAATCGCAGCCACCGCTTATAGCAGATTGGCGGTCAGGGAGGCGACTATTACAGGCCCGCGTACTAAAGTCCCAGATATTGCTGCCGGATTTCCTCGTTGCCCTGCAGTTCATCAATGCTGCCGGCAAAGCGCACCTGGCCCTTTTCAAGGATGTAGGCCCGGTCGCTGAGCCCGGTGGCGAACTTGGCGTTCTGTTCGCACAACAGGATGGTCATGCCTTCATCTTTCAGACGGGCGATTTGCTGACTCAGATCGCGCACCACCAGGGGCGCGAGCCCTTCCGAAGGTTCATCAAGCAGCAATAGATCGGGATTGCCCATCAGGGTCCGGCCCACCGTCAGCATCTGTTGTTCACCGCCGCTCAGGTGGCCGCCCTTGCGGTCGCCGAGCCCTTCCAGGATGGGGAAGATTTCGTGTACCCGTTCGATGGTCCATTCCTTGCCGTTGGGGCCGGCGGCGGGCTTGCGCCCGGTCTCCAGATTTTCCCGCACCGACAGGTCGGGAAAAATACGCCGCTCTTCCGGCACGAAGCCCACGCCCATCTTGGCCACCCGGAATGCGGCGTTGCCGGTGATATCGCTGCCCTTGTAGACGACGGTGCCTGACTTCGGCGCCGTCAGCCCCATGATTGAGCGCAGGGTGGTGGTCTTGCCCACGCCGTTGCGGCCCAGTAGGGCAACACATTCCCCCTCGTCAACGTTGAGGGAGATGCCAAAGAGGATCTGGCTCAAGCCATAGGAGGTATAGATATCATTGACTTCCAGGATCATGCCGCTTCCCCCAGATAGATACGTTGCACATCCGGGTTTTCCCGTACCTCCGCCGGTTTGCCCTCGGCCAGAACCCGGCCCTGATGCAGCACCGTGATCTTGTCGGCGACGGAAAAGACCACATCCATGTCATGCTCGGTGAACAGCAGGGTCAGGCCCCGCTCCCGCGCGATGCGCTCCACCAGCTCGATGGAGCCGGCGGTTTCCTGGGGCGACATGCCGGCAGTCGGTTCGTCGAGCAGCGGGATTTCCGGCTCGCTGGCCAGGGTGATGGCCAGTTCAAGCTGCTTTTGATAGCCGTAGGACAGATTGCCGCTGCTCGATTGCGCCTCGTCCGCCAGGTTGACGTTTTCCAGCAGGGCATAGGTTTCTTCCTGCACCAGATTCTTGGCTGGTGTCAGGAAGTTCAGGGTCTTGCGGGCATGGGCCAGGACGGCGACCTGGACATTCTCGAAAACCGAAAGACGGGGAAATATGTTGGTGCGCTGGAACGAGCGGCCCATGCCAAGCTGGCAGATGGTGTGAGGCGCCAGGCCGGTAATGTCTCGGTCGTGAAAAAATACCTTGCCCATGGTCGGCGTCAGATGCCCGGTAATCAGGTTGAACATGGTCGATTTACCGGCGCCGTTGGGCCCGATGATACAGGCCATCTGGCCCTTTTCCACATTCAAGCTGACGTCATCAATGGCAATGAAGCCATCGAAGGAATTGTCATCGTATTTCAGGTCTTCCGCGTCTCCTTGCTCGAACTGATATCCAGGATACCTCTGACGGGCCGTGACCAGCATGACCTCGGAAAAGTCGACGCCCAGGGGCTCCGCCCCCAGATCTGTCGCCAAATCCATGCCGTAGCCGGGACCGCAGGCAATGATCGCCACTTTGTCCCCTTTTTCGATCTGGGCCATATCCAGCAGGTCCGGCGCGATCGTCCCGGTCAGGTTTTCCGTACCCAGATGATAGCTGTCACCTTGCGCGTTCCAGCCTGACCTTTCCACATTTTTGAATTCGGTAAAATCACTCACGATGACGTTCCTCGCCCAATTTGTATTTGTATTGAGCAAATACTACGTCGCCAGTAATTCCGGTCAATAGCTGACAGGCGGAGGCAATTTAGCGCTTGGACAATTGTTGGTGTCGTCTAAGCCGCGTCTTCGGCGGCTTCCCGTTCGGCGCGCTTTTTCTCCACCAGGCGGGCGCCGAGGATGGAGACTTCGTAGAGCAGCAGGATCGGCACGCCAAGGCCGATCTGGCTGATCACGTCGGGGGGTGTCAGCAGTGCGGCGGCGGCGAAGGTGATGACCACGGCGTATTTGCGTTTCGAGGCCAGGCCCTTGGATGTCACCATGCCGGCCCGGGCCATCAGCATCAGCACGACCGGAAGCTGAAATGACAGGCCGAAGGCAAAGATCAACTTCATCACCAGTGACAAATACTCGTTGACCTTCGGCTCCATCTGAATGGCCAGCATGCCGGCGCCGCCCGTACTTTCGAAACTGATGAAGAACTTCCAGGCCAAGGGGAAGATCAGGTAATATACCAGCGAAGCGCCGAGGATAAACAATACCGGCGTGGCAAGCAGAAACGGCAGAAAAGCCTTGCGTTCGTGCTTGTACAGCCCCGGTGCGACGAACGCCCAAAGCTGCCCGGCGACAATCGGAAAGGTGATGCAGACGGAGCCGAAAAAGGCCACCTTCAGGTAGGTGAAAAAGGCCTCGTGCAGACCGGTGTAGATCAGCCGCCGGTTCGGCTGCCCCTCCATCACATCCGCCAGGGGCTGAACCAGAAAGGCATAAATTTCTTCCGAGACCAGATAGCAAAGCACGAAGCCGATCACCAGGGCGCCGATGGACCAGAGCAGACGGTTGCGCAGTTCCACCAAATGCTGGATCAGCGGCATTTTTTGGGCTTCGACTTCGTCCTCTTCAATGCCGTCGTTGAGGGCGTCGTCCTCGCGCTCCGGATCCAGTTCAATTTGCTCCTGGGTCACGGTCAGCCGTCCGCGCTCTTGCTCTTGGCGTCGTCTTCGGCCTCATCAATTGCCGCCGCGGCGGAGGCGAATTCCCCGTCGTCGCCGCCGTGCTCCGCCTCGTATTCGGCCAGTTCTTCATCGGAGGCGTCGATTTCATCATCCGGTGGCCACTTCACCGGCGTCGGTGGCGGCGTGGGATATTCGTCGTTCGGGTTTTCTGACTTGGAGTGATCCATCAGCTTACCGCCTTCGAAGTCGGGGCCCATCATGTCGGGGGCACCGAATTCGCCAAGGCTTTCACCGGCCTTGCGCAGTTCGTCAATTTCCGTCTCGGCGATCATGTCATTGACGCTGTTTTGCAGATCACGGGTCATGGCGCGCGCCTTGGCAACCCATTGCCCGATCGAGCGCAGCGCGCGCGGCAGATCCTTGGGTCCAATCACGACGATCGCCACAACGGCGATCATCAGCATTTCGCTCCAACCTATGTCCAGCATGGCGCTAGATCCCGTCCCGCTGTCCCGGCAGGCATCGCCGCCGGCAGCGCGGACCGGTCACCCTAACTTTTCGCGGTCTCGTCCTCGGTGGCGCTGGCCTGCACCGGTTTGGCGTCTTCGCCATCGGCACTCTCGCGCGGGGCGGAGGCGATTTTGTCATCCTCGGCCATGCCAGCCTTGAAGCTCTTGATGCCCTTTGCCATGTCGCCCATCAGCGCCGACAATTTGCCGCGCCCGAACAATAGTACGACCAGCAGAACGACGATCGCGATTTGCCAAAAACTCAAGCCCATGAGTGTAACTCCGTCTGTTGGGGCGCCCATTGGCGCCCGCCAAAATCGCCGGCAATATGGCAGAAGCACCGCGCCGACGCAACGTAGCCGACATATGGCCCTTGAGCCGCCCTACGTCGAGCAAAATCGCGCAGTTAAGAGGGCTTCAGCCCTGAATATCGATGATTTCCGCCGATTGTGCCGGTGCGGACCGTTTTTCCGACTGGCCCTGCTCGGGCAAAGTGGCCTGGCTGCCGTCGTCGCCGTCTTCCAGGGGGTCTTCGGGCTCCCGGTGCGAGAGGGGCAGCAGATCCGTCCGCGCCTGCCCTTCGAGCAAGCCGAACGCCTTCAATTCGTCCAGGCCGGGCAGATCCTTGACGCTCTGAAAGCCGAAATGCTCCAGGAAGCCATCGGTGGTGCCATAGGTCACCGGCCGGCCCGGTGTACGGCGGCGGCCGCGTATGCGCACCCAGCCCAGTTCCATCAACAGATCCAAGGTGCCTTTCGACAGGCTGACGCCGCGCACCTCTTCTATCTCGGCCCGGGTGACCGGCTGGTGATAGGCGGTAATGGCCAGGGTTTCCAGCCCGGCGCGGGATAGTTTGCGCATTTGCTGGCGGTGTTCCTGCAGCAGGAAATGCAGGTCCGGAGCCGTCCGCATGGCCCATTTCCCGGCCACCTGCACCAGATTGACGCCCCGGGAGGTGTAGTGCTCGCGCAGTTGTTCCAGCAACTCCGGCACATCGGCGCCTTCAGGCAGACGGGCCGACAGGCTGGCTTCGTCCAATGGTTCGGTGGCTGCGAACAGCAGGGCCTCGACCATGCGCAGAAAACCCGCCTCGGGTTCATCCGCCGGGGCCGCGCCGGACAGGTTTGCCTCGGGTGCGTTATCCGCCGTCATGAGGTATCGGTCTCCTTGATATAGATGGGGCCGAACGACTGGCCCTGGCGCAGGTGCAGACGGCCCTGCTTGGCAAGTTCCAACGAGGCCGTAAAGGTTGATGCCAGGGCCGAGCGCAGTTCCAGTCCAACTTTCAATTCCGTCGGCAGGAAAGCCTCAAGGCTGGCCCAGTCCGGCATGTTGCCAAGAAACAGCGACAGCCGTCGCACCGCTTCCTCGATTGAAAGGATTGCCGGGGGCCGCAGCGTTACCGACGCCATATCGGAACGGTCAACCTGTCCCACATAGGCCATCAGCAGGTCATACAGACTGCATTCGTAATGGGATTTGCGGATCACGGTGACCCCTTCCGGCGCACCACGGGGGAATATATCGACGCCCAGGCGTTGCCGCTGCATCAGGGTCTCCGCCGCTTCCCGCATGGCTTTCAGGCGCTGCAATTGATGCTGCAGGCGGGCCGCCAATTCTTCGCCCGTGGGCTCCTCATCGCCCGGTTGGGCCGGTAACAGCAGGCGGGATTTCAAATAGGCCAGCCAGGCCGCCATGACCAGGTAATCCGCCGCCACTTCCAGCCGCAGTCGCCGCGCCTCGGCGATGAAGGTCAGATACTGTTCCGCCAGGTCCAAAATCGAGATGCCGGTCAGATCCAGTTTCTGTTGCCGCGACAGCGTCAACAGGACATCCAACGGGCCCTCATAGCCGTCCAGGCTGACCAGGAAATAGCCGCTTCCCCCGGAACGGCCGGCCGCCAGGTCCGGGTTCGGCGGCGGCCCTTCAAAGGGTTCCACCGTGGCGCTGTCCGTCTTTGCATCATTGCTTTGACTCATGCGGTGATTATACCCCATCCGAGCCTCTGGCCAAGCCGATTAACGCAATATCTTGTGGGCAACTGTGCCCGCACCCCAAAATAGATACAATTTATCCTAGATCCATCCGTGTCATGAATTGCCCCAGGATATCGTCATAGTCCGCCAGTTGCGCCGGCTTGCACCAGGACCGCGCCTGTTGCCACCGTTTTTGCCCGTCAGCGGAAAGCGGGCGGCAGGCGGCAGCCACGGCCTGCATTTCATCCGCCTTGCCGTTGCAATGCAGGGCGACGTCACAGCCCGCCGCCAGTGCTTTCGCGGCGCGCTGGCCAATATCCCCGCCCAGGGCCTGCATGGACAGATCGTCGGTGAACAGCAAACCCTCAAAACCAATATGGCCCCGGATCACCTCCCCTATAATGTTGGGCGACAGGGTCGCCGGGTTGTCAGGGTCCAGGGCCGGGTAAAGCACATGCGCCGTCATGCCCAGGGGCAGATCGGCCAGGGCGGCAAAGGGCGAAAAATCCCGCTTTGATAGTTCCTCCCTGGTGGCGTCGACAATGGGCATTTCCAGGTGGCTGTCCACCGTGGCCCGGCCATGGCCCGGCATATGCTTAATCACCGGCAGGACCCCGCCCTGCCCCAGCCCCTGGGCCTGGGCCCGGCCCAGACGGGCGACCATATTGGCATCGGACGCGAAGGCCCGGTCGCCAATCACCTTATGTCCGGCGGGATCGGCGACATCCAGACAGGGCACGCAATTGACATCCACGCCCAATGCGGACAGCTCCAACGCCATCAACTGGCCGTTCAAGGCCGCGGCCTCGATCGCGGCGGCGGGATCGACCGAGGCCAAACGGCCAAATTCCGCCGCCGCCGGCACCTTGCGCCATTGCGGCGGCGCCAGGCGCTGCACCCGGCCACCTTCGTGGTCCATCAGGACCGGCGCTTCGTCCCGCCCAACTGCGGTACGCAGATCGTTCGTGAGACGCTGTATTTGCGCCGGGCTCTCGCAATTGCGGGCAAAAAGAATGAACCCCAAGGGTTCACAGTCGCGAAAGAAGGCAGCTTCGTCCGGCAGCAGAACCGGGCCGGCGCAACCAAACACCGCCGCCATTGCGCCCGATGCCGCCGGTGCCGTCATTCCGGCACGGTGCTATTTTTTCGGCGGCACAATGATGCAGTCCTGCTTTTTCACCCTCAGTTGGCGGCAGACGGCCCTGGCCTTGGCTTCGCTCTCGAAGGCGCCGGCCTGCAGCCGGAAATAAACCCCGCGCTTGCCCAGATCGGCGCGTTCCGCACCGGCGGCGAGGTCACCCAGAATAGCGGCATGAGCCTTTTGCAATTTTTTCCACATCTTCTGGGCCAAGGCCGCATTCCGGTAGGATGCCAACTGGATGCGGTAGCCCGTTACTGTCTTGGCGGCGGCTTTGGGCGCCGACGGTTTTGCGGCGGTAGCCTTCTTCTCTGGGGCAGGCTTTACAGGTGGTGTCGCCGCCGGCTTTTTGATCACCACGGCGGTCTTTTCCGGTGCCTTCGCTGCTGCCGGCTTGGCGGCGGGCGTTGCCGCCTTGGGCTTTGTTTCGGCCGCTGGCAGCAGGCTCTCGGTCTTTTCCTGGTTGCGTGTAATCGCCGGCGGGGCGGCATGGACCTCGGCCGTGGCCGGTGCCGGTGCCCGTGCCGGTGCCTTCTCGGCCTTGGCGGCTGGTTTTTCCGCCTCCTTTGGCGCGGCAGGTGCGGCGGCTTCGGACTTCACGGGCTCTTTCGCCGCATCCGGCGCGGTTTTTGGCGTGGCAATGACCGGGGCCGCCGGCGCCACGGGCTTGGCCGCCTCGGCGGTCTTGACGATGGGTTCTTCCGGCGCGGGGGCGAGCTTCTCTTTCTGGGGTGCCTGTGGTTTCGGCGTAATGCGTTCGTAGACCAGCTTGTCCTGATTGGGAATTTTCAGGCCGCCGGGATCCTCCGGCTTCTCCTTCACCGGGCCCGGCTCCGCCTTGATCAAGGGCACCTCGGCGGCCGCCTGGGGCTGCATATCGTTCCGTTGCAGCGCATACCAGGCGGCAGCAGCAAACACCGCCGACATGCCAAGCGCCGCCCCTATGCCGCCCAACCGGCCCCAATGACGCACCGAACCGCCCGTGGCGCCGCCTTCATCTTCCGGCCAATTTCCGTCTGGCTCGACAGTCGACATGGGGTCAACCCTTTCAATCAAATTCAAAGCGCCCCAGGTGCGCCGTAAATGCGCCGCTACATCTTTTCGACCGGTTCAACCCCCATGATTGCCAGTCCGGAGGCCAGCACCAACGCGACACCCTGGATCAGGGCCAGACGTGCCTGGGTCATCCCACCGTCCTCGGCCATGATAAAGCGCAGTTTCGGTTCGGCGTTACCTTTGTTCCATAGCGCATGAAAAGCCGACGCTAACTCATTCAAATAAAAGGCTATTCTGTGTGGCTCGCGAGCCTGGGCCGCAATTTCGACGGCCCGGGGCCAGGTCGCCATTTGCTTGATCAGGTCCAATTCCGCCGAATCAGTCAGGCCGCTCAGGTCCGCCTCCCTGAGAGTTTCCATATCCACGGCCAGATCCGGCATCTCATCCGCGACCCGCCGCAGCACCGAATGGATGCGGGCATGGGCATATTGCACATAGAAGACCGGGTTGTCCTTGGACTGCTCCATGGCCAGTTCAAAGTCGAAATCCAGCGGCGCGTCATTCTTGCGCGTCAGCATCATGAACCGCACCACATCGCGGCCCACTTCGTCCACCAGTTCGCGCAGGGTGATGAAGTTGCCGGCCCGCTTCGACATGCGAACCACCTCACCGCCGCGCAACAGGCGCACCATCTGGCACAGGCGCACATCCAGGCGCCCCTGATCGTTGCTCAGGGCGCGGACGGCGGCATTCATGCGTTTGATATAGCCGCCGTGATCGGCGCCCCAGACGTCGACCATCTGTTTGAAGCCGCGTTCCACTTTGTCGTGATGGTAGGCGATGTCGGCCGCGAAATAGGTCCAGGCACCGTCCGATTTACGCAACGGCCGGTCCACGTCGTCACCGAACTGGCTGGACTTGAACAGGGTTTGCGGCCTCGGCTCCCAATCCTCCGGGGTCTTGCCCTTCGGCGGCTCCAGCACGCCGGTGTAGATCAGACCCTTGTCCTGCAACGCCGCCAGGGCGCTGTCGATGCCGCCGTCACGGTGCAGGCTCTCCTCCGAGAAGAAGACCTCCTGCTCGATGCCCAGGCTGGCTAGATCCGCGCGCACCAGATCCATCATGGCATCGACCGAGAAGCGGCGGAATTCGCCCAGCCATTGCGCCTCGTCCAGATCCAGCCATTTATCGCCGTCGCGCTTGGCCATGGCCTGCCCCACCGGGATCAGATAGTCGCCGGGATACATGCCTTCCGGAATTTCCCCGACCGCCTCGTCCCCCAAATCACTCAGGGCCTCGCGGTAACGCAGATGCACCGAACGCGCCAGCACATCGACCTGGGCGCCGGCATCGTTGATGTAATATTCCTTGCAGACGTCATGGCCCACCTTGGCCAGCAGATTGGCCAGGGCATCGCCATAGACGGCGCCGCGCACATGGCCGATGTGCAGCGGACCGGTAGGGTTGGCGGAGACGTATTCGACGTTGATCTTCTCCCCCGCCGCGATCCGGGAATCGCCGTAGGCCGTACCTGCACGCAACACATCGCCCAGCCGCGCCCGCCAGAAATCATCCGACAGACGCAGGTTGATAAAGCCGGGCCCGGCAATATCGGCTGCCTCCACCACCTCCAGCCCGGCCAGACGCTCGGCCAACGGCGCGGCGATATCGCGGGGCTTCATCTTGGCCTGTTTCGTCAGCACCAGGGCGGCATTGGTGGCCACGTCGCCATGGCTGGGGTCGCGCGGCGCCTCGACGGCCAGATTGGCGAAGTCCATGCCGGCGGGCAGAACACCTTCGTCGGCCATGGCGCCGGCCATGGCGATCACCTGTTCACGGATATAGGCGTAAGGGTTCATGTTGCTCGGTACAGTCCTTTAGGTCGTGTCGCCGAAATGACGGCGGTGTTCTTCCAGGGCAAAGCGGTCGGTCATGCCGGCGATAAAATCCGCGACCCGGCGTGGCGTATCCGGTGAATGGGAACCGCGATGCCGGGGCAGATGCTCCGGTTGCGCCGTATACAGCCCGAACAATTGCCTGACAACCCGCCCGGCCTGTTCGGTCATGCGGTTGACCTTGGGGTGGCGGTACATCTGGGCAAAAAGAAACTGCTTCATATCCGATTGTGCCGCTGTCATGGCCTGGGAAAAAGCGATGACGGGGCCCGGCAGGGCGCGGATGCCAGCCACGTCCCGGGCATCGGCGCGGGACAATCTGGCCCGGCTTTCAGCGATCACGTCATTGACCATGATACCGATCAGGCGGCGCACGGTCTCGTGGGCCAACTGCTCCCGGCTCAGGTCCCGATAATGCTGCCGTAGTTCGGCCAGGACCGGGGCCACCGTGGACACCTCGGCCAATGCCTCGGCGGCAAACAGTTCCGCCCGCAGGCCGTCGTCAATATCGTGATTGTCATAGGCGATATCGTCCGCCAGGGCCGCGACCTGCGCCTCCGGCCCGGCGTAGGTGGTCAATTCCAGGTCATGCCCGGCTATGTATTCCGCCGTCGCCAGGGGCAGCGGGTCGTCCAGGACGGGCCCGTTGTGCTTGACCGTACCCTCCAGTGTCTCCCAGGTCAGGTTCAGGCCGGGAAAATCCGCATAACGGTGTTCCAGCAAGGTGATGACGCGCAGGGCCTGGGCATTGTGATCGAAGCCGCCGTGGGGCGCCATCAACTCGTTCAGCACATCCTCGCCCGCATGGCCAAAGGGGGTGTGGCCCAGATCATGAGCCAGGGCCAGGGCCTCCGCCAGATCCTCGTTCAAACCCAGGGCACGGCAGATGGAACGGGCGATCTGCGCCACCTCCAGTGAATGGGTCAGCCGCGTGCGGTAGTGGTCGCCCTCGTGATAGACAAACACCTGGGTCTTGTATTGCAGGCGGCGAAAGGCGGCGGAATGGATAATCCGGTCCCGGTCTCGTTGAAAGGCGCTTCTGGTGGCGCTTTCAGGTTCGTCAAACAGGCGGCCCCGGCTTTTTGCCGGATCGGTGGCATAGGGGGCAAGGATTCCTAGCTTGGTCATTGCCGGCAACCTAACGCTATTTGCGAACTGTTGGAACCTGCGCTGGGTGATTGACTTTTGCGCCGCCAATCTTACATTCAGTTAACCAATTGGGGATACGGTGAGTTGATGAGCGAGATGACGCAACATGACCCGGCAACGGCCGGCGTGACGGTGACGGGGGACGCCGCCAAACGCATTGCCTTTCTGATGCAACAGGAAGGCGCTGATGCCAAATTGCGCATCGAGGTTCAGGGCGGCGGCTGTTCCGGCTTCAGCTACGGCTTCCGCTTCGACGATCAGATCAACGACGATGATCTGGTGATCGAGCAGGAAGACGCGGTCGTCTTGATCGACGAGACCTCTTTGCAGTTCCTGGGCGGTGCCAAGATCGATTATGTCGAGGATCTGATGGCGGCAGCCTTCCGCATCGATAATCCCAACGCCTCCTCGGCCTGCGGCTGCGGCACCTCTTTCGCGATCTGACGAATTTTGCACCTTGAAATAGGTCCGGCGCGCATGTCTGAATGGCGCCCATGAAAATTGCCACCTGGAATGTGAATTCGATCAAGGCGCGGCTGCCCCGCGTCCTGGAATGGCTGGCCGAGGCAAAGCCCGATGTCGCCCTGTTGCAGGAGTTGAAGGTCACGGACGAGGCCTTCCCCTACGAGCCGATCGAGGAACTGGGCTATAACACCGCCGTACATGGGCAAAAGACCTACAACGGCGTGGCCATTCTTTCCAAGCGGCCGATCGAGGATGTGCAGCGCGGCCTGCCCGGTGACGACGGCGACGACCAGGCGCGCTATATCGAGGCGGTGGTGGATACGGTGCGCGTCGCCTCGATCTACCTGCCCAACGGCAATCCCACGGATAGCGAGAAATACCCTTACAAGCTGACCTGGATGGATCGTCTTGTTGAGCATGCCCGCGACTTGCTGATGCACGAAGAGGCACTGGTGCTGGGTGGCGATTACAACATCATTCCCGAGGATCGGG
Organism: Alphaproteobacteria bacterium; assembly: GCA_030747035.1. GTDB lineage: Bacteria > Pseudomonadota > Alphaproteobacteria. The sequence goes on along the minus strand of JASLLM010000005.1, from coordinate 10,046 downwards.
ATTGCTACGATCCGCCTGGTTTCGCCTCGGACGCCCTGTGCCTGCCCGAAAGCCGGGCCAGATGGCGGCAACTGCTGTACCTGGGCCTGACTGAGGCCTTTCGGGCCCGCCACCCCGATCTTACCGCCTACAGCTATTGGGACTATCAGGGCGGCGCCTGGCAAAAGGACAACGGGGTACGCATCGATCATTTGCTGCTGAGCCCGCAGGCGGCGGACCGGTTGGGTGAAGTGGACATCGACCGCACGCCGCGCGGCAGGGAACGCCCATCCGATCACACACCGGTGTGGTGCGAGATCGATGATGAGGCGTTATAGATAACCGGCAAGGGATTTTAGAGCGGCGCTGCTCTTGCTGTTATAATCAGCCGATTGTTGTTTGGGGGAAGCAATGCCGAAACAGGGCACGGTGCGTAAATTGGCCGCCATCTTGTCGGCGGACGTGGTCGCCTATAGCCGGCTGATGGGCGAGGATGAAGAGGCGACACTGGCCGAACTGAAGGCCATCCGCGGCGAAATCATCGATCCCGCATTGCAGCGGCGCCACGGCACCGTGGTAAAGACCATGGGCGACGGCCTGTTGATCGAATTTCCCTCCATTGTCGAGGCGGTGCGCAACGCCATCGAAGTCCAGCAGGCCGTCCAGGAACGCGGCGCCGGGCGGCCCGAGGCCCAACGCATTGTCTTCCGCGTCGGCGTCAATCTGGGCGATGTTATTGTCGAGGACAACGACATCTACGGCGATGGCGTCAATATCGCGGCGCGGCTGCAAATGCTGGCGCAGCCGGGCGGCGTCTGCATTTCCGAAGATGCCTACAACCAGGTCCGCGACAAGCTGGAGTTCGAATTTGCCGATTTGGGCCCGCGCGAGGTTAAGAACATGGCCCGGCCGATCCGCGTCTGGGGCTGGAATAGTGATGCCTCCGCGGCCACTGTAACGGACGGCAAGGCCATTGACGCCGCGCCAGGCCAAGCGCACGAAAAACCTTCCATCGCGGTCCTGCCCTTCGTGAATATGAGCCGCGACCCCGAGCAGGATTTCTTCACCGACGGTATCACGGAAGACATCCTGACCGAGCTGTCCCGCTTCCGCGAACTGCTGGTGATATCGCGCACAACTTCATTCGCCTACAAGGGCAGGAGCATCAGTATTCCCGACGTGGCCAAGGAACTGGATGTTCAGTATGTGGTCGAGGGCAGTGTGCGTAAGGCCGGAAACCGCATCCGCGTGACCGTCCAGTTGATCGATGGAAGAACCGATCAGCATATCTGGGCAGACAAGTATGACAGGGACTTAGAGGATATATTTGAGATACAGGACGAACTGACACAGGCTATTGTGGCCACCCTGCCGGGACGGGTCGCGGCGGCCGCGCAAGAACGGGCCGAACGAAAGCCGACAGCGAACATGGTCGCCTACGAATGCCTGTTGACAGGCAAACGCCTGCATCACCGCAGTACCAGGGAGGACAACGCCAAGGCACAGGAAATGCTCGATCAGGCCATTGCACTCGATCCGCAATATGCGCATGCACATGCCTGGAAGGCCTGCGTTCTGGGACAGTACTATGCGCTGGGATTTTCAGAAGATGATGAAACAGTTCTGGCGCAGATCCAGAAGGAAATAACAACCGCACAGGCGCTAGACGACAACGACAGCGACGTACACCGCATATTGGCGGCGCTACAACTAGTCTACGGAGATTTCGATCAAGCCTGGCGGCATCAACAGCGGGCCCTTAGCCTCAACCCCAACGATGACCTGATCGTGGTGCAAAACGGCGAAATTCTCACCTGGATGGGCAAGGCGGAAGAAGGCATTACCTGGATTCTCAAGGCCATGCGGCTTAATCCATTTCACCCGGAGCGGTTCTGGGGCCATCTTGGCCGGGCCTATTTCCTGACCCAGCAATATGCTGAGGCGCTTGATGCCTTCCGCCGTATCCAAAACCCCAACGCCGGCGTCAATGCTTTCCTCGCCAGCGCCTGCGCCCGCCTGGACGATACCGCCGGCGCGGATCGCTACAAGGCGGCGGTTCTGGCGCAACAGGCCGATTTTTCGGTGGAAAGCCACCTTGCCACCCTGCACTACGCGCAGGATGCGGATCAGGATCATCATCGCCAGGCCATGCTGCAGGCCGGGCTGCCGGCATGAAAATAGGCCGGCCCCTGAATTAGCGGACCGGCCTTGTTTCCAGAGGATTTACCCGGCTACAGATCGGCGTAGCGCTTCAGGTGATGATCCTTGTTGCCGAACATGGTGTCGATCATGGTCAGGCGCTTGAAATAATGGCCCACATGCAATTCGTCCGTCATGCCCATGCCGCCGTGCAACTGCACCGACTGCTGGCCCACATAGCGGCCTGAATTGCCGATCTGCACCTTGGCGGCGGAAACCGCCTTGGCCCGTTCGGTTGCATCTTCGTCACCGATTTTCAGGTTGACCATGTAGCACATGGAGCGGGCCTGCTCGCACTCCATGAACATATCGACCATGCGGTGCTGCAGAACCTGGAATTTCGACAAGGGCACGCCGAACTGCACCCGGGTCTTGAGGTATTCGTTGGTGGTTTCCTGCAACACATCCATGCAGCCCACGGCTTCGGCACAGATGGCGGCGATGGCCTGGCCGACCACTTCCTCCATCAACGCGGCACCGCCGCCGACCTCGCCTAGAGGCGTACCGGCGACCCCGTCCATTTCCAGTTCCGAAGCGCGCAGGCCATCCACGGTGGGATAGTCTCGGCGGCTCAAGCCGGCGCTGTTGTTGTCGATCAGAAATAGCGTGATGCCGTCAGCGTCCCGGCTGCCGCCGGAGGTACGGGCCGATACGATAATCTTGTCCGCCGTGGCGGCATGGAAGACCACGCCCTTATGGCCCGAGAGGCTATAGCCGTCGCCGTTTTTCTCCGCCTTGCATTCCACATCATTGAGATCAAAGCGCGACTGCCGCTCGGCATAGGCAAAGGCAAGCTTCATTTCGCCCGCCGCCAGTTTCGGCAGCAATTCGGTTTTCTGTTCCTTGCTGCCGCCCGCCATCAGAAAACCGCCGCCAATGACGATGGAGGACATATAGGGCTCCACCACCAGGCCGCGGCCGAATTCTTCCATCAGCACCATGGTTTCCACGGCACCGCCGCCGATGCCGCCATATTCCTCCGGCAGGGGCAGCGCCAGCCAGCCCAATTCGGCCATCTTGGCCCAATTGTCTTCGCTATAACCGATGTCCGAGGCGACCAGTTTCCGCCTCGATTCCAGTTCGTATTCGTCCCGTACGAACCGTTGCACGCTGTCCTTCAGCAGTTGTTGTTCTTCGCTGAGGGAAAAATCCATGACGCTCTCCTACCAAAATTTTCTATCTATCACCTAACACGATCCACGCATGTGGAAAAGTACCGTTATGCCGCAAGCACGAAATTGGCCGCTACATCCCCAAAACCGCCTTGGAAAGGATATTCCGCTGGATCTCGTTGGAGCCGGCATAGATCGCCGTCTTGCGGTAATTGAAATATTGCGGCGCCGCCGGCGCGGCATAATCCGGCCCCACGGACGGCTGGTTGTAGCCATGCACCAGGGCATCGCGGATATAGGGATTGCCGTAATAGCCAACAGCCCGCAGGGTCAGTTCCGAGGCCAATTGCTGCAAATCGGTCCCGATGATTTTCAGATACGATGCCTCGGCGCCGGGATTGCTGTTGCCCAGGGTACGTAGTTCCAGGAACTCATAGGTGCGCAACTGCACCTCGTAATCCGCCAGTTGCGCCGCGAACGCGGGATCGCTGCTCAACGGCGCGCCGTTGGTGCATTCCTGATCAGCAATGGTGCGCAAACGGTGCAATTGCTGCTTCAGACCGCCCGTCAGGCTGTTCGAACGTTCGAACAGCAACAGGAATTTGGCATAGGTCCAGCCCTCGTTCTCCACGCCGATCAAATTTTCCGCCGGCACCCGGACGTCGGTGAAAAAGACGCTATTGACCTCGTGGGAGCCGTCAATGGTGATGATCGGCGTGACCTCGATGCCCGGACTTTTCATGTCGATCAGCAGGAAGGAAATACCCTCCTGCGGTTTGCCTTCGCCCGAGGTGCGGACCAGACAAAAAATCCAATCGGCGAATTGGGCCAGGGTGGTCCAGGTCTTGGTGCCGTTGACGATGTAGTCATCGCCGTCCCGCACCGCCTTGGTCTGCAGCGAGGCCAGATCAGAGCCCGAGCCCGGTTCGGAATAGCCCTGACACCACCAGGCGGTGCTATCCAGGATATCGGGCAGAAAGCGTTGTTTCTGCTCGTCGCTGCCAAAGGTGAAGATGACCGGCGCCACCATGCGTACGCCAAACGGGATGACCGGCGGGCAATAGCCTTCCACCTGTTCGTTCTGGAACAGATAATGTTGCGTCGGGCTCCATTCCACGCCGCCCAGTTGCACTGGCCAATGGGGCGCGAACCAGCCGCGCTCATTCAGCTTTTTCTGCCAAAAGACGAAATCTTCCTTGTCCAGATGCAGGCCCCGGCGCACCTTCTCACGTAGGTCGGCGGGCAAATTTTCGGCGATAAACTGGCGCACCTCGGCCTGAAACGCCAGGTCCTCGTCACGAAATTGCATGTCCATGGCTGGGACTCCTTGGTGGGCCGGCTAAAGTCCCAGAACCATTTTGGCGATGATATTGCGCTGGATCTCGTTGCTGCCGCCATAAATGGTCGCGGCCCGGCTGAACAGATATTGCGGCATTTGCGCCGCCGCATAGTCCGGCCCGATGGATGGTTCGTTCCAGCCATCGCTCAACTGTTCCATCTCGAACGGTGCTGCGTAATAGCCTAGCGCTTCGATGGTCAATTCGGTCAATTCCTGGCGGATTTCCGTGCCGCGGATCTTCAACAATGACACTTCCGCGCCGATTGGACGCCCGGCGGCCTCCTCGGCGAGGAAGCGCAGGTTGAGATATTCATGGGAGGTCAGCTTGACTTCAACATCGGCCACCTTGTTGGCGAAGGATTTGTCGTCCATCAGGCTTTCGCCATCCGAGCGCTCCTCGCCGGCGATTTGTTTCAGCCGCCGCAGGCGCTGTTTCGATGCTCCGACCTCGGAAATGGACTGGCGTTCGTGCCCCAGCAGATATTTGGCGTAGGTCCAGCCCTTGTTCTCCTCGCCAATGCGGTTTTCAACCGGAACCCGTACATCGGTATAATAGGTCATGTTGAAATGATGGGCGCCGTCGATGGCGATGATCGGCTGGGGGTCGATGCCGGGGGTTTCCATGTCGATCAACAGAAAGGAAATACCCTCCTGCTGTTTGCCCTCGTTCGAGGTGCGCACCAGAGTAAAGGTCCAATCGGCCAGATGGGCCATGGAATTCCAGGTCTTGGTGCCGTTGACCACGTAATGGTCGCCGTCCAACACCGCCTTGGTTTGCAACGAGGCCAGATCCGAGCCCGAGCCCGGCTCTGAATAGCCCTGACACCACCATTCCTCACCGGTCAGTATTTTTGGCAGGAAGCGTTCCTTTTGCGCCTCGGTGCCAAAAGTGTAGATCAGCGGACCGACCATCAGCAGGCCAAAGGGAACAGTCTCCGGCGTATCGAATTCCGCCATCACTTCGTCAAAAATATAGCGTCTGGTGGCGTCCCACCCGGTGCCGCCATATTCGACGGGCCAGCCGGGCGCGGCCCAGCCCTGGTTAAACAGGATGCGTTGCCAGCGCTGGATATCCGGCTTGTCGACGGGCCGGCCCTGGCGAACCGATTCGGCGATATCTGCCGGCAATTTCTCCGCAATAAAGCTCCGAACCTCTTCCCGGAAGGCTAAATCGTCATCGCTGAAAGCCAAATCCATTACCCATCACCTGTTTTTACATTGCCAAATTTGGCGGAATCCTAGTGCGCGCGAGCCCGCAACACAAGTGAACACAACGTCGCACATTTTTCGCCCAAAAATGCCGCCGCCATTCCTTGATGACACGGGAAATAATCGCCGCCAATATACGTCTTGCGCTGGGCTGAAGTAATCGGCCGGTTTGGCAAAATGCCGACGGTCATAGGTTGATAATTTATTTCGAACGAGTTTTGCCACCATGACAAGCCCATATCTGCAACAACGCCTCCGCAGCCTGGATGAAGCCGAGCAGGACAGGTCGCTGAGACGGCTGCGCAACCGCCACAAAAGCAACGAGATTGCCAACAAGAAGGCCGAATTGGTCGAGGGCGATAACATCCACCACCTCGGCCCGCGCGGTGCCAAGAGACTTGGCCGGCGCGCCCGGTAACTGATCTATTGATTGTTGTCTTTGGCTCCATCGGATTGGATATCGTCCAATCCGTTGAACGTTTGCCACGGCCCGGCGAGACAGTTCTGACCGCCGACTACGTCATGCTGCCCGGTGGCAAGGGGGCCAATCAGGCATTAGCCGCCGCCCGCGCCGGCGGCGGTGTGCAATTCGTTGCCTCGGTCGGTGATGATGATTTTGGCCGCCTTGCCCTTGCCAACCTGGACCAAGCCGGCGTTGCGTTAGGCCAGGTGGTGCGGCGCCAACGGCCGACGGCCTGCGCCACGATCTCTGTTGACCGCGATGGGGAAAATCAGATTGTGGTTTCCTCCGGTGCCAATTTGGAGACCAAGGCGGAGCAACTGCATGCGGGATCACGGCAATTGGCGCCGGGCGATCTGGTTCTGCAGCAAATGGAAATCCCCCTGCCCGAGATTTGCGCCGGCGTTGAGTTGGCGCATCGGCGGGGCGCCAGAAATATCCTCAACGCCGCACCGTTCCAGCCGATCCCGCCAGCCACCCTGGCGAAACTCGATAGCCTGATCGTCAATGAAGTCGAAGCGGAAATGCTGGCCGATAATCTCGGGCTGGACAGCGGCGATCTTAAGGCCGCCTGCGACGAAGTGCGGCGGCGTTTCGACGTGACGGTCGTGCTGACCCTGGGCGCCGATGGCGCCATAACCTTCGCCCCGGATCAAACCCTGCGGGCGGATGCCCTGCCCATCCAGGCATTGGACACGGTTGGCGCCGGTGACGCCTTTGTCGGTGCCTTTGTGGCGGCGATGGGCGCGGAAATGGCCTTGAGCGATTGTCTGCGCTGGGGCAGCGTGGCAGGGGGACTTGCCTGCCTGAAACCCGGTGCCCAGGATGGCGTGCCTGATCGCGTCGAAATCCAGGCCCGGCAGGACGAAATCGCCGTTTCAGCTCTTTAGCGTAGCGCGGCTGCGATATTGCCACCATCGACCGTAAGCACGGCGCCGGTGGTTTTTTCCGATTTTGCCAGATTGACGAAGGCCTGGGCCACGTCCTCCGCCGTGACTTCCCGCTGTAACAGGTTTCCGGCCATATAGTCGGTCTCGCTCACCCCCCGCGCGGTTGAGCGCGCCGCCACCATATCCTCTGTCAACAGGCCGCTGCGGATGCGGTCGGCGTTGATGGCGTTGGAGCGGATACCCACCTCGCCATAATCCACCGCATATTGCCGCATCAGGAACATCGTCGCCGCCTTGGGCAGGCCATAGGGGCCGAAATCCGGGCCGGGATTGACCGCCTGCTTCGAGGCGTTGAACAACAGGACCCCGCCGGTGCCTTGTTGCAGCATCACCGCCACGGCGCATTTCGCCACCAATTGATGGGCAAAGAAATTCAGTTCAAAACTGCGCCGCAACAAGGCATCGTCAACTTCGCCGATCTTGCCCTGCCAGGCCGCCCCGGCGTTGGAGACGACGATATCGATACCGCCATGGGCTTGGCAGATGCGGTCGAAGGTTTCCTGCACCGCGCCGGTATCGGTGACATCGCAGCCCAGGCCCAGGCCGCCGAACCGGCCCGCCGTGGCGGCCGCCTGCTCGGCATCGAGATCAAGCACCGCGACCGCCGCGCCTTCCGCCGCGAAGGCCGCCGCCGTGGCGGCACCGATGCCGCCGGCGCCGCCCGTAACCGCAACCACATGTCCGGCCAGGGCGGGTTCGGCCGTTCGGTTCAGCTTCGCCTGCTCCAGGGACCAGTATTCGATATCGAACAGATCATTCTCTGCGATGCTTTCGAAACGGCCATGCGCTTCCGCCGCCCCGATCACCGCAACCGCGTTTTCCGCAATATCGGCCACGATGGCCGCATCATCTGCGCCACGGTCGGCGGCGAACAGGCCCACACCCGGTACCAGAACAACCTTGGGCAGCGGGTTTACCATCACGGTATCGGCGCCCGCATGACGTTTGAAATAGTCTTCGTAGGCGGTGACATAATCCGCCACGGCAGCGGTAGCCGTCTCGGCAAAGCTATCCAGATTTTCGCCATCGGGGGCGGGCAGGATCAGTGGCAGGCCCTTGGTCCGGATCGCATGATCGGGCGTAACCACGCCGGCCTGGCCATAGCGGCTAAGTTCCTGGCCATTAACGAAATTCAGAACCGCATCGCCACCGCGATGATCCAGCACGACACGGCGATAACCGCCCGGCATGGTCAAATCGGGGCAGGACAGGGCGGCCCGCAGGATCGGGCCAACCTGTGCCGCCGTCGGCACGGTGCTTGGCAGCGCAATGGACGGAAAGACCTTTGGCCGGCCCCAGCTCAGATGATCCTCCGCCAGATTGACCAGTTCGATCATGGCAGCATAGGCCTCGGCCGCCGTCTCGCCGAAACTGACCACGCCGTGCTTGGACAGGATCAGGCCGCGGCAGTCGGGCTGGTCCTCGTAGGCCTGCGCCGCCGCCTTGGCCAGGGCCAGACCGGACATCCGATACGGCGCGATGGCGGCCTTGCCGGCGAAAACCTCGGCGCAGATCTTGTCGCCGTCGGGCTGGTCCGACAGGGCCAGGATAGCCGAGGCATGGGTGTGATCCACATAGGCATGGGGCAAAAAGGCATGCAGCAGGGTTTCCACGGACGGATCCGCCGCCTGGGTATCGAGAAGATTGCCCTGCAGCATATTCACCGTGGCCAGATCATCCAGGCTATCCAGCATGCGCAGACGGCGCAGGGGTTCCAGCCGGACCGCCGGCAGGCCCGGCGCTTCAAGCCGCGCCATGTCCCAGCCGCTGCCCTTGATGCACAGGACCGGTTGCACTTCGCCCAGAGGGTCGGTGATCTCCGCCTTCAACGAGGCGTTGCCGCCGCCGTGCAGGACCAGATTCCGGTTGCTCCCAAGCAGCCTGGCGCTATACAGGCGCAAGGCCAATTGCTCGTTGATGCCGGCGCCATCGCATTCCTTGATGCAGGCCTGCGCCTCCCTGTCTGACCAAAGATTATCCATCTCAGGGCGCCGCGTTCGCGGCATTCTCCGGGTACAGCGCGGTCAGGCCGTCGCGGCTGGCCGGGCAGACGCCGCGCTCGGTGATCAGGCCGGTCACCAGACGGGCCGGCGTGACATCAAAGGCATAGTTGCCCACCGGCGAACCTTCCGGGGTCAAGCGGACCGTGGCCCCCTGCCCCGACTCGGTGGCGCCATGAATATGCGATACCTCGGCGCCGTCGCGCTGTTCGATGGGAATGCCGGCAATGCCGTCGCCCAAGGTCCAATCGATGGTGCTGTGCGGCAGGCCAACATAGAACGGCACGCCGTTGTCATGGGCCGCCAGCGCCTTCAAGTAGGTGCCGATTTTGTTGCAGACATCACCATGCGCCGTCGTGCGGTCCGTCCCGGTGATACAGAGATCGACCATGCCATGCTGCATCAGGTGGCCGCCGGCATTATCAACGATCACCGTGTGCGGCACGCCATGGCTGCCCAGTTCGTAAGCGGTCAGGGCCGCCCCCTGGTTGCGGGGCCGGGTCTCGTCGACCCAGACATGCACCGGGATACCGGCATCATGGGCGGTATAGATCGGCGCCAGGGCGGTGCCCCAATCCACTGTCGCCAACCAGCCGGCATTGCAGTGGGTCAGCACATTGACCGGCTTTGCCTTGCCGTTTCGTTCATGGGCCTCGGCAATCAGGGCACTGCCGTGTTGCCCGATGCCCTGGCAGGTGGCGACGTCATCATCGCAAATCTCCGCCGCCCGGGTATATGCCAGTTGCCGCCGTGTCTCCGGCGCCACGGCCAGCAGGCGGCCCCGCACGTCATCCAGCG
>JASLLM010000059.1 GCA_030747035.1 Alphaproteobacteria bacterium | reverse complement strand
AGAATTTCAATATCTATCATTTCTTTCTGCGCGATCCCGACGGCTATAAGCTGGAAATCCAACGCTTCCAGGATCCGGCCTGGCCGTCGCCGAGCGATTAGGTCTTCATACGACAAGACCGCCGGCGTCGCCGGTTTCATCCAAAAGTCCCGCGATGATCTCCAGCCCCCGTGATACACGGGCGCGGGACGGTTCATGACTGAGGCAAAGGCGGATGGCGTTCGGCGCCTTGGCCTGATTAATGACAAACGTTTCGCCGGTCAGGACCTTTACGCCCTGCCTTTCAGCGGCGGCCCGGAAAGACTCCGCCCACCAGTGTTGCGGCAGCGAAAGCCACAGATGAAAACCGTGAGGATCCGCCCGCACATCGTGCCCCGCCAGAATGCGCCGGGCCATTTCTTGCCGCGCCTGGGCTTCGGATCTTTGAAACTGGTTCAATTTGTCCGCCGTGCCGTCGATGATCCAGCTTGAGGCGATCTCCGCCATCAGGGGCGGCGGCATCCAGCAGGACAAGTTGACGGCGGCGCGCAGGGGGCGGCGCAGCCTGGGCGGGGCATAAAGGAAACCGACACGCAGGCCGGGCGCGAGGCATTTCGAGGTGCTTGTGAGAAAAACCGTATTGTCCGGCGCGTGACAAGCCAGCGGTGCCGGCCGCTCCGGCGGCAGGAAGCCGAAAACGTCATCCTCTATGATCAACAGCTCATGCTTCTTGGCGATGGCTGCAATCTCGTGCCGCCGCGCCTCGGTCATGGTGATCGTGGTCGGCGTCTGCAGTGTCGGCAGGCAATACAACACCTTGGCGGCACTTTCCCGGCAGGCGGCATCCAGCGCCGCCGGCGAAAGGCCGCCGTCATCCATGGCCAGGGGCCGTAGCTTCAGGCCCAGATGCCGCGCCATCGCCTTGATCGGTCCATAGGTCATTGTTTCAGTCAGCAAGACGTCACCGGGACGTGCCGTGGCCAGCAGACTTACCAGCAGGCCATGCTGGGCGCCATTGGTGAGGATGACGCCATCATTTTCAATATCCAGGCCAAGGTTGCGTAGCCACGCTGCTGCCGCTTCGGCGTGGCGCGGCGCTTCGACCTCGGTCTGGTAGTCGAGATAGGCGGCCAAGGATTGGGAACCCTGCAATGTCTCCAGCGATTTTGCCAGGGCGGCGGCGCCTTCCCCGGCGGCGGGAAGATTCAAGGTAAAGTCGATTGGCCCGCTGCTTGACCGCGCCATGCCAGCCTGAACTTGCTGCACCGGAATGGGACCGGTACGGCGCACGTAGGTGCCGCGCCCGACCTCGCCTTGCAGGTAACCCCGCCTTATCGCCTCGGCATAGGCGCGGCTGACGGTGTTGAGGGACAGGCCCAGCCAATAGGCCAGATCCCTTTGCACCGGCATCCGGTCCCGTTCCTTCAGGGTGCCCTGGGCGATGCCCTCGCCAATCGCCTCGGCGATCAGGATGTATTTCGGACCAGATTTGTCGCCAAGGTCCGGCTGCCATATTGTCATGAGAACAATGTTTATATTGACTCGACTATATAGTCAATATTATCGATGCAATATCGTCGCAAATATCAATACAATTATTAGACATTCCGAGGTTGCCATGGTTCCCACCCTATCGGCACAGCGCCCAACATCCCCTCAAGACGCCGGACAGACCGCCTTCTACGCCAAATCCGGCACTGTCCCCATGCCGCTGATCGAGCGGGCGGCCGGCATCCATATGTGGGACAGCGCGGGCAACCGCTACATTGATGTCTCTTCCGGACCCGTGGTCAGCAATATCGGCCACGGCAATGCCCATGTGGCCGACGCCATCGCGGCCCAGGCCAGGACATTGGACTATGCCTTTCCCCGTCTGGTCCGAAACCGCCCCAATATGGACTACACCGAGCGCCTGGCCGCCTTGGCGGGGCCGGGTTTCGAACGGGTCTGCCTGACATCGGGGGGCAGCGAGGCGATGGAGAATGCCATTAAGTTTCTGCGCCAATATGCCGTTGCCACGGGCAAGCCGGCAAAGACCCAGGTCATCACCTGCCAGCCGTCCTATCACGGCGCCACCATCGCCACTTTGGCAATGAACGGCGACGTCATGCTGGCGCCCTTCCTGGACGGCCTGGCCCAGGTGACGCCGAAAGTGCCGGCGCCCATTGGCTACCGCGTTCCCGGCAATCATGACGCGGACAGCTATGCACGGCACTGCGCCGACTGCCTGGAGGCCAAGATAGACGAACTTGGCGCGGACAATGTCCTGGCCTTCGTGATCGAACCGGTGGGCGGCCTTTCGACCGGCGCCGTGGTGCCGCCGCACAGCTATTTCCGACGCATTCGAGAGATCTGTAACCGCTTCAACGTGCATCTGGTGTTTGACGAAATCCTTTGCGGCATGGGCCGCACGGGGAAGTTCCTGGCGGCGCACCACTGGCCCGATGCCCTGCCCGATATCGTCACCCTGGCCAAGGGCATGGCCTCCGGCTACAGCCCCTTGGGCGCGGTGCTTGCGCCGGCCAGTATGGTTGATGAATTGGCCGGCCTGAGCGGCTTCGAATTCCAGTATTCCTACAACGCAAATCCCATATCATCGGCCGCCGGGTTGGCGGTGCTGGATGAATACGAACGCCTGGACCTGGTCAACCGGTCAGTCACGTGCGGCGAACGTCTTCGCCAGGGCCTGAAGGATCTGCAGACGGACCTTCCCATCATCGGTGACATCAGGGGCAAGGGAATGTTGCTGGCGGTCGAATTGGTCGCCGATCAGGCCAGCAAGGCGCCGTTGCCGAACGAATTGCAACCCACCGACCGGGTACGTGTTCACGGCATGAACAACGGCCTGATTATTTATTCCAGACCCACATCGGGCGGCAAATACGGCCATTGGTTCATGGTCTCGCCGCCCCTGACGATCACCGACGACGAGATTTCCGAATTGCTCGGCCGTCTTGGCGATACCTTGCGTGATCTATCCGCCGAATTGCTTTAACGGTCCCAGCTGCAGTCGATCTCATAGCCCACGGCGGCGATATCGGCATAGACGTCGGGTTTTTGCACCGATAGCCGGACCCGGATGATATCGGGTTCGTCTTCGAAAACCGCCAGCAACTCCCTGGCAAGGCTTTCCAGCAGATTGTGGTGGCGGGCCTGGGCGATCTCGACAATCTGGCCGCGGATGCGGTCATAGTTCAGGACCTTGGCCAGATCCTCCTGGGGATCGGGCATATCGGGGCGCAGTTCAATTTCCAGATCGATCGACACCTGCTGCGGCCCCTCGCGCTCGTGGGGCAGGACGCCGATGGAGACGGGAAAGGAAAGCTGGCGAAAGACGATGCGATGGCCACTGATCTGTCCGGAGAGGGGCATGGCTCAATCGTCCGTCATGAAGGAGACATCGCGGGGCAGGCCCAAAAGCGACTGCCCACCGTCGATTGTGATGACCTCGCCGGTCAGGGATGGTGCCGCCAGGATGAAGCGCAGGGCGGCGACCAGTTGCTCCAGGGTCGCGCTTTGGCCCAGGGGGTTCATGGCGTGGGCGGCACGGAAGCCCGCCTCGGTCTGCTTGCTGCTGGGCAGGGTGATGCCCGGCGCGATGCCGCAAACCCGAATCCGTGGCGCCAGTTCCATGGCCAGAACCTTGGTCGCCCCCAACAGGCCGTACTTGGCGATGGTGTAGGAAAAGAAATCCGGGTTCAGGGCGAACATCTTGTTGTCTAGCATATTGACCACCACGCCCTTGTGGTCAGCAGCCAGATTGCGGGCAAAATCGCGGGCCAGAAACAATGGCGCGCGCAGATTGACCGCCTGATGATCGTTCCAGCCATCGGCCGTCATGTTCAGCGCGGAATCGTTCTCGAACAGCGAGGCATTGTTGACCAAACAGGCCAGCGGCGGTGCGTCCCGGCCGGCGGCGGCGATTAGGCCGGCCACCGCATCCCTATCCCGCAGATCCGCCTGTACCAGGTGGCCCTGGCCGCCGTCCGCCCGAATCTCCGCCAGCAGCGCCTCCGCCGCCTCGTCGGAGCCATGATAATGGATCGCCACATGCCAACCATCGTCGGCAAGGGCCCGGGCCATGGCCGCGCCGACCCGTATGGCCCCACCGGTCACCAGTGCCGTACGTGCTGTGGTTTCGTCCATCATCCCATGTTTGTGCCTCAGAGCGGCGATCAAGGCAACAATTCCGCCAATACCGCGTTCAGGACTTGCAGGCCGTCGCGGCTGGCGGCCAAATCTTCCCCATGCCAGGACAGCAGTTTCTGCCGCAATAGCTGGTCGAGGCTGGAGCCGTCCAGCCACTCCGCCAGGGGCACGCCGACCTCGGTCAGGAAATCAGCGCCGTTCACGCCCCGGGTCAGGCGCAGACCCATCATCAGCATTTCCGTCGCCCGTTCCTCCACGGACAACACGCTCTCCTTGCTCCGCCCATCTCCCGCCAGCCAGTTTTCCGGCGAGGTGCGTTGGCTGGTCGCCACGCGCTCGCCATCGATCAGCAAACGGCCATGGGCACCCGGCCCCAGACCGAGATACTCGCCATAGCGCCAGTAGGTCAGGTTGTGGCGGCTTTCCTGGCCGGGTGCGGCGTGATTGGAAATTTCATAGGCCGGCAGACCGGCGTCATCGCATAGGGTCTGGGTCAGTTCGAATAAATCGGCGGCCAAATCCTCTTCCGCCGGCCGCACCGTACCGTCAAATGCCGTGCCCTTTTCAATGCTCAGTTGGTAGAGGGAGAGATGGCCTGGTTGCAGGTCCAGGGCCTGGCCCAGTTCGCTGCGCCAATCCGATAGACTCTGACCAGGCCGGGCATAGATCAGATCAAAATTACAACGGGGAAACGTCTCGCGTGCCAATAGCAACGCGGCCATGGCCTGCCCGGCATCATGATTGCGGCCCAGGCGGCGCAGGTCCCCATCATTGAGGGCCTGTACGCCAAGGGACAGGCGGTTCACGCCGGCATCCGCATAGGCCCGGAAGCGGCCGGCCTCCACCGACGTCGGGTTCGCCTCCAGGGTGATTTCCGCATCCCCCTCCAGGTTCCAACAGTGGGCAATGCGGTCGATCAGAGCGGCGACGGTGTCCGGTGGCATCAATGACGGGGTGCCGCCGCCGAAAAATATGCTGTCGACCCGGCGCCCCGGTAGCCGGCTCGCTGCGCGGTCGACTTCATCCAACAGGGCGCGGCGCCAGGCATTCTGATCGATGCTCTCGCGGACATGGCTGTTGAAATCACAGTAGGGGCATTTGGCCAGGCAAAACGGCCAATGCAGATAGACCGCGAAGCCCCGGCCCCCGGCGGGGTGATCGCTTCCAGGGCGACTATGGTTCGCGGAAGCAACCATCGATCAGCTTTTGAAACGCCACGGCGCGGTGCGAGATGCGCTGTTTTTCATCGTAGTCCAACTCGCCGAAGGTCACGTCATAGCCATCGGGCTGAAACATGGGATCATAGCCGAAACCTTTGTCGCCCCTCGGCGGCCAGACCATGGTGCCGTAAATCCGCCCTTCGAAGCTTTCCACATGGCCGTCGGGCCAGGCCAGGGAGAGGACGGAGATGAAGTAAGCCCGCCGATTGGGGTTATCACCCAGCTTTTCCTGCACCAGCGCCATGGCGATATTGAAGTCCCGCGCCGCCCCGGCCCAGCGGGCGGAATAAAGGCCCGGGTCGCCGCTCAGGCCTTCCACCGCCAAGCCGCTATCGTCGGCCAGGGCGGGCATGTTGGCGCCCTCGACCGCGGCCTTCGCCTTCAATTCCGCATTGGCGATAAAGGTATCGCCGGTCTCTTCCGGCTCCGGCAGGTTCAATTGCCCGGCGGAGGTGATATCCAGACCGAAAGGCGCCAGCAAGTCGGCAATCTCCCGCACCTTGCCTTCATTGTGGGAGGCCACGACCAAGCCGGGCTCGGTAAAGCGGCGGGGCATGATTTAGGCGGCCCCGATCGCCTGTTTTTGCAGATCGGCCAGTTCGCAAATACCCTTTTCGGCCAGGGCCATCAGGTTGTTGAACTGATCCCGCGTGAAGGGGTCTTCTTCCGCCGTGCCTTGGATTTCCACGATGCCGCCGTTGCCGGTGAGAACAAAATTGGCGTCCGCCTGGGCATTGGAATCCTCATCATAATCCAGATCCAGCACGGCCGTGCCTTGGTACAAACCGCAACTAACGGCGGCGACATGGTCGGTCAGGGGCATTTTCTCGATCAGGCCCTTTTCCAACATTCCCGACAGGGCGATATGCAGGGCCACCCAGGCGCCGGTGATGGAGGCGGTGCGGGTGCCGCCATCGGCCTGCAGGACATCGCAGTCGAGGCGGATCTGCCGCTCGCCCATGGCCTTCAGATCGGTGACGGCGCGCAGGGAGCGGCCGATCAGACGCTGAATTTCCTGGGTCCGGCCCGATTGCTTGCCCCTTGCCGCTTCGCGGCCCGTGCGGGTGTGGGTGGAACGGGGCAGCATGCCGTATTCCGCCGTCACCCAGCCTTGGCCGCTGTTGCGCAGGAATGGCGGCACCCGGTCATCAAGCGAGGCGGCGCAGAGTACGTGGGTATCGCCAAAACGGATCAGGCAGGAGCCTTCCGCATATTTGGCGAAGCCTGGTTCCAGGGTGACTTTACGTAGTTGGTCGACGGCACGGCCCGATGGACGCATGGCACAATCTCCTCGATATCGGGGACAAATCCTGGCGCACTTCTAGACCTCTGACGGGCCGCCGTCCAGCACGGCGTTGATGTCTGCGTTGACGGTTCGCGGGGGCGTTACTACATTGCTTAGAGCATGGCCAATCGACCACAAAATTCGCCGGCAATCGGCGCCCTGGACCAACGCAACCGCGAAATTTTCCGCGAGGTGGTGGAATCCTTTCTGGAAACCGGTACGCCGGTGGGCTCCCGCACCCTGTCGCGGCGCCTCAACAGCAGCCTCTCGCCCGCCTCGATCCGCAATATCATGTCGGATTTGGAGGAAGCGGGCCTGTTGCACGCCCCCCATACCTCGGCCGGGCGCCTGCCCACGGACCGGGGCCTGCGCATGTTCATCGATGGCCTGTTGGAGCTGGGTGATCTGGGCGAGAGCGAGCGGGCCGAGATCGAGGCCCATTGCGCCGCCGCCGGGCGCAGTTTCGAGGATATGCTGATCCAGGCCTCGGAAATGCTCTCGGGCCTGTCGGGTTGGGCCGGGCTGGTCATGGCGCCGAAGCTGGAAGCGCCCCTGAAGCACCTGGAGTTTGTCTCGCTGGGCGATGGCCGGGCGCTGGTGGTGATCGTGGGCGAGTCCGGTTCGGTGGAAAACCGCATTATCGAGGTGCCGCCGGGGCTGCCGCCTTCGGCCCTGGTCGAGGCGGCAAACTATCTCAACGCCCGTCTTCGCGGCGCCACCCTGGCCGAAACCCGGCGGGAAATACTGGCGGAGATAGAAGCACATCGTGCCGAGCTGGACGAAGTGACGGCCCGGGTGGTGGAAAGCGGTCTGGCGATCTGGGGTGGGGGTGAGCAACAGCAGACCCTGATCGTGCGCGGCCGGGCCAATTTGCTGGAGGATATTTCGGCGGCGGAGGATCTGGAGCGGGTCCGGCAGTTATTCGCCGATCTGGAAAGCAAACAGGCTCTGATCGATGTCCTGGAACTGGCCAACGACGGCCCCGGTGTGCGGGTCTTTGTCGGCTCGGAAAGCCAGCTGTTTTCCCTGACCGGCTCTTCCATGATCGTGGCGCCGTACAGCAATTCCAACCAGGAAGTGATCGGCGCCATAGGCGTTGTCGGGCCGACGCACCTGAACTATGCCCGTATCGTACCCATGGTGGACTATACGGCGCGGGTGATAGGCCGTTTGATAGGTTGACCTGCGCGGACATTCGGTTCAAAACGTCGCAGGTTTGACGGGACGGGTTCAAATGAGCGGCCCGGATCCCTATATCATGCCCAAATATCGTAAAATTAGTGCCTGTACTCGAGGACAAGATGAACGAACCCGAAAATATCGAGAATTCGGAAGAGGCTAAGGCCGGAACGGCGGAAAACCCGGCAACCGAAGCAGCCGAGCCGATTGATCTTGCCGCCGCTAAGGCTGCCGCCGGAGCCGGTGCCGAAGATGTCCCGGAGGCCGCGGAACCGGCGGATGAGCCGGACGAGTTGGAACTGGCCTATGGCGAGGTGGCGGATCTGAAGGACAAGCTGCTGCGCGCCATGGCGGAGACGGAAAATATCAAGCGCCGGGGTGAGCGGGAAAGGGCCGACCTGCGGAAATATGCCATCGCCGATTTTGCTCGCGACATGCTGGCGGTGTCCGATAATTTGCAACGCGCCCTGTCCGCCGTCTCTGAGGAGGCCCGCAAGGATAACCCGGAGGTGGCCAAGCTGCTGGAAGGCGTTGAACTGACCCAGCGTGAATTGCGCGGTCATTTCGACAAACATGGCATCAAGGAAGTCGACCCCTTGGGCGAAAAGCTGGATCCCAACCTGCATCAGGCGGTGGTTCAGATCGATCATCCCGAGGCCGCGCAGGGCACAATCGTCCAGGTCATGCAGATCGGCTACAAAATCCAGGATCGCCTGCTGCGTGCCGCCATGGTCGGTGTCGCCAAGGGCGTGCCGGCCGAACAGCCCGCAGACGCGGCGGCGGAGGAACCGGCTGCCGCGGACGAGGCGGCGCAGGACGGACCGGCGGTCGACAACGGCCAGGGTGTGGACACCCAGGCATAACGGCGGCAATCCGTGGCAATGGCTGTATGAGCGTTTCCCGGCCCACAATCAGCAATCAACAGGCCCGGCGGATCTTCATGGCCCGCCAGGGCCTTTGCCGCCCGCCCCATCTGCCCCAGGACAAGAACAGCCTGCATGAGCTGATCCATCAATTGGGTTTCGTGCAGGTTGACAGTATCCGCACGGTGGAGCGGGCCCACCACATGATCCTGTTTGCCCGCAATCAGAACTACCAGCCCGAACACCTGCGCCAGTTGCTGGAGGAGGACCGCCATCTGTTCGAGCACTGGACCCACGATGCGGCAATCATACCGGTGGCGTTCTATCCTCATTGGCGGCGGCGGTTTGAACTGCATGAAGGCAGCCTGCGAGAGCGTTGGCGCAAATGGCGGCCAAAGGAAAAATCCGGAGACCGGCATATCGGTTTCGAGGACATGATGGATAGTGTCCGGGCGCATGTGACGCAAAATGGCCCGACCATGTCACGGGATCTGAAAGCCAAATCGTCGGCCCGAAAGGGCGACCCGAATGGCTGGTGGCAATGGCACCCGTCCAAAACGGCGCTGGAGTTTCTCTGGCGCACCGGCGATCTCTGTGTCTGCCGGCGGGAGGGCTTTCAAAAGGTCTATGACCTCTCAAGCCGCATTATTCCGCCGCAGGCGCGCGATGAGGCCGCGCATAGCCATGAAGATTTTGTTGATTGGGCCTGCAATACGGCGCTGGACCGCCTCGGCTTCGCCGCGCCCGGGGAACTGGCCGGCTATTGGGGCTCGATCAACGCGGCGGAGGCGAAATCCTGGTGCTTGCGAAACCTTGGCGACGATCTGATTGAAGTGCTAATTGAAAGCGCCGACGGCAGTGCGCCGAAGACCAGTTTCGCGCGGCCCGGATTGTTGGCGGCCTCGGCTGCGCCGCCGCCCGGCCGCTTGCGCGTGCTCAGCCCGTTCGATCCCTTGATCAGGGACCGCAAGCGCCTGCAGCGCCTGTTCAACTTTCGACTACCGCATCGAGATCTTCGTGCCCGAGGCCAAGCGACAATACGGCTATTATGTTTTTCCTCTGCTGGAAGGGGAACGCATGATCGGCCGCATCGACATGAAGGCACAACGCCAGGATGATGCGTTGCACGTCACCGGCCTGTGGCTGGAGCCGAAGATCAAACTCACCAAGGGACGCGAGAAGAAGCTGATCGCGGAACTGAACCGCCAGGCAAAATTCATCGGCATGGAGAAGGTCACCTACGAACGGGGCTACCTGATAACTTAACGTGCGGCGGCGCGGTATTCGGCCAATGAACCGGAATGCATGACCCGGCCCATCAGGGGACGGCCGACGATGTCCTCGGCCAGCAGGGCGGCTTCGATTAGGGCGTCGAGGTCTATCCCGGTTTCGATGCCCAGTTCATGACACAGATGCACCATGTCCTCGGTGCAGATGTTGCCGGCGGCGCTGCGATTCTTAAGACGTGCGAAGGGGCAGCCGCCCAGGCCGCCGATGGAGCTGTCGAAATGGCGCACCCCCATTTCCAGCGCGGCCAGGACACAGGCCCCGCCAAGGCCCCGGTTGTCGTGCAGGTGCAAGCCGATTTCCAGTTCCGGGTAGGCCGCGCGAACGGCGCCGATGCGCTGGCGGATACTGTGGGGATCGGCCCAGCCCATGCTGTCGTCAAGGTCGATGCGGGGCAGGGCACGGCCCTGTTCCCGGCATGTGCCGACGACGTGGCGTACTTCTTCCATGACATCGGCCATGGGTACTTCGCCCTCGAAATTACAGCCGAAGGCAGACAGCACATAGACCTGCTCCAGGGCGACGCCGTGTTTATCATACAGCTCGGTCCATTGTTGCAGCCGGCTCCGCGCCTCCTGCTTGGTGCAATTATTATTGCTGAGGCAAAATCCGTTGGAGGCATACAGCACAACCGAGCCATAGTGATCCACCTGGGGCACTCGCAGGGCCTGTTCGAAGCCCCACGGGTTCAGGGCCAGGGCGGTGTAGCGGATACCGGGGCGTTTTTGAATGGCGGCGAACACCTCGGCGCTATCGGCCATGTTCGGCACCAGCTTCGGCTTGACGAAGGAGCCGGCCTGGATGCGGGGCACCCCGGCGGCGGCGATGGCTTCGATCAATGCGACACGGCGCGCCAGGGGATGTTGCCGATCCTCGATCTGAAATCCCTCGCGCGGGCCGTGATCGTGAAATATGACGCTTGCCGGCAGATCGGACATATAGTTCTCCCAAACAGGCCCTAGTCCAGCCGGCCTTTGACGGCCTCCAGATGCTCCAGAGCCTCGGGATTTGACAGGGCCGAGGTATCGCCGGTTGGCTGGTCCAGCAAGACGGCGCGGATCAATCGGCGCATGATCTTCATGGACCGGGTGCGGGGCAGGTCCGTCACGAAATGGATATGCCGGGGCCTGTAGGCCCGGCCCATGCCCGCGACCACCGCCTCGGTCAGTGTATCACGCAGGTCATTTTCGTTGGGGCCGTCCTTGGGCACGGCGATGATGCAGATAACCTCCCCCGCACGCTGGTCCGGCAGGCCGATCACGGCAACCTCGGCGACCTGGCCGGTGGCGACCACGAGCGCCTCGATCTCAGCCGGGCCGGTGCGCTTGCCGCCGATCTTGAAGGTGTCGTCGGAACGGCCCAACAGGAACCAGAAGCCGTCCTCGTCGATGGAGGCGAAATCGCCGTGGCGCCAGGTGTCGGGGTAGTCCTGCCAATAGGTTTCCAGATAGCGTTCATCGCCCCCCGGTCCCCAAAAGCTTTTGGTCAAGCCAATGGAAGGTTGCGTCATGACCAGTTCGCCAACCTCGCCCGGCGCCGCCAACTGCCCCGCCTCGTTGAAGACGGCGGCACCCGAACCCAACGATGGACCGTTAAAGGCGCAGGATTTCTGCGGCAGAATGGTGGCGCCGGTGACGATGGAACAGCCGATCTCGGTGCCCCCGGAGATATTGATGATGGGCAGTCTTTCCCTGCCGATGACCTCGAACATCCATTGCCAGGCGTCCGGCGTGGCTGGCTCGCCCCCTGATATCATGGTCTTCAGGGAGGATAGATCGTGCTTGTCGACCAACTCCCGCCCCAGGGCCATGGCGCCACGGGCAGCGGTGGGCGCCATGCCGAAATGGGTCACCCGGTAGTCCTCGATCAACTGCCAGAAGCGGTCGGCCCGGGGCCGGTCGGGCGCCCCTTCTGCGACCAGCAGGCGGCCACCGGCATAGCTGGGCGTCACCGCCGTCAGGGCGCCCACCATCCAGCCGAAATCGCTGAGCCAGAAGAAACAATCGTCGGGCCCGAAATCCAGCATCAGGTCCAGATCCAGGGCCACCTTGGTCAGAAATCCCACATGGGTCTGGATGATGCCCTTGGGCTTTCCGGTGGTGCCGGAGGTAAAGGCCAGGGTCAGCGGCGCCTCCGCCGGCAGTTCCGCCGTGGTGACCGGTTCGCTCTGGCCGGCGACCAGATCGTGCCACCAGTGATCGCGCCCCGGCTTCATCTCCACCGGCACGACGCCGGCCATGTGGTTGACCACGATAACAGCCTCGACGCTGGGTGCCTCCGCACAGGCCTCGTCCAACGCCGTTTTCATGGGCGAGGCGGCGCCCCGGCGCCAGGTGCCGTCGGAGGCGATCACCACTTTGACGCCGCCCTCGTTCAGGCGGGTGGCGATGGGGCTGGGGCCGAAACCGGAAAATAACGGCATGTTGAGGGCGCCGATCTTGGCGCAGGCAAAAAAGCCCACGTAGACTTCCGCGATCATGGGCAGATACAGACCCACAACGTCGCCCTGGCCGACGCCCAGGCCCCGCAGGGCCGCGGCCAGTCGGTTCACCTCAGCGTCGAACTCGGCATAGGTGAGGGTCCGGGTGCGTTCGTCCTCGCCCTGCCATTCGATGAAGGGCTTGTTCCAAGCATCCGTATCCCGGTGCTTCTCGATGCAGTTGAGATACAGATTGGTGGTGCCGCCAACGCACCAATCGGCCCAGGCCTTGCCCCGGCTGGTTTCCAACACCGTGTCATAGGGCTGGTAGAAGCGGATATCGAGGAACTTCAGCAAACCATCCCAAAACCAGGCCGGATCGGCCAGGGAGCGTTCATATAGGTCATGATAGCCCGATGCGCCCATCTGGCGGATCAGGGCGGTCAGGCGGGCGGCCTCCAGATGCTCCTGACTGGGCCGCCAGACAATTTCCGATGTTTCAGCCATGTGAACCTCCCGCTACCAACGCTTGGCGACTTCTTCCAGCATCACTTCCGTGGCGCCGCCGCCGATGGCATGCAGGCGGGCGTCGCGGACCATGCGTTCGATGGGCAGGTCGCGCACATAGCCCATGCCGCCATGAAACTGTTGACAGTTGTACATTACCTCCTGGGTCACCTCGGCGCAGTGCGCCTTGACCATGGAGACCTCCTGCACGGCGTCATGGCCCTGACTGTCCAGCCAAGCGGCGTGATAGAGCAACTGCTGGGCCGCGAGCAATTTGGCATGGGACATGGCCAGACGCTGGCGGATGCCCTGTTTGTCCATCAGTGGGGCGCCAAAGGCTTCGCGCTCGCGCAGATGCTCGATGGTCAGGTTCAAGGCCGTCTCGGCTTCGCTGGTGGCCATGGCACCAATGCACATGCGCTCGTTCTGGAAATTGGCCATGACAGCGTAAAAGCCCTTGTTCTCCTCGCCCAGCATGTTTTCCGCCGGCACGCGGCAGTCTTCAAAGAACAATTCGGCGGTGTCGGAACAATGAATGCCGAATTTCTCCAGCTTGCGGCCAATTTTGAAGCCCGGCGTATCCCGCTCGACGATGAACATGGAGACGCCCCGCGAGCCCTTGGCGTCCGGGTCGGTCTTGGCGGCGACGAAATAGATATCGCCGTAATAGCCGTTGGTGATGAACATTTTCGATCCGTTCAGGACCCAGTCATCGCCGTCGCGCACTGCCCGCGTACGGATACCGCCCACATCGGAACCCGCCGCAGGCTCGGTCACCGCGATGGCGCAGATTTTCTCGCCGGCCATGATGGGGGGTAGATACTTTCTGATTTGTGCCTCGGTGCCCGCATAGACCAGATGTGGTGACGACATGGCGGCATGCACCATGCAGGTGACACTGACACCGCCGTAGGTGGAACGGCTGAGTTCCTCGGCCATGATGATCCAGGCGAAGACGTCCATGGCGCTGCCGCCGTATTTTTCCGGAAAGCGCAGACCGAAATAGCCAAGTTCGCCCATTTTTTTCAGGGTTTCGCGGGAAATCTTGCCTTCCCGCTCCCATTGATCGCCGTTCGGCTTGATTTCGTTGTCGACAAAACGACGCAGTTGATCCCGCAGCAGATTGTGCTCCTCCGTGAAATAGATCGAGTTCATGGCCGGTCCTCCTTACAAATTGATCTGTTCTTCCGCCATGGCGGTCAGCTTGCCCCGCTGCAGCTTGGTGCCGTTGGCGCTTTCCGCCATGGGAAAGGCATCGATTTCCAGAAAACGCGCCGGCACCTTGTATTTGGCGATGCCGTCCAGGCAATGCTGCCGCAGTACGTCTTCGTCCACCGCCATGCCTGCGGTTGGAATGATGAAGGCGATGGCAAGGTTGCCATGCTTCGTCGAAACGGCGGCAACCTTGCATTCGGCCACCGATGGATGCCCGTCAACATGCGCCTCGATCTCCGCCGGGTTGGTCAGAAAGCCGCCCAGGCGCAGCACATCGCCGATCCGGGAGAGAAAAAGAAACCGGCCATCGTCGTCCAGATAGCCCAGATCACCGGTGCGGAAATAGCCGTCATCGGTTCTGGTCGACCGGGTGGCTTCCTCATCGCCGTCATAGCGTTCGAACAGACTGGTACATTTGATTTCCAGTTCTCCGGCCTCGCCTGTGGGCAGCAATTCGCCGCTTTCGGTGTCCCGCACCCGGAAATGGATATCCTTGGAGGTCGGATAGCCGCCACCCTGACGCCGCCGCTCCAGCGGCTCGTCAACGGACTGGCAGCCGGCCAGGGCCTGCACCTCGGACGAGCCGTAGATGCCAACAAAGGGTATGCCGCGGGCATCGCCCTCGGCGGCGATATTGCCCAAGGCGGAGTTGAAAGCGCCATAGCCGCA
Organism: Alphaproteobacteria bacterium; assembly: GCA_030747035.1. GTDB lineage: Bacteria > Pseudomonadota > Alphaproteobacteria. Next base: position 7,085 of record JASLLM010000059.1, on the reverse strand, counting down.
GAGCCGGAGAGAGGGAAACGGCCGCTCACCCGGCGTGGCCCGCATGATCAAGTCGAACAGATCATCGCTGCCGAAGGTATGGGTGACGCAATGTTGCTGGATCAACCGCCCGGCCTCCGCCGGATCGAAGAAGCGCATATTGATGATCGGCTTTCCCGCCGCCAGGGTAATCATGGCCAGGGCGAAACCGAACATGCCGCAATAGGGCAGGGCCACCAGGGTGACCGTGCCGTCGTCGCGAAAGCCGCGGGCATCGGCCACGATATGGGACATATCGGCCACGGAATGCTGGGTGTGGAGAACCATTTTCGGCTTCTTGGTAGTACCGGAGGTGGTGAAGATGGCGCATTCCGCTGCGCGGCCGGCATCGCCGTCGTAGGGATCTTCGCAGCCGTCCAGCTCCCCATAGGGGACGATTGGCCGGCCAAACCCGGATAATGTCGCTGCGTCCGCCTGCCCGCCGTCCTCGCTGTACAGCACCAGGGTTTCCACCGTTGCCAGGGCGTCCGGCTCGATATCGCGCAGGATGGCGTTGAAATCGATATCCTTGAAGCCCGGCCACAGCACCAACAGCCTGGCACCGGAACGTGCGACAATATCCGCCACCTCGACCGCCCTGAAACGCGTATTGATGGAGACCACGACGGCGCCCAGACGGGCGCAGGCCAGGGACAGGACCAGCCAGGCAGGGATATTGGGCAGCCACAGGGCGACGCGGTCGCCGCTGCCCACGCCCAGGCGCGCCAGGCCGCCCGCGACCCGCCGGCTGGCGCCCAGCAGTTCGCCGTAGCTGATGCTTTCTTCGCCATCAACGATCGCCGGCGCGGCGCCGGGATGGCGCGCCACCATTTCGATCAGGCTATCGCTACGCTGCGCCATCGCCAATTATTTCTTGCGGTTCAAGAAAGCATGCAAGCGGTCCTTGTGCTCCTCGCCACGGAACAGATAGTTCTGCACGATCATTTCGTATTCCAGGCAGGTTTCCAGATCCGTTGTCTCGCCACGGAACAGGGACATTTTTGTGAAGGCGGTGGCGCGCCGGGGCGAAGCAGCGATCATCGCCTGGGCCATTTCCTCCGCCTTGGCCTGCAGTTGATCCGCCGGCACCACGTCGGTGAACAGGCCCAGTTCGCGGCCTTCCTCGGCCCCAACCGTGGCGCCCGTCAGCATCAAGTGCGCCGCCCGCATGGTCCCGACCAAGCGCGGCAAAAGGTAGGTAGCGCCCATGTCGGCGCCCGAGGCACCCATGCGGCCAAAGGCAAAATAGTAATTGGCCTCCGGTGCCGCGATTGCGACATCACAGGCCAGGGCCAGGGATGCGCCGCCGCCCACCGCCGGGCCGTTGACGGCGGCGATGATCGGCAGATCCATGGTGCGCATGCGCTTGACCATGCGATTGACGCCGCGCAGGACCAGATATTGCCAATCCATGTCGACCTCTTCCTCGACCAGGACGCTGCCCAACTGGGCCCCGCCGCAGAACACTGGGCCATTGCCGGTCAGGATAATGACCCGGCATTCCGGATCATCGCCCAACTGGTCCAGGGCCGCATTCATGGCCTCGGCAAAATCCAGGCTCAGGGGATTGCGGATCTCCGGTCGGTTCATGGTGATACGGCCAATGCCGTTCTGCATGCTGACCAAAAGTTCCGGTTCTTTGTCGTCGGTCTGTCTCGCTTCGCTCATATCATCTCCTCCAATATCCTCATTTTCGCCGTTTGCCCCTATTGACGCAATGCGAAGCGGCGGATCTTGCCCGACGCGGTTAGGGGCAGGCTGTCGGTAAAGGTGACGCCGCGCGGAACCTTGTAGCGGGCCAGTTCCCGCCGGCAATAATCCAGGATCTCATCCTCGTCCGGCTGCACGCCCGGCGCCGGCACCACGTAGGCCTGGATATCCTCGCCACGGACGTCATCGGGCACGCCAATTACCGCCGCCGCCTCCACGGAAGGATGGGCGAACAGCACGTTTTCGACCTCCTTGGGAAAAACGTTGTAGCCATTGGCGACAATCATGTCCTTGATCCGGTCCAGAATGAAAATATTGCCGTCCCCGTCGACCCGGCCCACATCGCCCGTATGCAGCCAGCCTTCCGCGAGGGTCTCTTCCGTCAGCTCCGGCTGGGCCCAATAGCCGTTCATAAAGGTGCCGCAGCGGAACTGCAATTCGCCCGGCTCCCCCACCGCCACGGGCCCGCCGTCGCGGTCCCTGACCCGCACCTCAATGCCATCCAGCACCACGCCGCAGGAACCTTCGGGTGACGGCTGGCCGGGACGTTGCACGCAGGCCACCGTGGAGATTTCCGTCAGGCCGTAGCTTTCCACGGTGTCGATGCCGATTTCATCCTTCAACCGCCGCACCAGGGAGACCGGTACCGGGCCGCCGCCCACATCGATCAAACGCAGGCTGGAAACATCGCGTCCGGCCAGGCGCTCGGGCTGAAACATCTGCACAAACATCAACGGCACCCCGGCGAGCACGGTGATGCAGTGCCGTTCCACAAGCTGCAGCGCGGTATCCGCCTCGAAGCCCGGCAACACCACCATGCGGCCCCGTACCAGGCCGCAATAAAGGAAATCAAAGCTGTAACCGAACAGGTGAAACGACGGCAGAACGGTCAGAAAACGGTCATCGGCATTGTAGCCAAGGGCGGCAATCGTCATCTCCGCATTGGCGACAAGTTGCCGGTGCCCAAGGACGATGCCCTTCGGCGCCCCGGTGGTGCCGGAGCTGTAGATGATCATGGCCGCGTCTTCGGGCCGGCTGCGTGGTGAAATCTCCCCGCCCGCTGCCTCGGCCAGGGCCGTTTCGTAGTCCTGCCAGCCGTCCGGTGTCTCCGCATCAGAACACAAACGCAGCACCGCAGCGTCGGCAAACATATCATCGGGCAAGGCATCGCCGGGATCTTGGGCCACAATCCCCTTCGGCTGGCAATCCGCGAACAGCGCGCCGGTCTCCCGCGCCGTGCTCAGAGTATTGATGGGTACGGCAATGGCACCGGCAATGGCGCAGCCGATGAAGAATTCATACAGGGCCCGGGAATTGCCCATGAAACAGGCGACCCGGTCGCCGGGCTCAATGCCCGCCGCGATTAGCACGCCGGCGAAGCGCGAGGCCCGTTGGTAGGTTTCGGCGTAGGAACAGGATGTGCCGTCGGTGAAGACCAGATGGACCGCCGCGCCGTTCTCCGCCGCCGCTTTGGCGAAAACCCCGTCGACCGTGTCCATCGCCGGATGTCCCTAGCGTCCTTTCCAGACCGGCGGGCGTTTCTCGGCAAACGCACGGGCGCCTTCCTGGGCGTCTTCCGAAGTATAGGCCGGCTGATACAGCCGCCAGGCCAGCTCCGCGCCCGCATCACAGCCCGCCGACATGGCCGCCAGAATGGCCGCCTTGCCGCAGGTCACCGATAATGGCGCGTTGTCGCGGATTTTCTCCGCCAGTTCCTGGGCCCGGGCCCGTACCGCATCGCCGTCTGGCTCCAGATAGTTGATGTAACCGAGCTCGTGAAAGCGCTCGATGGGATAGAGATCGCCGGTCAGGACCATTTCCATCAGCACCGGCTGCGGCAGCATCCAGACCAGCGGCATGCCCCAGGGGGAGCCGCGGCCGATCTTGCTCTCGGTAATGCCAATCTTGGTGCCGGCCATGGCGACGCGGAGGTCGCAATTGAGGGAAAACATCATGCCGCCGGCCATTAGATGGCCAGTCATGGCGGCGATGATCGGCACCCGGACATGGCGCATCCGTTTTTGAAACGGATCGCGCATGAAGGTGAGAATATCCTCGCCGGTCTCCGCCTTCTTTTGCGCTGTTTCCTTCAGGTCCATGCCGGCGCAAAAGGTGCCGCAATCGGTGGAGGTGAAGATTACCACCCGGATATCCGGGTTCAGGTCGATATCTTCCCAAATCTTGTTGAGGCCGTTGGAGACGGCAATATTCATGGCGTTGCGCTGTTCGGGGCGGTTGATGGTCACCGTGGCGATGCCGTCGGTGATATCGAATAGCAGTTCGTTGCCGTCACTCATGTCTTCGTCCTTTTCCTATGTCGTATCCGGCCTCACCTCGGCGATGAAGGCATGCCGCGCCACCATGTCGCCCTCGGCGCAGGCCAGCGTGGCGACCACGCCGTCGCAGGGCGCGGTCAGGCGGATTTCCATTTTCATGCTCTCCTGCACCACCAGGACATCGCCGGCGCTGACCCGCTCGCCGGCCTTGGCCAGAACCTTGGTGACGTTGCCCATGACCGGGGCCAGCACGCGGCCCTCGACCGCCGCCGCATTGGCCTGCCAGCCATCGGCATACAGCGAAACCCGCGCCGATAGAGCGCCAAAAGCGCCATGCAGATGCACCGTGCTGTCATCGCAAACGGCGCGCACCGTTTGAACCTCGTTGCCAATCGCGACGCTGTAGGCGCCGTCATCCAGGGGCTGCAATGCCAATTCCACGAGCGCCTGATCGACGCGGACCGACATGCCGCCATCTTCGTCGCAGGGGGAGAACGCCACATCGGCACTGTCCTCGCCAAAAGCGACCTGCAAGCTGGCTATGTGGCTGGGCCGCCGCCGGCTCTGGCCCAAACGCCAATTGGTAAAGCCTCCCTGGCTCTGCCAGGGATCGCTCTCCGCGCCGCTTCGGTACTGCAGCATCGCCAATGCACCGGCCAGGGCGAACAGCTCATCCGCCGGTCTGCCGTCGGATTGATCCGAGGCGATCTCCCGATCGATCAACGCGGTATCGGCGGTGCCGTCCGCGACCTCGGGCCGGGCCAGCAGATCGCCCAGAAATGCCAGATTGGTGGGCACGCCGAACACTGCTGCGTCGGCCAGCGCCGCCCGCAACTGGCCTAGGGCGGCGGCGCGGTCTTCGCCATGGCAAATGACCTTGCCCAGCATGCAATCATAAAAGGGACCGATTTCCTCGCCCGCTTCGATGCCCATGTCGGAACGCACCGGCGAAGCCGGCAGATCAATGCGGCGCACCACGCCGGTGGCCGGGGCAAAGCCGCTGGCGGGATCTTCGGCATAGAGCCGCGCCTGCATGGCATGGCCGTGCACTGGAATCTGATCTTGAGTGAGCGGCAGGCCGTCGCCGGCGGCAATGCGCAACTGCCAGGCCACCAGGTCCAAACCGGTCACGGCCTCGGTCACCGGATGCTCCACCTGCAGGCGGGGATTGACCTCCAAAAAGAAGAATTCGTCGCCGGCAACCAGGAATTCCGCCGTGGCCAGGCCGCGCAGCTTGGCCTGCGCGCCCAGGCGGCAGGCGGCGTCCAGAATGTTCTGCCGCAAGCCCGCCGCCAGACCGGCCACGGGCGCTTCCTCAACCACTTTTTGATGGCGCCGTTGCAGCGAACACTCCCGGTCATACAGGTGCATCACCGCGCCGGTGCCGTCGCCGGCCAGTTGCACTTCCACATGACGGGGGCGGTCCAGGTATTGCTCCACCAACAGATCGGCCCGGCCAAACGCCGCCTTGGCCTCTCGCATGGCGGAGGCGATGTTTTCGCCCAGGTCATCCTCCGTCCCGACCACGCGGATGCCGCGGCCGCCGCCGCCGGCAGCGGCCTTCAACAGCAATGGCGGCTGCATCGCCGCGGTCATGGCCGCGATGCCGGCCTGATCATCGCTGGCCAGATCGCCGCCGGGGATCACCGGAATGCCCAGCTCCGCCGCCTCCCGCTTGGCCTGCAGCTTGTCGCCGAAACGGGCCAGGGTGTCAGCGGTGGGTCCGACGAAGATCAGGCCGGCGTCTTCCACGGCGTTGGCGAAGTCCGGCGTTTCCGACAGAAAGCCGATGCCGGGATGCACCGCGTCGGCGCCGGCGGTTTGGGCCGCCGCGATGATTGCCGGGATATTGAGATAGCTTTCAGATGCGGGACCACCGCCGACCTCTATGGATTGGCCGATCTGGCGCACATGGGCGGCGTTTCGGTCGGTGCTGGAATGCACCGTCGCCACGGCAATTCCAAGGGCCCTGGCGGTGCGCGCGATGCGGCAGGCGCCGTCGCCCCGGTTGGCGATGAGGAGCTTCTTGATCATATCCGCAGCACCCCAAAGGGCGAGGGCTGGGCCGGCACCCGCGCCGCCACATCCAGCAACAAGGTCATGACCTGGCGGGTTTCCGCCGGATCGAGAATGTTGTCGATCCACAGGTTCGCCGCGTAATTGTACATGGAGGCAAAGGCCTCGAAATCGGCCCGGATCGGCTGCTTGAACCGCTCCTCGTCCTCATCCGTCCAGGGCGCGCCGTCGCGGGCATGCTTCTGCCGCTGCACCATGGCCAGGGTCATCGCCGCCTGTTCCGGCCCCATCAGGGCGGCGCGGCCATTGGGCCAGCCGAAGGCGAAAGTGGGATCGAACGGACGGCCGCACATGGCCATATAGCCGGCACCATAGGACTTGCCGATGATGATGTTGTATTTCGGCACGTTGGCGGAGGCCATTGCCGTGATCATTTTGGCGCCGTCCTTGGCGATGCCGCCATGTTCCGCCTCCCGCCCCACCATGAAGCCGGAATTGTCGGCCAGGAACAGCAGCGGAATATTCTGCTTGCAGCAGATATCCATGAAGTGCACGGCTTTCCGCGCGCTTTCGGAAAAGATCACCCCGACATTGGCCAGAATGCCGACCTGAAAACCGCCGATGTAGGCGAAGCCACAGAGCAGGCTGTCGCCATAGCGGCCCTTGAACTCATCGAAATAGCTATCGTCCACCAGGCGGGCCAGGATCTCCCGCGTATCGGCGGGAAGGCGGGGATCTTCCGGGATCAGGCCGTGCATTTCCATTGGATCATAGCGTGGCGGACTGGGCCTCCGCACGGGCCGTTCCAGGCCGGGCCGGCGGCAGGTGTCCCTGACCAGATCGCGCACCGTGGCCATGGCGTGGCGGTCGTTCTCCACCAGGTAATCGGTGACGCCGGAGATGGCGGAGTGCATCTGCGCCCCGCCCAGGGTTTCCCGGTCGATTTCCTCGCCCGTCGCCGCGAAGGTCAGCTCCGGCCCGCCCAGGTGCATATAACCCTGCTCCCGGACGATCACGGCCAGATCGCACAGCGCCGGCACATAGGCCCCGCCGGCGGTACAGGCC
>JASLLM010000058.1 GCA_030747035.1 Alphaproteobacteria bacterium | reverse complement strand
AATTGAAGCTGCGGGGTTTTATTCAGGTTTCTTCCAGGCCGCACCACTCAGCGATGAACAGCGCCATGGCCTGGGTGTTCTGCCGTACGGATTCCAGATTGACGCGTTCGTCAAAGCCATGAATGGCATCGGACAGCGGGCCGTAAACCAGGCCCGGAATATCCGCGTACAGGCCGAAGAACCTGGCATCCGTGGTCGCCGTCGTCGCCTGGGCCTGCAATTCCCGGCCATAGGCCTCCCGATGGGCCCGGCCCAGGGCGGCCTCGGCCTCGTCGGCATCCTTTAGGACATAGCCCTCGGCCAGGAAGCCGTTGTAAGTGATTTGCGGCGGTGCGTTGCGCAGGAAGGCGTCCTGGCTGGCGGCATCGCGGATGCAGGCTTCCAGTTCCGCCTGCCGCGCCTTTAGATCATCGCCGGGATAGATCGCCACCCGCAGATCAAAAACGCACCACGAGGGCACGGAAGAGGCCCAATCACCACCCTCGATCCGGCCGACGTTGAAATTGATCGGATGATCATGGTCGGCGTAGTGCGGTTGATCGACCCGTTCGGCGTTCCACTTTTTTTCCAACTCCTTCAAGCCCTGGATCAGCACATAGGCGGCGTCGATAGCGTTGGAGCCGGTGCCCGCATAGGCCACATGCACGGGGATACCCTGGACCTTGATTTGCAGCCACAAAACACCGATCTGGGCCCGGATCAGGCAGTCGCCCATGGGTTCCGGTATCAAGGCCGCCTCCGCCCGGTAGCCCCGTGCCAGACAGGCCAGGGCGCCGTTGCCGGTGCATTCCTCCTCCACCACCGATTGCAAAAAGACGTCCGCCGCCGGCTTCCAACCCTGACTTTGCAGGGCCTTGAGGGCATACATGGCACCGACCAGCCCGGCCTTCATATCGCCCGAACCCCGGCCGTACATCCAGCCGCCGTCAATCCGCGGCTCGTAAGGTGGCGTCGTCCACATCTCAGGGGGTCCTTCCGGCACCACATCGATATGGCCGTTCAGAATAAGCGAGCGACCGGTGGGATTACCGGAGCGATGGCTGCCGACCACGTTGAAAGCGTTGTCGTAATCCGTATAGACGGGGGAAAAGCCCGGCAGGTGGCTGATCTGATCGACCTCGATCTGCCAGCGGTCGACGCCTAGGCCCTGCGCGCGCATGGCCTTGGCCATGAAATCCTGGGCCGTATGCTCCCGGCCACGGCGGGAGGGGAATTTCACCAGTTCGGCGGTAAATTCCACCTGCTCATCAAATCCGGCGTCGACCGCGTCCTTGATCCGCCCGGCAATGGCGCTATCCAACATACCTAATCCTCCCGCGTTGGCACTGCTTTCAGGATAGGATCATTGTGCCGTGGGGACCAGCCCGAAGCGGCCATCCGGCCTGGCGCTGGCCGGCGGAAATCCGCTATGCGCACCGGATTTCCGGGCATCGGCAAGGTCTGGCGCCGCCGCGGGCAAATCGGTGCAAGAATAAGGGCTTGATTTGATGGTCTGGATTAGCGATCATCGTGGCAAGGCACAGGGAGCGCCAAAAAGAAAAAGCTAGATGTAAAATTAAGTATTCACCGTAAAAATGATACATTTAGACTAGAAAGCAAATATTTCTTTTCACGACCGCGCCATTGGCGTGTCGATACTTTGTTTTTTCTATAAGTACTACGTTGTTAGTTGCACAAAACGATAATTGAACAGACAGGGAAAGGAGCCGTCCGCTTTTTGGGGATGGCATGGCAGCATGAAACAAATCGATAAAAAACAGGCCGAGTTGAAAGAATTGGCGCAAAAGGGCCGGATCAGCCGTCGCGATTTCATGGCCAAGGCAGCCGCCATGGGGGTTACGGTGGCGGCAGCCACGACCCTGTGGAGCGACAACGTCAAAGCCGCGCCGAAGCGTGGCGGCAAGGCGCGCATTGGCAGCGCCCATGGCAACACCACGGACACCCTTGATCCGGGTACCTTCAATAACGGCGGCATTATCCATCAGGGTTTCGGCATGCGGAACCATCTGACGGAGGTCAACAACGACGGTAGCCTGATCCCTGAGTTGTGTGAAAAATGGGAAGCCTCCGACGATGCCACCGAATGGACATTCACCCTGCGCAAGGGCGTGGAATTCCACAACGGCAAGACCCTGGACACCAACGACATCATCGCTTCGATGAACCATCACCGTGGCAAGGATTCCAAATCCGCCGCGAAACCTTTGTTGGCGCCGGTCAAGGAATTGAAGGCCGATGGCCCGAACAAGGTGGTTTTCAAACTGTCGGGCGGCAGTGCCGACTTCCCCTTCGTGGTCAGCGACTATCACCTAGCGATCATGCCGGCCGACAAGGAGGGCAAGGTCGATTGGCAGTCCGGCATCGGCACCGGCGCCTATGCGGTGCAGAAGTTCGAACCCGGCGTGCGCAGTACTTTCAAGCGCCATCCGAACTATTTCAAGGCGGGACGGGGTCATTTTGACGAGGTTGAATTCCTGACTATCACCGACGTGGTGGCCCGGACCAACGCCTTGACCACGGGTGAAATCGACATGATGAGCCGTTGCGATTTGAAGACGGTGCATCTGTTGAAACGGCGCAAGGGCATCAATGTCGAGGAAGTCACGGGCACCCTGCATTACACCATTCCCATGCACACGGACGTGGCGCCGTTCGACAACAACGACGTGCGCATGGCCTTGAAATATGCCCTGGACCGCGAAGTCCTGCTGAAAACCATTCTGCGTGGCCATGGCGTGGTCGGTAACGATCATCCCATTTCCACCGCCAACCGCTTCCACAACGGCGATCTGCCGCAGCGGAAGTACGACCTGGACAAGGCCAAGTTCCATTTGAAGAAATCCGGCTTGTCCTCGATTTCCGTCGATCTGTCCGCCGCCGACGCAGCCTTTGTCGGCGCCGTGGATGCGGCCGTGCTGTATAAGGAGCATGCGGCCAAGGCAGGCATCAACATCAACGTGGTGCGGGAGCCCTCGGATGGCTACTGGTCCAACGTCTGGCTGAAAAAGCCCTGGTGCATGGTTTATTGGGGCGGCCGTCCGATCGAGGACATGATGTTCTCGCAATCCCTGGCCGAGGGCGCCGATTGGAACGAAAGTCATTTCTCCCACAAGCGCTTCAATGAGTTGCTGGTCGCGGCGCGGGCGGAATTGAACGAAGCCAAACGGCGGGCCATGTATTACGAAATGCAGGAAATCGTGAACATGGAAGGCGGCACCGTGGTGCCGTTGTTCGCCAACTATGTCTTCGCCTCGTCGGACAAGATTACCCACGACAAGAAAATGGCGGGTAACTGGGACATGGACGGCGACAAGGCGATCGAACGCTGGTGGTTCAAATAAGACAACGCGCTTAGGTAAACCCTGGCATGTCGCAAATCGCGAAATTGGTGGCCCAGCGCCTGGCGCTGGGCCTCCTCACCCTATTTATTGTTTCGTTGATAATTTTTCTCTGCGTCGAGATGCTGCCCGGCAACTTTTCCGAAGCCATACTGGGGCAGAGCGCGACGCCCGAAACCGTGGCCGCATTCAATCGGGAACTGGGCCTGGATCTACCGCCGCATGAACGCTATGTCACCTGGCTGTTCAACATGCTGCAGGGTGATTTCGGCCGCTCCCTCGCCTCCAAGCGGGAACTTTCCGAATTGCTGGGCTATCGGCTGGAGAATACCTTGTTCCTGGCCGCCGTGGCCGCCGTCATCGCCGTTCCCCTGGCGGTCAGCCTCGGGGTGCTGGCCGCGCTATACCGGGAGAGCTTTTACGACCGGGCGGTCAACGTCGTCACTTTAAGCTCAATCTCGTTTCCCGAATTTTTCGTCGCCTATATTCTGATCCTGGTGCTGGCGCAGAACATGGGTGTGTTCCCTGCCATTTCCAACATCAGTGACGAACTGGGTTTTTGGGAGAAAGTCTATCGTACGGCATTGCCGGCGCTGACCCTGACTTTGGTCTGTGTCGCCCATATGATGCGCATGACCCGGGCCGCGATCATCAATCTGCTGGCCTCGCCGTATATCGAGATGGCCCGGCTGAAAGGTCTGCGGCCGACCCGGATCATTCTGAAACATGCCCTGCCCAATGCCCTGGCGCCGATCATCAACGTGGTGGTGCTCAATCTGGCCTATCTGGTGGTGGGCGTGGTGCTGGTCGAGGTTGTCTTCGTCTATCCCGGACTGGGCCAACTGTTCGTGGATTCCGTCCGCAGCCGGGATATTCCCGTGGTTCAGGCCTGTAGCCTGATTTTCGCCATGACTTACGTATTGTTGAACCTGCTGGCCGATGTGCTCTCGATCATGAGCAATCCGCGCCTCTTGCATCCGCGGTAGGGGGGCGTGATATGACCATGCCCCTTACCGGAAATACCTTTGGCGGTCAGGCCTCGCCGTGGTTTAGCCGCATCGCCGTCGCCGCCGTGCACTTTTTTCTGCTGGTCCTGTTCCTGCAGAATGTCGCGGCGGATTTTTGGAGCGCCATACCCGGCTTTATTTTCATCCACGCTTACAGCATCGTGGTTCTGGCCTATTGGAGCAGCCTCGACCGGACCGCCGCCGGCGATACGGTGATCGTGACCCTGACCCTGGAATTCGTGCTGATCGCGCTGCTGTTCTGGGATCGGTTCAGCGCCTGGCCCTGGTCCACGCTGTTCGGCCTCGCGCTGGTGCAATTCTGTGCCTTTGCGGCGGTGCGTTACTGGAAGGACCTACGCCAGGCGCCCCGCAGTGCCTGGTTTGGGCTGATCGTGATTTTGGTCTACGTCATGGTGGCGGCCACGGCGCCGATCATCGCGCCGTTCAGCGAGACCGAGATCGTCGGTTCCGAATACGATGTCTGGAGCAACAAGAATCTCCTTGGCACCGACAATCTGGGCCGGGACATGTTCACCCGTCTGATCTACGGCGGGCGCAATACGGTCGGCATCGCGTTCATCACCACGCTGCTGGCCTTCGTTGTCGGCGGTTTGGCGGGCATTCTGGCGGCGGCCATGCGGGGCTGGGTGGATCAGGTGCTGGGCCGTCTGGTCGATATCCTAATGGCGATCCCGTCGTTTATTTTAGCGCGGCTGATCCTGACCATCGTCGGTACCTCGGTACCGTCGTTGATCCTGGTTATCGCCCTGTTGGATGCGACCCGGGTGTTCCGGCTGGCCAGGGCGGTCTCCATGAACGTGGTGGTGTTGGAGTTCGTCGAAGCGGCCAGCCTGCGGGGCGAGGGATTGTGGTGGCTGATCAAAAGCGAAATTCTGCCCAATATCCTGCCGCCCTTGGTGGCTGAATTCGGCTTGCGCTTCTGTTTCGTGTTTCTGTTCTTGAGCGGCCTCAGCTTTCTGGGTCTAGGCATCCAGCCGCCCACGGCGGACTGGGGCAGCATGGTGCGCGACAATGCCACCTTGATCACCTATGGCGATATCACGCCGTTGCTGCCCGCGGGCGCGATTGCCCTGTTGACCATCGGGGTGAATTTCGTCGTCGATTGGTTCCTGCATAAAGCCAGTGGATTGAAGGACTAGGTACCGTGGCCGAAGATAAAAAAGGCGAAGTACTATTGCAGATGCACGGCTTGCGCATCGAGGGCCGCAGCGACGAAATCTGGCACGAAATCGTGCATGGTGTGGATGTCGTCCTGCGCCGGGGCGAAGTGCTGGGACTGATCGGCGAGTCGGGTGCTGGAAAAAGCACCATTGGCCTTGCCGCCATGGGCTTTGCCCGCGACGGCTGCCGTATTTCCGGCGGATCGATCATGTTCGATGGGGTCGATCTGGCCAAGGCGTCCGATGACAGCCTGCGGCAGCTGCGCGGCTCCCGCATCGCCTATGTGGCACAGAGCGCGGCCGCGGCGTTTAATCCGGCGCAGAAGCTGATTGATCAATATTGCGAGGCCCCGGTACAGCACGGCATCATGCCCCGGGCCGAGGCGGAAAGCGATGCCATAGACCTCTATGGGCGTTTGCAATTACCGGACCCCGAGGGCATCGGCTTCCGCTATCCGCATCAGGTTTCGGGTGGGCAATTGCAACGGGCGATGACCGCCATGGCCATGGCCTGCCGCCCTGATCTGATCGTCTTTGACGAGCCGACCACGGCCCTGGACGTGACCACCCAGATTGAGGTGCTGTCCGCTATCCGGGATATCGTCCGGCAGTTTGACACCGCCGCGATCTACATCACCCATGATCTGGCGGTGGTCAGCCAGATGGCCGACAGGATCATGGTCCTGCGCTATGGCAACCTGGTTGAGGAAGGCGAAACCAGGGGCATGATCGAAGATCCGCAAAAGGAATATACCCGCGATCTGCTGGCGGTACGCACCTTCCGCAAGGAATTGGCGGAGGATCCGGGCGCGGAGATGCCGCTGCTGCGGGTGGAAAATGTCAGTGCCGCCTATGGAAAGTCGCCGGTCCTGTTCAATGTTTCCATGGATATCCACAGCAAGCGCACGGTTGCGGTCGTCGGTGAATCCGGTAGCGGCAAAAGCACCGCGGCGCGGGTCATCACCGGCCTGTTGCCGCCCAGCGAAGGCAAGGTCCTTTACGAAGGCCTGCCCCTGCCAGCGGATCACCGCAAACGCAGCAAGGACGAAAAGCACCGTTTGCAGATGATTTATCAGATGCCCGACACGGCCATTAACCCAAGGCAGAGGGTGCGCTCCATTATCGGCCGGCCGCTGGAATTTTATCTCGGCCTGCGCGGTGAGGACCGGGATGCCCGGGTGCGCCAACTGCTGGAAATGATCGAGCTGGACCCGGATGAATTTATCGACCGCTTTCCCGGTGAACTTTCCGGCGGCCAGAAACAGCGCGTTTGTATCGCCCGCGCCCTGGCGGCGGAGCCTGAATTGATCATCTGCGACGAGGTCACCTCGGCATTGGATCAGTTGGTGGCTGAGGAAATCCTGAAACTGCTGCAACGGCTGCAGGACGAACTGGGCCTGGCCTATATGTTCATCACCCACGATTTGGCCACGGTGCGGGCGGTGGCGGACGAGATCGTGGTCATGCTGCAGGGCGAAGTGGTTGAACAGGGGTTGAAGGAAACTGTACTGACCCCGCCGCACCATGAATATACCGAGCTGCTGCTCTCTTCGGTGCCGGAAATGGATCCTGATTGGCTGGATAACCTGCTCGATGAGCGGCTTGAGCAAAGCGCTTGATTCTAAAGCAGTATTCCTTGCTATTTAAGCCAATATCTTAATAGACCGCGGCAAAAGAATCAGTCACTTGGATCGATTGTTTGATGTGGTTTGGGCACTGGCGCAATGATCAAATAATTGGACTCGCAATCGCGGTCCAAGCAATTGATTCAATTAATTTTCTCTTAACAGTCCGGGCATGTCTGGAAGGACCATGCACTAACGGCACTATTGCCAGTGCACCGCGACCAATATCATGTTGACGTTGGTGCCGTCGTCGGACAGCGGCAGCAGCAAATGCTCCGTGCGGATAAGCCGGTCATGGTCCTGCCAGAATTCGATGCGTGCGAACTGCGGCTTGGCGCAATCGATGGCGCGGCGATACAGGGCGGCGACGTCGTCCGCCCGTGAGCCGTAGTCGATTTCCGATAGCCGATGCCCCGTCAGTTCACTGCCATAACGCCCCACCACCTCGGTGCCTACCAGGCGAAAGCGAATATGCGGGTCTTTGGAATCTGCTTCCGGATCCGAAACGTCAGCCAGCATCAACTTGGGCAGCAGACGCGGAATATCGGCGGGGTTCAGGTCCTTGCGCGCAGGCATATTGCGTTCCCCGCGCAGGCGCTGCCAATAATCCAGTGCCTGCTGCAAGGCATCATCAACGCCCGTATCCAGAAGCTCTGCCGCTCCCATTGTGCCCTCAAATCAATGGTTACCTCACCGAAATGGCGAGGGTCCGGTATGGTGAATATTATGGCTAACGGGGCGTTAAGTATGTGACACGTATCACTAATATGCAGATTTCGCCGGCAATACGACAAAAAGCTGTGCGCCCGGCGCGCTGTTACCTGATCGGCGACACGCAGCACCAAGGATCCGGGCCGACCCTTCATAAGTCAGCCCAGAAAGTTTTGGGGTTGCCAGCCGGTGTCGAGCCGAGCCGGCAACCCCATCGATCAGAGGATTGCTTGGAAAGCGAAAGCTGGCCTAACCGCCGTAAAAAACGTTGTCGCCCAGTTCCTTCATCTCCAGGATGGCTTCGTCGGCCCGTCCTTCCGGCGCCTTGGCGACGTTGGCGTCGACGACTTCGCCCACCAGGATGTGGTGATCGCCCTGTTCGACGATTTCGACGATCTTGCACTGCACGCTGGCGATGGCATTGTCGAGAATGGGTGCCCCGTTGCCGCCTGTTTGGAAGGGTTCGCCGCTGACCGTGTTGCCGTCGCGCGTCGCCGGCTTGAAAAAGCCAAAGGCCATGCCCTGCTGTCCCTTGCCCAGCATGTTCAGGGTGAAATTGCCGGCTGCCTTGGCAATGGTGTAGGCGCCGGAATCTGCTTTCGCGCCGACCACGACCAGCGGCGGCGCGAACGAGGTTTGCGTCACCCAGTTGACCGTCGCGGCGGCCACTTCGCCATCATTCTCGGCGGTCATTACATAGATGCCGTACGGGATCATGCGCAGGGCGGTCTTTTTTGCATCTTCGTCCATGGTTCTTTCCTTCACTAAATTGGTTCGTGCTATTGGGTTGTTGAGGTTCGCCCGGTGAAACCGGGGTTTCAGGCCGTCGCGCTGGGCCGGGCCCGCATGCGCTCATGCCAGGCCGTGATGTTCGTCAGTGTTTGATCTATGGGTTGATCGACGCCGGCAAAGAAATCGAGGAAGCCGAACAACAGAATGTCGGCCAAGGTCAAACGCCCGCCCACGACAAAGTCCTTGCCGTCCATTTGCTCGTTGAGCCATTGCAGCTTGTCCTGGGCGGCCGCCTTTAGGTCGTCCGCTGCCTGGGGCATGCAGCGCATGCGGTCCTGGAACATCTTCAGCCCCGTGGAATAGCGGAAGCCGTTGGCCATGGGTTCGCAGATATTCAGGTCGATGCGCCTGGTCCACATGCGGGTTTCCGCCTTTTCCTCGGCCGTCGTGCCGATCAGCGGAGGATCGGGATAGCGGTCCTCAAGGTATTCGCAAATCACCGTAATTTCGGCCAGAATACTGCCGTCGTCCATTTCCAGGGCCGGGCATTGGCCGGCTGGATTGAGTTGCAGATAGTCCGATTGGCGATTGACCCCAGCCCGGATATCAACCTCTTCCATCGGCAATTCGATACCCTTTTCCGCCATGAATATGCGGACCACGGCCGGGTTCGGGCCGCGCGAATTGTACAGTTTCATGATGCGTTCTGTGTCCCCTGCCAGTTTGACGCTTGCCCGGGCATGTAAGACCAGTGCGTCGGAATTGGCAAGTCAAAGTGATCGGCAGGAATTGCAAATATTCCCATACCATAGCGCTGTTGCCGGCAAATCGCCGATTGCCGCTGTAATTTCTACGATTCAGAGGCCAGTGTGAACGGGCTGGTGGGCGGCGTCGGACCGTGATGCCCCGGCAACCGTGACCCCTCCGCCACTAGAATTAAATGGTTCTGTGTCGTATTACCGCAATTAACCTTTTGCATAACCTTAACGTATTATTAGGTATGTCGTTTCAGACTTCGTTTAACGGAGGAACCATCCGATGCAAACCGTCCGGCATGGTGCATTCAATATAGGACAGGCGATGTCCGGGATGGAACGGCGCGGCGCCGCCGGGCGGGCTGGCGCGGCCACGGCCAAGGGGCAAAGCGGGCAAACCGGCTATTGGCGGCATGAAGTCAAAAGAAACAGCCTGCATTGGTCGCAGGGGATGCGGCGGATCCATGGTCTCGACGCCGGCGAGGGCGCCGTCGGCCAGGATTGGCTGGAGGCCCATATTCACCCTGATGATGTGGATAACTATCGCAGGCTTCGCGAAGGCGCGATGGCGGCGGCTGAGCCGTACCGGGCCGAATATCGGATTTTCCGTCACGACGGCGAGGAAACCCGGGTGGCGGTGGAAGCCCAGCCCGAATTCGATGACAACGGCGATTTGATTGCCTACCTCGGTTTGACCCGTGAACTTGAAAAACCCACCGAGGCCAAATTTTCTCCGGAGTGGGGTGAAAAGCAGTTTCGGGACCTGGCGTCGAGTATTCCGGGCGGTCTGATTTATGTGGATCGATCATGGCGCTACCTATTCGTCAATAGTGTCTATGCCAATTGGTTCGCGCTCGAGCCGGAGGATTTTGTCGGCCGCGCCATTGACGATGTACTCGGTGCCGAGGTTGGCGACGAAGTGCGCCGGTACGTCCTCGCGGCCTTGGACGGCAAGACCGTGACATACGAAGCGACGCGCCAGACTCCGGCCCAGGGGGTAATGGATATACTGGTCACGGGCGTGCCCAACTTTGCCTCTGACGGCACGGTTGAGGGCATCTTTGTTTTGGTCACGGATATCAGCGCCCTGAAGGCTCAGCAGCGCGCCTTGGAAGAGAGGCAACGCAACCTTGCTCAGGCCCAGCGGATAAGCGGGGTTGGCCATTGGCGCATGATGCTGGAAGACGGCCGGATCGAATGGTCCGACGAGTTGTACCGCATATACGGTGTTGATCCCGACAGCTTCACGCCCACGGCCAGGAATATTGCCGCCTCGGCCCATCCCGACGACCGTGCGGGGCTGGACGATGTTCGTTCGCTCCTGTTGTCGAGTACCGAGAGCCATCAGTACGAAAACCGGATCATCAGGCCGGACGGGGAAGTGCGCGTGATCCGATGTGAGGGACAACCGGAATTCGATGCGGTGGGCAATCCCGTCTCCATCTTTGGAATTGCGCGCGACGTCACTGAAGAGAAGCAGGCCGAAGAGAAATTGCGCCGCAGCGAGGAGCGCTTCCGGGCGCTGGCCGAGGTCGCCTCGGACTGGTATTGGGAAATGGGACCGGATCTGCGCTTCACCTATTTCTCCGAACGGGTCGAGGAGGTTGTCGGCGTGCCGGTGGCATTCCATATTGGAAAAACCCGGGAAGAACTGGCCGGCGAAGCCGCTACGTCCAGGAAATGGCGGAAGCACTTCAAGGATTTGGAGGAGCATAGGCCGTTCCGGGATTTCCGTATGACCGCAAGGGCCCGGACGGTAAAATTCAGTATCTGTCGTCCAGCGGCAAACCCGTGTTTGGCGCGGCCGGCGAGTTTCAGGGCTACATAGGCATCGGCTCCGATCTGACCAATCAGGTTGAAGCGGAAGACAGGGCGAATTTGGCCAACGAACGGCTGGCGGCGGCGGTCGAGGCCTTGTCCGAACCATTCGTGCTATGGGATTCCGAGGACCGGCTTGCCATCGGAAACCGGCGTTTCCGGGAAATCAACGCGCTGATTGGCGATAAGGTCAGGCCCGGCACCTTGTTTAAGGATTTCGCCCGGGCGCTGGCGGATCAGCACCTGGTCCCAGCCGCGGCCGGCCAGGAAGATGATTGGTTCGCCGAACGCCTTGAACATCACCGCAATCCCAAGGCGCCGTTCGAATTGGAACGCCAGGATGGAACCTGGCTGATGATCCGTGATCAACGATTACCTGACGGCAGCACGGCAACGATTTCCGCCGATATTACCGATATCAAGATTGCCGAGGCACGGCTTGCCGAAAGCCAGGAAAGGTTCCGGGATTTCGCGGAAGTCGCGGCGGACTGGTTCTGGGAGCAGGATGCGGACCTTCGCTTCACCAATGTCACCGCGGACAACATGGCGGTCACCGGCATGAAGCAGGAAGACCACTACGGCAAGACGCGCCGGGAAACAGGCCTCCTTGATGTCACGGAGGCCGAAATGCTCGCCCACGAGCGGCAACTGCTGAACCGGGAAGCTTTCTCTGATTTCAGATTCTCGCGGCTTCGGCCGGATGGTGAAAAAGTTTACATTAGTATCAGCGGCAAGCCCTTCTTTGATGCCCAGGGCAAATTCTTGGGTTATCGCGGTGCCGGCGGGGATATCACCAATCGGCGGATCGCCGAAATGGCCCTGCGCGAGGGCGAGGAGCGGTATCGCATCCTGACCGAACAGTCGCTGCAAGGCATCGGCATTATTCAGGACGGATGCGTGGCCTTCGCCAATGATGCCATCGCCGGATTGCTGGGCTACAAGCCGGAAGATATGGTCGGCAAGCCGGTCACTAATTTCGTCATGGCGGAATATCATGCGATGATAGACGACCGGCGCGAGGCCCGCCTGCGCAATGAGGAACGGCCGGCGCAATACGATCTACAGGTGCGCCACAGGGATGGTTCGGCGATCTGGGTCGAGCAGCTTGTGCAAACCATACTTTGGAACGGCCGTCCCGCCGTGCAGGTCGCCATCGTCGATCTTTCGCAGCGCAAGGAGGCGGAGAAGGCCCTGGTGGCGGCGAAGGAAGAGGCGGAGATCGCCAACCGCGCGAAATCGGAATTCCTGGCCCATTTCAGTCACGAACTGCGCACGCCGCTCAATGCCATCATCGGCTTCTCGGAAATCATGCTGCATGAACTTTTCGGGCCGTTGGGCCACGAACGTTATACTGACTACGCTGGCGATATTCATCACAGCGGCGGTCATTTGCTGGCGCTTATCTCCGATATTCTCGACCTTTCACGGATTGAAGCCGGACAGGTCGAACGTGATGAGAGCGTTTTCGATGCCGGCAGGACCATTGCCGAATGTGTTCGCCTTGTGCAGGGCCGGGCCGGCAAGAAAGGCGTGACGATCAATTTGCGCTTGCCCGATGCGGGACCATGGATAAGGGCGGACCAGCGGCAGATCCGGCAGATACTGCTAAACCTGCTTTCAAACGCGGTAAAATTCACCCGGCCGGACAGCACCGTTGTCCTGGAAGCTGCGTTGGAAGCCGGCGGCGGGGTGGCCTTCAGTATCATCGATTGCGGCGAGGGCATTGCCGACGCCGACATCAAGCGCGTGCAGGAACCTTTCACCCGCCTAGGCGGTGCCATGACCAGTTCGGAGGAAGGCACCGGCCTGGGACTGGCCATCACCAAACGCCTGGCCGAGAGTCACGGCGGCAGCCTGCAGCTGATCAGCAAGCTTGGCCAAGGCACCACCGCGATGATAAGGCTGCCCAGCGACCGCGTGATAGCCAAGGCTTCATAGCCAAATCCGGAACAGCTTGATCGCCGCACCTCGGCATTGCGCAATGCTGTTCGGTCTATCTGTTGTTGGTCGGCTGACGTAGGTATCGGGCCCAATTTTGACTTACTCATGCGCCGGCCCTGGATGCCCGGATCAAGTCCGGGCATGACATTTTTGGCTGTTTTCCAACACTACTTCGTCATTGTCGGGCTTGACCCGGCAATCCATGAGGCATGCGCCCGTTTGTTGATTACTCGTGAATTTTGCCGTCGAAATTCTCGGCCGTTATGCCTTCGGCCTCGGGGTTGAAACCAAGTTCGATCTGTACGCCATTGGGGTCGTTGAAGAAAACCTGGATGACCCTGCCGCCGCCCGCCAGCCGCTTGCTGTATTCAATGCCGTGCTTCTCGAGCACCGCAAGCTGCTCGGCAAGGCCCGAACCCCACAGGGCGAAATGGTCGAGCCCCTTGCCCATGCCGTCCGGGTTTGTCCGGGGCGGGCTTTCGGGATCAAGTGGCGAAATGTGGACGACGGGCATATCGCTGGCGTACATCCAATAGCCCGGGTTGGGAAACGGCGGCCGAAAACCGATCTCCAGGCCCAGCACCTGGGCGTAGAAGTCGCGCGTTTCCTCCAGATCGGTGGCACGGATGTTGACGTGGTTTAGATGATATTTCGACATGACGCGCTCTCCCGCCAATGACGCCTTCAATTTGGCTTCCATGGCAAAATAGTCGCACAAGTGGATATTAAGGCAAGCGGCATCTTGGGACTTGGCAAATGCCCAAGCGGGTTCATGACGGAATCTCTTGTTTACCCCGACTATTGAGGGACGTGGATTTCAATCCGCTCCTTGCCCTTGCCGATGTTCTTTCGCTTGAGGGAAAGTTTTCCGACCTCGGCTGTCCGCCTCACGTGGGTGCCGCCGCAAGGCACGCGGGCATCCGCCAGGCGATAGTCGATTTCAAGTCCGGACTTGCGGGCCTCCAGCACGGGATGGCCGCCGATCGTACCCGCGTCGCTTTCCTGCCCGCCCGAGAAGGCGAAGAAAATTGTCTCTTGCAGTCGAATGCAATCGCTTTGCACCCAGGTTACTTTGGTTTCCAGGGCGGTCAGGTAAGGATCGTTCCAGAATTGCTTTTGCGTCATGGCAAATTCCCACCGGCACGGGTTTCGCACGAACAGCGCAACAAATAAGGCGTTAGCAGTGATTTCCGCTAACGCCTTGAATTTGTTGGTGCCCCTGCCCCGACTCGAACGGGGATGTCCTAAGGACAATAGATTTTGAATCTATCGCGTCTGCCAATTCCGCCACAGGGGCCCGGCCGGCATCATAGCGCCGGCATTGTTTGGGTCAACAACCGGTATGCCGGATATTCCAGCTATGCCGACAATTTATCCAGTTCACGGACCAGGCTTTCGCCCATCACCGTGGTTGAAACCTTGGCCTTGCCCGGCTGCATGATATCCGCCGTGCGCAGGCCGCCCGCCAGCACGTTTTCCACCGCCGTTTCGATCAGATCCGCCTCGTCCGCCATGTCGAAGGAATAGCGCAGATTCATGGCGAAACTCAGCAAGGTCGCGATGGGATTGGCCAGTTCCTGGCCGGCGATGTCCGGTGCGCTGCCGTGCACCGGCTCGTACAGCGCCTTGCGGCTGCCCGTATCATCAATCGCGCCCAACGAGGCCGAGGGCAGCATACCGAGAGAGCCGGTCAGCATGGCGGCGGTATCCGAGAGCATGTCGCCGAACATGTTGTCGGTGACGATGACATCAAACTGCTTCGGCTCACGCACCAGCTGCATGGAGCAGTTGTCGGCGTACATGTGGCTCAATTCCACATCCGCAAATGACTCCGCGCCCAGCTTGGTCATTTCATCGCGCCACAGGACGCCGGCTTCCATGACATTGGCCTTTTCCACCGAACAGACCTTGCTGCCCCTCTTGCGGGCCAGTTCGAACGCGATCACGCCAACCCGGCGGATCTCCGAAGTGGTGTAGGATTGCGTATTGATGCCCCGGCGCTGGCCGTCGGGCAGGGTCTCGATGCCCCTCGGTTCGCCAAAATACAGCCCCGCCGTCAATTCCCGGATGATCAGGATATCCAGGCCGGAGACAATCTCGGGCTTCAGGGTGGACGCATCCACCAGGGCATCAAAACAGATCGCCGGGCGCAGATTGGCGAACAGATCCATTTCTTTCCGCAGGCGTAACAAGCCGCGCTCGGGCTTCATCTCGAACGGCAGGTCATCCCATTTGGGACCGCCCACCGCGCCCAGCAGGACGGCGTCCGCCGCCATGGCGTCGGCCATGGTTTCATCGGTCAGGGGCGTGCCGTCGGCGTCAATGGCGCTGCCGCCGACCCGGCCTTCGGAAATATCGAAGGTCACCGCCCGGCGCTTGTCCATCCAATCGATGACGCGGCGCACCTCACGCATGACTTCGGGGCCAATGCCGTCACCTGGCAGGATGAGCAGATTTTTGTTTGATGCCATTGTTTACGCTCGCTCGCTTTGTCTTGTCAGTTGCTGTGGGTACGGGGAATGGAAGCCTTATTCCGCCGCCGCGCCGTACAGCCAGGGCTGTCCGGCCTTTTGCTTTGCTTCGTAGTCGTCGATCCGTTCCTTGCGCTTCAGGGTCAGGCCGATATCGTCCAATCCTTCCAGCAGGCATTGCTTCCTGAAGGGATCCATTTCGAAATTGACGACACCGCCGTCCGGGCCGGTAACTTCCTGCTTTTCCAGATCCACCGTAAGTGTGGCGTTGGCGCCCCGGTCCGCGTCATCGAACAGCAGTTCCAGCTGTTCCGGCGTGACCTTGATGGGCAGGATGCCGTTCTTGAAGCAGTTGTTGTAGAAAATGTCCGCGAAAGAGGTGGAGATCACGCAGCGGATACCGAAATCCTTGATCGCCCAGGGGGCGTGCTCGCGGGAGGAGCCGCAGCCGAAATTGTCGCCTGCCACCAGCACTTGCGCCTCGCGGTAGGCCGGCTTGTTGAGGACGAAATCCTCTTTTTCGCTGCCGTCCTCGTTGTAGCGCATCTCGGCGAACAGATGCTTGCCCAGACCGGCGCGCTGGATGGTTTTCAAATACTGCTTTGGGATAATCTTGTCGGTATCGATGTTGATGCTGCGCATGGGCGCGGCGACACCGCTGACCTTGGTGAATTTATCCATTCTTCCTGTCCCTCCCCGTCTTTCTATAGCTCTTACAGCATCTCGCGCACGTCGGT
This sequence comes from Alphaproteobacteria bacterium, assembly GCA_030747035.1. Lineage (GTDB taxonomy): Bacteria > Pseudomonadota > Alphaproteobacteria. Next base: position 5,586 of record JASLLM010000058.1, on the reverse strand, counting down.
CAGATGACCGGCGATGGCGGCTGCTGCTGCCATGGCCGGGCTGACCAGATGGGTACGCCCGCCAAAGCCCTGACGGCCTTCGAAATTCCGGTTCGAGGTAGAGGCGCAACGCTCCCCCGGCTCCAACCTATCGGCGTTCATGGCCAGGCACATGGAACAGCCGGCATCACGCCATTCAAAACCCGCTTCCAGCAAAATCTTGTCCAGGCCCTCTTCCTCCGCCTGATGCTTGACCAGGCCGGAACCAGGCACCACCAGGGCCTGCACGCCGGCGGCGACCTTGCGCCCCTTGGCGACGGCGGCGGCAGCGCGGATATCCTCGATCCGGCCATTGGTGCAGGAACCGATGAAGGCCTTGTCGATGGCCACCTCCGACATGGGCGTCCCCGGCGTTAGGTCCATATACTCCAATGAACGCTCCCAGGCGGCGCGCTGATCATCGTCACGTGCCTGGTCCAGCAAGGGCACGGTACCGGTGATGTCGGCGACGTTCTCCGGCGAGGTGCCCCAGGTCACTTGCGGCACCAATTGCGAGACGTCCAGCGAGACATCGATATCAAATTTTGCGCCGGGATCGGTGTGGAAGGTTTTCCAATAAGCCACCGCCGCCTCGTATTGGCCGGCCTTGGGACCCAATGCGCGGCCCTTCATATATTCAAAGGTCACATCATCGGCGGCGATCAGGCCGGCGCGGGCGCCGCCCTCGATCGACATGTTACAGACCGTCATGCGGCCTTCCATGGACAGGGCCCGGATGGCATCGCCGGTATATTCCACGACACAGCCCGTGCCGCCGGCGGTGCCGATCTTGCGGATAATGGCCAGGATCAGATCCTTGCCGGTGCATCCCGGCGGCAGGTCGCCATTGGCGTCGATGCGCATATTCTTCGACGGCTGCTGGATCAGGGTCTGGGTGGCCAGCACATGTTCCACTTCCGAAGTGCCGATACCGAACGCCAGGGCGCCAAAGGCGCCGTGGGTGGCGGTATGGCTGTCGCCGCAGACGATGGTCATGCCGGGCTGGGTAAAGCCCTGTTCCGGCCCGATGATGTGGACCACGCCTTGGCGGGGATCATCGACGGGGAAATAGGGAACGTCGAAATCCTCGACATTCTTCACCAGGGTATCGACCTGCAACTTGCTTTCCGGGTTGTCGATGCCCTGATCCCGGTCCTTGGTGGGGACGTTGTGGTCGGCCACGGCCAGGGTGGCGTCCCGGCGGTGAATTTTGCGTCCCGCCGCGCGCAGACCCTCGAACGCCTGGGGAGAGGTCACTTCATGGACCAGATGGCGGTCCACATATATGACGCAGGTACCGTCATCCTGTTCATCGACCAGATGAGCTTCCCAGATCTTGTCGTAGAGGGTTTTCGCACCCGAATTGTCAGCAGCCATGCCGCCCCATCCTTTCAGACGTGGGCGTCACCGCCGTTCAAGCCCGCCCAGCAGGATGGCGCGGACAAACGTGCCGTTTCGCCCGTGATAAGAAACCTATTCGTCCTTGGCCTTGGTGCCGCGGCGATGGTCCTGCTTTTCGGCGATCCGGGCCCGTTTGCCCGTCAGGCCGCGCAGGTAATACAGCTTGGCCCGGCGAACCCGGCCCCGGCGCACCACATCGATGGAATCGATCCTGGGCGAATGCATCGGGAAGACCCGCTCCACACCCTCGCCGTAGGAAATCTTGCGCACCGTGAAGGAGGAGTTGATGCCGGCCCGCTTGAGGGCGATGCAGACGCCTTCAAAGGCCTGTACCCGCTCCCGCGTGCCCTCAATCACCTTAACGTTGACGCGGACGCTATCGCCCGGGGCAAATTCCGGCACTTCGTATTCGGATTTCCGTGCCTGCAACTGGCCGTCTTCAAACTTCTGCAACAAATTCATCGCCCTAGCCTCGCGATTTAGCGGAGCGGAGATACCGTTCCCAAAGGTCCGGCCGCCGCTCCCTGGTCAATTCCTCTGCCTGCGCCCTACGCCAGGCCCTGATATTTCCGTGGTGGCCCGAGGTCAAGACCTCCGGCACCTCATGCCCTTCCCAATTCTGGGGCCGGGTATATTGGGGATACTCCAATAACCCTTGGGCAAAACTTTCTTCTTCCAATGCTGCCCCGTCGCCAATCACGCCCGGCAGCAACCTCACGACCGCGTCCAGCAGAACCAGCGCCGCCGTCTCTCCCCCCGACAGCACGAAGTCGCCGACACTGACTTCCTCAATTCCACGCTCCTCCAGGACCCGTTGATCGACCCCTTCGAAACGCCCGCAGATCAGCACGATGCCGTCCTGCGCAACCAACTCCCGCGCCATTGCCTGATCCAGGCGCCGTCCGCGCGGGCTCAAATAAATAACCCGTCCTCCGTCCCGCGATGCCGCGGCTACATGATCCACCGCATCGGCCAAAACATCGGGCCGCATGACCATCCCCGGACCGCCGCCAAACGGGGCATCGTCCACGGAGCGGTGTTTATCGCGCGCAAAGTCGCGAATGTCCACCGTTTCCAGCCGCCAAATCCCATTTTTCAGGGCCTTGCCGGCCAGACTTTGACCCAATGGACCGGGAAACATCTCCGGAAACAGGGTCAGGACCGTGGCGGACCATGGTGGCGACCAACTTTTTCCCCGTTCTTCCGTCATTTTCCCAGGCCAATGTCACCATTGCCGCCATCGTCGCCGTCGTCGTCTTCGCCCGCCATCGGGTCGGTGATTACCACCCGTCCCTCGGCTAAATCGATCCTTGGCACGGCATCGCGGCTGAAAGGCACCATGATGGTTTCACTTCTGCCGCCAGTCGAAGAATGGGGCTGGATCTCCAGCAAATCCCCGGCGCCAAAATCATGCACCGCCTTTACCTGGCCAAAGGCCGTGCCGTCCGTCAACTCAACCGCCAGACCGATCAGATCGGCATGGTAAAACTCTTCCTCGTCCGCCGGCAGCTCCGGCAGGACACCGCGCGCCACGTATAGCTTGGTGCCCTTCATGGCCTCGGCCCCGTCGCGGTCGGCAATTCCCTTTACCGCCGCCAGAAGACCGCCCTTGGTCGGCCCCCGCAGGGTCAGTTCGACAATCTTGCCGGCATCGTTGCGCAACGCCCCATAGGCCAGGATATCTTCCGGCGTTTCGGTAAAGCTGCGCAGCTTGACCAGACCCTTGATGCCGTGGGCCGCGACAATCTCACCCAGTAACAGGCGTTCGTCCGACATCCGGCCGCATCCGGTTCGACGGGCCCCGGCGGCGGACTTATTTGTCCGCCTCAGACTCTTCGGCAGGCGTCTCTTCGGCCGGTGCCTCCTCGGCTGCGGCTTCCTCCGCCGGTGCTTCCTCGGCCGGTGCTTCCTCGGCCGCCGCTTCTTCCGCCGGCGCTTCTTCCGCAGGTGCTTCCTCCGCCGCCGCTTCCTCGGCCACGGCCTCTTCAGCCGCCGCGCTTGCCGCTTCGGCCGCTTCCGCCGCCTCGGCCAGGCGTTCCTGGGCCTTGGCCTTGGGCTTTGCCTTCTGCGGGTTGTTGCGCTGCGCCGGCATCGGGATGATCTCCGCCTTGCCCAGGAATGTGGCGACCCGGTCGGTCGGCTTGGCGCCCTTGTCCAGCCAATAGCGGATGCGTTCTTCCTTCAGGTCGACCCGGTTCTCGCTGTCCTTGGCGAGCAGGGGATCGTAGGTGCCGACCCGCTCGATATAGCGGCCGTCCCGGGGCATGCGGCTGTCCGCCACCACGATACGGTAATGCGGCCGCTTTTTTGCCCCGCCGCGGGCCAGTCGAACTTTCAATGACATACGTGTGTTCCTATTTCCAGCTTAAGCTCTGTTCTCGTTTGTTCAATTTCAATAAATCTAACGCGGTGGCAACTGACCCTGCATGCCAGGTACTTGCGGCATGGCCCCGCCCAGGCCCGGCAGGCCGCGCATCATGCCCTTTTTGCCCATCTTGGAAACCTTTTTCATCATGCCCGACATCTGCTTGAACTGCTTCAGCAGGCGGTTCACTTCCTGCACCGAGGTGCCGGAGCCCGCCGCGATGCGTTTCTTGCGGGAGGCATGGATCAGTTTCGGTTTCAGGCGTTCTTCCAGGGTCATGGACAGGATGATGGCTTCCTGGCGCTTGATCAGCTTGGGATCGATATTGGCGTCCGCCATCTGCTTCTTCAGCTTGCCGACCCCGGGCATCATGGCCATCAGGCCGTCCAGGCCGCCCATCTTGGAGATCTGGCGCAATTGGTCCAGCAGGTCGTTCATGTCGAACTGGCCCTTTTGCACCTTTTTGGCCAGTTTTTCGGCTTCCGCCTCGTCGATGTTCTCGGTGGCTTTTTCCACCAGGGAGACGACGTCGCCCATGCCGAGGATGCGGGAGGCAATGCGGTCGGGATGGAAGGTTTCCAGCTCGTCCAGCTTTTCGCCGACGCCCAGCAGCTTGATCGGGCAGCCGGTCACCGCGCGCATGGAGAGGGCGGCGCCGCCGCGGCCATCGCCGTCGACCCGGGTCAGCACGATGCCGGTCAGATTGAGGCGCTTGTTGAATTGTTCGGCGACGTTTACCGCGTCCTGGCCGGTCAGGCTGTCGGCCACCAGCAGGGTTTCCACCGGCTGGGCCACGCCATGTACCGCCTGGACCTCGGCCATCAGGGCCTCGTCCACATGCATGCGCCCGGCGGTATCCAGCAGGATGATGTCAAAGCCCTGCAGGCGCGCCGATTGCATGGCCCGCTTGGCGATATCGTTGGGGTTCTGCCCTTCGACGATGGGCAGCGTGGGCACGTCGATCTGTTGGCCCAGCACCTTGAGCTGTTCCATTGCCGCCGGGCGGCGGGTATCGAGGGAGGCCATCAGGACCTTCTTCTTGTCCCGCTCCACCAGGCGCTTGGCCAGTTTGGCCGTGGTCGTGGTCTTACCCGAACCCTGCAGGCCGACCATCATGATCGGCGCGGGGGGTACGGCGTTCAGATTGATCTCAACCGCCTCGCTGCCCAGGGTTTCCACCAGGGCGTCATTGACGATCTTGACCACCATCTGCCCCGGCGTGACCGATTTGACCACCTCCTGGCCGACGGCGCGTTCGCGCACCTGTTTGATGAAATCGCGGGCCACGGACAGGGCGACATCGGCCTCCAGCAGCGCCTGGCGCACTTCGCGCAGGGCGGCATCGACATCCCCCTCACTCAGCGCGCCGCGCCGGGTGAGTTTGTCGAATACCGTGCCTAGACGGTCTGAAAGGCTATCAAACATAGCGCCGATACCGCTCCCCAAAGAGCCTCGAAAGAAGTGTCAATTTTTCACGCAAAACAGGGCCGCGCGGGGCCTTTCCGCGCGCACCTGGGTCGCGGCGGTTTTTAGGGGCAATGGGGGTGGGTGTCAAGCAGGCGGACTCGAGAAACGGCGCTTCATGGCCCCCGTTACGGATGAGTGACTGAATGCAGGCGATCGTACCACGTGGTACAATTACGATTCTCGTAATACAACAAGTTTGGCAGGAGCCATACATGGCCAAAGTGAATAAGGCCCGACCCCGCATTTTGCTCGTCGGACTTCCGGGCGCTTTGCCGGACGCTGATTGGGATGAGTTCTACACCGACAGACACTTCCTGGATTACGATATCGTGATC
>JASLLM010000057.1 GCA_030747035.1 Alphaproteobacteria bacterium | reverse complement strand
GGTGAACTCGTCATCCACGTCGATGGAGACTTCCTCCAACGGTTCCTGGCGCTGGCCGGTTTCGGGATCATTGCGATAGAGCACCCGGGGACGGCCGATGGTCAGCTCGAAGCCTTCCCGGCGCATGGTCTCGATCAGCACGCCCAATTGCAATTCGCCCCGGCCCGCCACCTCGAAAGCATCCTTCTCGCCGGTCTCGGAAATCTTGATGGCCACGTTGCCCTCGGCTTCCGCCAGCAGACGGTCGCAGATCACCCGGCTTTGCACTTTCGAGCCATCGCGCCCAGCGAGCGGTGAATCATTGATGGAAAAGCGCATGGCCAGGGTCGGCGGATCAATAGGCGGCGCCTTGATGGGTTCGGTCACTTCCGGATCGGCGATGGTATCGGCAACCGTGGCCGTCTGCAGCCCGGCAATGGCAATGATGTCGCCGGCCGAAACCGCATCGACCGGAACCCGGTCCAGACCGCGAAAGGCCAGCAGCTTGGTTACCCGCGTGGTTTCCACCGCGCTGCCGTCATCGGACAGGGCGCGAATGGTATCGTTCTGCGCCAGACGCCCGGATTCCACACGCCCGGTCAGAACCCGGCCCAGATAGGGATCGGCATCCAGCAGGGTGGCAATCATGGAGAACGGCGCATCGGCGTCTACCGTGGGGCTGGGCACATGGCGCAGCAGCAATTCGAACAACGGCGTCAGATCACCGCCGCCGGCGGCGGGATCGTCACTGGCCCAGCCGTCCCGACCCACCGCGTAGAGGTAGGGAAAGTCGAGCTGATCCTCGTTGGCATCCAGGGCGGTGAACAGATCAAAGACCTCGTCCAGCACTTCATCGGGACGGGCATCGCCCCGGTCGATCTTGTTGATCACCACGATCGGGCGCAGGCCCAGGGCCAGCGCCTTGCCGGTAACGAATTTGGTTTGCGGCATCGGCCCCTCGGCGGCATCCACCAGGAGGACGACGCCATCGACCATTTTCAAGATCCGCTCCACCTCGCCGCCGAAATCCGCATGACCCGGCGTGTCGACGATGTTGATGCGCGTGTCCCGCCATTCGATGGAAGTGCATTTGGACAGAATGGTAATGCCGCGCTCACGCTCCAAATCATTGGAATCCATGGCCCGCTCGGCCACCTGCTGGTTGGCGCGAAAAGTGCCCGATTGGCGGAACAAGGCATCCACCAGGGTGGTCTTGCCGTGATCGACATGGGCAATGATGGCAATATTGCGCAGCGGCATGGCTTGGTCACAATCTCAAAAATGGTCTCGAATATAGGAGGTGCGCCGGGCGCGAAGCCTCGGACGCGGCGGAGACATACACCGCCACGGCCTCCACGGCAAGGGGGCACGACATTTGCATAATGGCCCGCCATTCTGCAGAATTCGTTAATCCCATTCCAGGAGGCGAGATATGATCATCCGCTTTACCGCAGCCTTGATCGTCAGTATCGCTTTGGCCAGCACCGCCAACGCCCAAGTGAGGGCGGAATTCGTCCGCGCCAGCAGCGCGGAACTGGACAATCCGCACGATGTAAAACTCTCGCCCGACGGCAAGCATCTGTTTGTCTCCGACGTCGGTAATAACCGCGTCGCCATTCTGGATGCGGAGAGCCTGAAATTCGTGACCGCCTTTGGCGCCGATCATCAATCAGGCACCCATGATGTGGATTTTGACCGCGCGGGCCGGGCCTATGTTGCCGACACCCACAATGGGCGTGTCATCATCTATGAAATGAACGGCCTGAAAGCCAGGCAGATCGGCACGCTGTCCCAGCGCATTCGGGGACCCGAAGGCGTATTGGCCCATCCCAACGGGCGTATCTACGTGGGCGGCGCCTGGTCAGGCAATGTCGTGGCCTACCAGGACGGCAAGATTGTTGGCGAATTGACGGGGCTGTCATCGCCCCATGATCTTGAATTGGCGCGGGGGGGCGATATCTGGCTGTCGGATGCGGGCAATGACCGGATGCTGTTGCTGTCGCCGGATTTGGCGATCAAGCGGGAATTGAGCGGCCCGCCCTACAATTTTGATGGCGTCCGCTATCAGGACATCCTGGCCGACGGCACCATTATCGCGGCGGACAAGAATAATCACCAGATCAAGGTCATCGCGGCCGACGGCCGGATGTTATTGACCCTTGGCACGGGTCGGCCTGGCAAGGGTCCGGGCAAATTCAGAACGCCCGAAGGTGTCGAAACCAGGGGCGAGACCCTGTGGCTGTCGGATTCCGGCAACAACCGCGTCGTCATGTACAGATTGCGTTTTCAATAGACTTGGCTATTCCGTGGACAACACATCGCCGCGATCAATGCGCTTCAAGCGCAGCGCCAACAAGGCCGTCTCGGCCCCATAGCCCGCCATCCAGCCGATCAGGCCGATCATGGCGCCGTTGACTCCATCTAGAATCAGGCCAAAGGCGCAGACCAGAACGGCCACGGCGATCCTGGACAGGCCACTCGCCGCCAGCATCGTGGTATCCCGCACACCGGCAAGCAGGCCGCGGTAAAGTGCCGAATAGGCCCATGCCGCCGACATCAGAAAAGCCAGCTTCAAGGCGGGGGAACAATAGTTTTCCAACTCCGGCCGTAGGCCCATGACATCGGCCAAAATGATCCCTTCAAGTGGCGAGTAGAAAAGCAGCAGGCCAAGCGCGCCGAAAAAGCCCACCAAATGCAGGGCAAAGACAAACATCGGTCGCCGGTCCGCCAGCGTCCTGACCAGGGTTTGCGCGGTCTGCAACAAGTTGCGCATGGGGCTCATCAGTAGACTGACCAGGCCGTAAATGATGTTGAAGGCGGCGAGCGCCAAGTCAGGATTCGCCAGCATGCCGAGGAAGATGCTGATGGCCGTTATGACGCCCATCTCGGACGAGGTATTCAGCATCAACGGCCAGGAGAAGCGCCATTGCTGCCGAAAACTGGGCGGCGCCTCGCCGCCATCACCGCCGCCTTGGGGCAACTCGCGATACAACGGCCGGGCAAAAATAAACGCCACGACGGTCTCCAACGCCATACAGGTAACCAGCGCGGCGGCGCCTATGGATGCGCCGTCCAGAAATCTTGGCAGGACAACCAGGGACACGGCCAACGACGCCAGGCGGATGAAAGTGGCATAGGTGATGAAGATCGTCCGCTGATGCATCAGGATCAGCCCGAAACAGATGGACCGGGTGAGCAGGATCGGCGCGCTCAGCGACAACAGGAATATGGCCGATTTCGCCTGCACCACCACCGCGTCGGAGGCGCCGAACAGGCCGCCAAAGGCCCAATCCCCCAGTTGCGAAAACGCCAGAAACTGGGCCAGCAGCCAGGGCACCGCGACGATCACGGTCATGTAACGCAGCAGCCGGCTTAGGGCATGCTTGGTCTTGAGGTAGGACAGGGTGATGAGAGAGCAAACCTCGGTACTGGAGGAAACGGCGAAGTAGAGCGTGAAGGCAACGTGAAAGGCGGCGAGGGTGACGTTCTGGTCAGGTGAGCGGGCCAGCGCCGCATTGATCACGGATTTCGAGATCATGTTTAGTTCGGTCATCAGGATCAGCGGCACGAAGAACCGGTAGGCGCTGCCCAGCGTGACGTCGTGGGTTACATTATCGCTCACGTGGATCCTTCCAACGCCAAATCACATTGTCCCTTTGCCAACCAGGAACTGTCCGCTAGGTTTGCCGGCCAGGTTCACTATATCGTCAGGTTTTTGCATGTCCTTCGAAGCGTACAATCCACCCTCCGGCTTTCACCCCTGGGAGCCGGAACGATATTATTACGGCACGGTGGGACCGTTGTTCCTCAAGAATCTCGGTAACAAGGTCGTATTCGGCTTTCGCTGCGGCGAAAAACACGTCAATGCGGCCAAGATCTGCCACGGCGGCATGCTGTTCACCCTGATGGATATAGAGCTGGGTTTCAACGCCAACGTTGAAACCGGCATTCCCGGTTTCCTGGTCACGGTCAACATGACCACGGATTTCGTCGCCACGGTGATGGACGGGCAATGGGTCGAGGCCCATGGCAGCATCGTCAAACAGACCCGCAGCCTGGTCTTTGCCGAGGGCCGGCTTTTCGCCGATGGTGAGTTGGCGCTGCGGGCCAACGCGGTACTGAAGGTGCCACGGAACCTGGACGATTTCGATCTGACCGAAAGCCTGCCCCCGCTCTACGTTCCCGATACCTAGGCTCGGGCCGGACGCGGCCGGAACAACAGCTCCACCGCCTGGGCCCGGTTGCGCAAGGTTTGCGGCGGGGCCGGCTGAAACGCGTCCAGGACCGCCCCGTCTTCGCCTTGGTTCCTGGCGGCGGCGGCCAGCTCGGCGCTGATGACAATGTCGGCTTCAAGGCTGCGGCTCAGGGCTTCCAGGCGGGCGGCCACATTCACCGTATCGCCGATCACGGCAAATTCCATGGCGCCCTCGCCGCCCATGTCGCCAACCACGACGGGGCCGTAATGGATACCGATGCCGGCTTCAACTGCCTCTGCGCCCTGTCCATTTCGGATAGCGTTCCATTGCCCCAGTTCAGCCGCCATGGCCGCGCCGCAAGCCAGGGCATCGGCGGCGTCCCGCTCACCGGGCCAGGGCGTGCCGAACGTGGCCATCAAACCATCACCCAGATATTTATCGATGGTGCCGCCGTGGGCAAAAACCCGTGCCGACATTCGGCCTTGAAAATCCCGCAGCAAATCGATCACCTGATGGGGCGGCAGATCCTCCGACAACGTCGTGAAGCCGACGATATCGATGAACAGCACCGCCACCTCCTGCTGGCGCACCGCGCCCAGGGGTTCGTCCGTGCGGGCCAGTTCCTCGACCATGTTGGGGGAAAAATAGCGCGCCAAGTTGGTCCGCTCCCGCATGGCCGCGGCCTGGCGGGTCACCAGGCGGCGGGAGCGAGCGACCACCACCGCCAGGACCGTTGCGCCCAGCAGGAAATAGCAAGCCTCGATAATGCGCGGGATAGCCACGGCGAATTGCGCTTCTTGCAAACCCTGGGCCTGGGCCAGCGCGGCGGCGGCATCCGGATCCCGGACAATCCAGATGAAGGCGAGAAACCAGATGGCGGCGGCAAAGCCACCGAACCAGATCAGCGGCCCCGCCACGTATGAAAGCGCCGCCGTGGCCATCAGGACCAATAGAAACAGCGAGGAGGCGTAGGCGTACAACATCTCCGGCTGCAAACCGGGCCACATGGCGGGATTGATCAGGAACAGCATCAGGACATAAAGGATCACGTCCAGGCTGGGAAAAACATAACCCGGCCAGGCAGTGGCAAATCTGACCATTGCGAGATAGTGCAATCCGCCAAGTCCAGCGAACAGCAGCATCAATCCGGCATTGACGGCGCTGTAGGGAAAGGGTTGCAATAGCATGATCATCAGGGCGATCGCGGTCATAACCACCGCCCGCGCACGAACCGCCAGGCGCAGGCCGGCAAGCTCTTCGGCGCGGAGAGCCTCGGCGATCCAGGCGGGTGTGGTCTCGGCTTGATTTGGCGGCGACGGGTGGTTCATGACTTGCCCAGGGTGTACCTTCATAATATGTAACGCAACCAGGTAGAAATCGCGGAACAAAGGAAACCATCATGGCCAATGGATATGACGAAACATATGCCGCCTGGCAGAACGACCCGGCATCATTCTGGGCCGAGGCGGCCCAGGATATCCATTGGATCAAGACCTGGGACCGGGTGCTGGATGATGACAAACCGCCGTTTTACCGCTGGTTCACCGGTGCCCAGACCAACACCTGCTACAACGCGGTGGACCGCCATGTAGAGGCCGGGCGCGGCGAGCAGGCGGCGATAATCTACGATTCACCGATCACCAATTCCATGCGCACCATCAGCTACAACGAGCTGAAAGCCCAGGTCGCCCAATGCGCCGGCATGCTGCGGGGCCTTGGCGTGGACAAGGGTGACCGGGTGATTATCTACATGCCCATGGTGCCCGAGACCGCCGTCGCCATGCTGGCCTGCGCCCGCATCGGCGCGGTGCATTCCGTCGTCTTCGGCGGCTTTGCGGCCAACGAATTGGCCACCCGCATCGACGACGCCCTGCCGAAAGTGATCCTCTCCGCCTCCTGCGGGATCGAGCCGGGGCGGGTTATTCCCTATAAGCCGCTGCTGGACGGCGCCATCGAAATGTCCAGCCACACACCGCAAGCCTGCGTCATCCTGCAACGGGAGATGGAGACCGCCGAACTACTCCCCGGCCGGGACCATGATTGGGACGAGGCCGTCGGCGCGGCGCAGCCGGCCGATTGCGTGCCGGTTCTGGCCACCGATCCGCTGTATATCCTTTATACCTCCGGCACCACCGGCATCCCGAAAGGCGTCGTGCGTGACAACGGCGGTCACCTGGTGGCCCTGAAATGGTCCATGAAGAATGTCTATGATGTGGACCCGGGCGAGGTCTGGTGGTCGGCCTCGGACGTGGGCTGGGTGGTTGGTCATTCCTATATCGTCTATGCGCCGTTGTACCATGGTGCCACGACGATCCTGTTCGAGGGCAAACCCGTGGGCACGCCGGACGCGGGCGTGTTCTGGCGCGTTATCGAACAGCACAAATGTGTCGCGCTATTCACCGCGCCGACCGCCTTCCGCGCCATCCGCCGCGAAGACCCCGATGGCGTTCTGCTGTCCAAGTACGATCTGTCCAACTTCCGCACCCTGTTTCTGGCCGGCGAGCGGGCCGATCCCGACACCATTCAATGGGCCGAGCAGCAATTGCAGAAACCGGTGATCGATCATTGGTGGCAGACCGAGACGGGCTGGGCCATCGCCGCCAATTGCATTGGCCTGGGCGCTTTGCCGGTGAAATACGGCTCGCCCACTAAGGCGGTGCCCGGCTATGACGTCCGGGTGGTGGACGAAAGCAGCAAAGAAATCCCACGCGGCGAAACCGGGGCCATCGTTATCAAGCTGCCAATGCCGCCCGGCTGTCTGCCAACCCTGTGGCAGGCGGATGACCGATTTATCGAATCCTATATGGAAGAATTTCCCGGCTATTACAAAACCGCCGATGCCGGCTATCAGGACGAGGATGGCTACCTTTACATCATGTCCCGTACCGACGACATCATCAACGTCGCCGGCCATCGCCTCTCCACCGGCGGCATGGAAGAGGTTCTTTCCGGCCACGGCGATGTTGCCGAATGCGCCGTGGTCGGCGTCGCCGACAGCCTGAAAGGCCAGGTTCCCGTGGGCTTTGTCGTGCTCAAGGCCGGCGTCGACCGTGATGAAGGCACGATCTGTCAGGAACTTGTCGGCAAGGTGCGGGCCGAAATCGGCCCCGTGGCGGCGTTCAAGACCTGTACCGTCGTGCCACGTTTGCCGAAAACCCGCTCCGGCAAGATCCTGCGCGGCACCATGGGTGCCATCGCCGACGGCAAGGAATGGAAGATGCCCGCCACGATTGACGATCCGGTCATCCTGGACGAGATCACGGATGCATTGCACGCCATCGGCTATCCCGGCGAAAACACCTGAACGCGGCCGGGAAATTACAGTTACGCTTAACGCTACCTTAAGCATCAAAGGTGCAAATTATCCAACGGGAATGGTAAATGGCCTCCCGGTGCGCACGTACGCCCGGTTCGCCGTCTCTGATTGGGTAGTAGGTGCAGAAATCAACGCTGCGGCGCAATTTCTTGATTCCGATGCTTGCCGGCGGGCTGGTCGTCTCCATGGCCGGCTTGTGGATCATTCATGTCGCGACATCATCGCTGTCTGAAGCGGAGTTGACTGCGCGCGGCCGCGTACTGACGACAGCAATAAACCACGCCCTGATGAAACCCCACAGCCAGCAGGAGCTGCAGTTGCTGGCACGCCACATCGTCGCCGACGGCCCGAACATCCGTGCCATGGGCATCATCCTGCATGACAAGAACGGTGGACCCGACAGGATCGCGGCAGCGGCCCGGTCCAAGGCAAGTGATGTGGAAGCCCAAATCCGCGCCAATATTCAACAGTTGGCACGCCTGGGTGATCAGTACGAACGTATGGAAAATAGTGGCGATTTCACAATCGCCAAACAATTGTCATGGCGGAGCCAGATGGACGGCGATCGTGGCAAGGCGAAAACGCCTGGTGCAACCTCCCCGCCGGGAAGCCGCGGTACGATCATGGTGCGTCTGAACCCTGCCGATATACTGCAAGCAATTAGCCGGCTGCGCATGGCGTTGATCGCCGGATTCCTGGTTGTGGTTTCCGCTACCGTCGGGTTTGTCTATCTACTGTTGCAGCGGCAGGTATTACTGCCGCTGAACAAGATGGTTGGGATCGTGCAGCGGCAAGCCGCCGGCGACCGCAATTCGCGCGTACCCGAATCCCAGATTTACGAACTGGGACAGGTGGCGCGGGCCATCAACAACGGCATGGACACCAGCGAGAGCCGCCTAGGCGATTTTACCGAAACCGGCGTCGACTGGTTCTGGGAAATGGATGCCGATTTGCGCTTCACCTATGTCTCGAAAAATGCCGTATCGATCATCGGAATTTCACCGAAATCGCTGGTCGGGCAATCTGAAAAGGTATTGCTGCACGAGGATTCTGATTGGGAGGCCTGGAACGATCACCTAACCCAGATGAGGGCGCAGCTACCCATTCGCGATTTCATCTATCGGCGCAAGGACAGCGACGAACAGCCGCATTGGACCCGTGTTTCCGGAAAACCGATCAGGAGCCGACAAGGCCATTTTGCCGGCTATCGCGGCATTGCCTCGGATGTGACGGAGATGGTGCAGTCCGAACGCGAACTGCGCCGTCAGGAAAGCCGCTGGGCCAACGTTCTCGAGGGGACTTCAGCCGGCCTCTGGGTCATGGAAGAAGGCCGGATCTTTGCCTCGCCCAACATCGAAAAATGGCTGGGCTTGGCCGAGGGCAGCTTGGCCGAATTCGATTATGATTTCTGGCTATCGATGATCCATCCCGATGAACGCGCGGAAGCGGAGGCGGCGATGACGGCGCATCTGAATGGCGAGACCGAAGCCTACCACCGGGAGCATAGGTTTCGCCGCGATGATGGCAACTATATCTGGCTGGACTGCCGCGGTCAGGGCGTCACCGACGACACGGGCAAGATCAACCGCATGGCCAGCTCGATCGTGGACATTACCCACCGCAAAGCCAATGAGCTGGCGCTACAGAACGCCGTGCGCAAGGCGCAACTGGCCGACCGCGCCAAAAGCACATTCCTGGCCAATATGAGCCACGAGCTGCGTACGCCGCTAAACGCCATTATCGGCTTTTCCGAAGCCCTGCAGCAGAAGATATTCGGTGATTTGGGCAACGAATCGAACGCCGAATACGTCGACCTCATACACCACGATGGCATGCACCTCCTGAACATCGTGAATGATATTTTGGACATCACCCGGATAGAAGCCGGCAACTACACCCTCTCCGAGTCGGAGCTCAGCATCAGCGACAACATCGACATTTGCCGCAATCTCCTGGACAAAGGGAAATCTCGGGAGAAAAGCTGCATTCAAACTGATATCCCGGCCGAAACGCCCGCACTACTGGCCGATGAGCTGGCATTCCGCAAGATACTGTCGAATATTATTTCCAACGGCATCAAATTTTCGCCCGACAATCCCGAGGTCGACATATTCGTGCGAAGCGAGGCCGGAGCGGGCCTAACCATTTCCATCCAGGACTATGGCATCGGCATGGGGCCGGAGGATATTACCCAGGCGCTGCAGCCATTCGCCCAGGTCGACAAAAGTCTCAGCCGCAAATACCAAGGTACCGGCCTGGGCCTCTCCATAGCCAAGGCCCTGACGGAATTGCACGGCGGCACGTTGACGCTCGAGAGCGAACCCAACGTCGGCACCGTCGTCCACCTGAACTTCCCCCATGACCGCATCCGCGGCGGTGGTGCAGTGGATCAGACCCAGGACCTGCAGGCCATCGGCTGACCATCGGCATCTAATGTCCGCCGGCACCGGCCGACACCGTGGCATTCAATGCCACGGTGCCCCGAGATCATCCAGTGGTGCAAGACAACCCCGTGCGGCGGGCCGAAGCCTGCCGGTGCCCTATTTTGCCCCCTCAACGCCGCAAGGCAAGGGCCGGGGTGGAATTACTTTTGCCTATATTTTAGACACGAAAATTTCATTGCCTAAATTTTAGACGCCGTGTCAAACCCATATACCGAGTCCTGACATCAGCCATTTTTCCTGCAATCACAACGTCTTAACGAGAATCAATAAAAATAAATCAAACTGGCACGCTGTTTGCAATTCATGGGTTGGTGCAAGACAACCTCTTATGGAGACAAACTCATGATTAGCAGACGCAATGCCCTCAACACCCTGGCCGCGGCCGCCCTGGCGGCGGGTGTCGGCATCGGGGCCGTCCCGGCCAAGGCCGCGGAAGACACCATCAAGGTCGGCGTACTTCACTCCCTTTCGGGAACCATGGCGATCTCGGAGACCACACTGAAAGACTCGGTCTTGATGATGATCGACAATCTGAACAAGGAAGGCGGCCTGTTGGGCAAGAAGGTCGAGGCGGTCGTCGTCGATCCGGCCTCGAACTGGCCTCTGTTCGCGGAAAAGGCCCGGGAACTGATCCAGGTCAACAAGGTCGATGTGGTATTCGGCTGCTGGACCTCCGTCTCCCGGAAATCCGTGCTGCCGGTGTTCGAGGAATTGAACGGCATGCTGTTCTATCCGGTGCAGTACGAGGGCGAAGAATCTTCCCGCAACGTCTTCTACACCGGCGCGGCGCCGAACCAGCAGGCGATCCCGGCGGTCGAGTATCTGATGAGCGAAGACGGCGGTGGGGCCAAACGTTTCGTTCTGCTGGGTACGGACTACGTCTATCCCCGCACGACCAACAAGATCCTGCGCGCCTTCCTGCATACCAAAGGCATCGCGGATGCCGATATCATGGAAGAGTACACACCCTTCGGACACTCTGATTGGCAGACCATTGTCGCCAACGTGAAGAAGTTTGCCTCCCAGGGCATCAAGACCGCCGTGGTATCCACCATCAATGGCGATGCCAATGTGCCCTTCTACAAGGAACTCGGCAACCAGGGCATCAAGGCCGAAGACATTCCCGTCGTGGCCTTCTCGGTCGGTGAGGAAGAGCTCGCCGGGCTGGACACAACGCCCCTGGTCGGCCACCTGGGTGCCTGGAACTACTTCATGTCCGTGGATGCGCCTGAAAACGATACCTTCATCAAAGCCTGGCACGCCTTCATCAAGGACGAAAAGCGGGTCACCAACGATCCCATGGAAGCCACCTATATCGGCTTCAAGATGTGGACCCAGGCCGTCAAGCAGGCCGGCACCACAGATGTGGATGCGGTTCGCCAGGCCATGTATGGCCAAAAGGTCAAGAACCTGACCGGCGGCATGGCCGTCATGAACGCCAACCACCATCTGTCCAAGCCGGTGTTGATTGGCGAAATCCAGGAAGATGGCCAGTTCGACGTGGTCTGGCAGACCGAAGGCGAAGTCGTGGGCGATGCCTGGAGTGACTTCATCCCCGAAAGCGCGGCACTGACCGCCGATTGGACCTACCCCTGGGTCTGCGGCAACTGCAAGAAGCCGGCCTTCACGAACTAAGATCTAATGGGGAGGCGACGGGCGGAATACCGCTGCCCTTCGCCTCCCCAAAGCTTGTTCCTTTTGTTGATCCAGTTTCCTTTTCATGGGGCCAAGAGCGAAATGTTGCGAAGACTTCTGCTTCCCCTGTTACTGCTCTTTGCCTCACCGGCGTTCGCGGATCAAACAGCGGAACTGCTGGAGGGCCTGAAGGCCAAAAGCTACGCCGCCAAGATCGCGGTCGTCGAAAAGCTTGCGGCCAGCGGCGATGCCCGCGTTGTCGCGCCCCTGACGGCAATGTTGAACGGCCGCCTCCATATCCGCAAATCAGACGGCCTGATCGTTGTTCTGGAAAAGAAGGATGGCAAGCGGCGCTTTCTCAACGCCCTCACTGGCGAACCCCTTGGCCCGGCAAAATCCCGCTCCTCCAAGAAAATCCGTGTCAACAATCGCCTGCGCGGTGTTCTGCGGGGCGCCCTGGGTTCACTGACACTGTTCAGCACCGATCCGGCCCAGCGTCTAAACGCGGCACAGTCCATGTTTAAATCCGCCGGCGCCGACAGTCTGCCGGCCCTGGCCAAGGCCTATCTGAACGAAACCAACGATGGCGTACGCGAGGCCCTGGCGCGCACCTTGGCAGCGGCCCGTCTGCGCCACGGCACGGACGAGGAAAAACTTGCCGCCGCCCATATCCTGGCGGACTACCCCGACCGCGGCGTCCGTGATCTGCTGGCGAAAACCGCGCAGACCGCCAAGGGTGACTTGCTTGTGGCGGTAAAGCAGGCCGACGCCAGCATCGAACAACGTCTGGCCTTTTTCGATATTCTGCAGAACCTCTTTCAAGGCCTCAGCCTGGGCTCGGTCCTGTTGCTGGCGGCGATCGGACTGGCGATTACCTTCGGCGTCATGGGTGTGATCAACATGGCGCATGGCGAAATGGTCATGCTGGGCGCCTATACGACCCACGTCGTGCAGGTCGTCATGCAGCAATATTACCCCGGTGCCATCACCCAATCGCTACTGCTTTCCATTCCAGCCGCCTTTCTCATCGCCGGTCTGTTCGGCGTATTCCTGGAACGCAGTGTTATTCGTTTCCTCTATGGCCGGCCCCTGGAAACCCTGCTGGCGACCTGGGGTCTGAGCCTGATGCTGCAGCAATTCGTGCGCTCGATCTTTGGCCCCACCAACCGCGAGGTGATCGCGCCTTCCTGGATGAGCGGTGCCATCGAGATTACCGGCGGCCTGGTGCTGACCAATAACCGCATCTGCATCATCATCTTCGCGGTCCTGGTGTTTCTGGTGTTGACCCTGCTGATCCGCTACACCGATTTTGGCCTGCGCATGCGGGCGGTGACCCAGAACCGCGCCATGGCCGATGCGGTGGGGATCCGCTCCAGCTGGGTCGACGCCCTGACTTTCGGTCTGGGCTCCGGCGTCGCCGGACTGGCCGGCGTGGCCTTGAGTCAGATCGACAACGTCAGCCCCAACCTGGGCCAGGGCTACATCATCGATAGCTTCCTGGTCGTGGTATTCGGCGGCGTTGGCAACCTGTGGGGCACTTTGGTGGGTGCCCTGTCACTTGGCATGGCGAACAAGTTCCTGGAACCTTACGCGGGTGCCGTCCTGGGCAAGATCCTGATCCTGGTTCTGGTCATTCTGTTCATCCAGAAACGCCCCCGCGGCCTGTTCGCCCTGAAGGGCCGCGCGGCGGAGGCCTAGGCGATGCGTTTCGTGACATCTCATTGGATCTTCTCCGCCCTGCTGGCCGCCATCACCATCATTGTGCCGGTGCTCAATCTGGCCGTGCCGGAAGGCTCCGCCCTGCACATACCCACCTACGCGGTCAGTCTGTTCGGCAAGTACCTCGCCTTTGCCCTGCTGGCCCTGGCGGTGGATCTGATCTGGGGTTATTGCGGCATTCTCAGCCTGGGCCATGGCGCCTTCTTCGCCCTGGGCGGCTACGCCATGGGCATGTATCTGATGCGTCAGATCGGCGATAGGGGCGTCTATGGCAATGCCGAACTGCCGGACTTCATGGTTTTCCTCAATTGGCAGGAGCTGCCCTGGTACTGGTACGGCTTCGACAACTTCTTCTTCGCCATGGCCATGGTGATGCTGGTTCCGGGCCTCCTGGCCTTCATATTCGGCTGGTTTGCCTTCCGCAGCCGGGTCAGCGGCGTTTATCTTTCCATCATTACCCAGGCCATGACATTTGCCCTGATGCTGGCCTTCTTCCGTAACGACATGGGTTTCGGCGGCAACAACGGCCTGACCGATTTCAAGGAACTGTTGGGCTTCGATCTGCGCAGCCAGGGTATGCGCGCGGCCCTGTTCATCGCCTCCGGCGGCGCCCTTTTGGCCGGCTTCCTGATCTGCCGGGTCATCGTGACATCCAAATTGGGCAAGATCCTGATCGGCATTCGGGATGCGGAAAGCCGGACGCGGTTCCTGGGCTACCGGGTTGAGCATTACAAAGTGTTCGTTTTCACCGTCTCGGCCGTCATGGCCGGCATAGCGGGTGCCTTGTATGTGCCCCAGGTGGGCATCATCAATCCCGGCGAGTTCGCCCCCGCCAACTCCATTGAAATTGTCGTCTGGGTCGCCCTGGGTGGACGCGGTACCCTGATCGGCGCGATCATGGGCGCGGTTCTGGTCAACATGGCGAAAAGTTACTTCACCGCCGCCTTTCCCGAAATCTGGCTGTTCGCTCTGGGTGGCCTGTTCATTGCCGTAACACTGTTCCTGCCCCGAGGAATCCTGGGGGGCATTTCCGGCAGCCTGAACATGCTATCGGCACGGAGCCGGTCATGAGCGAAGACGTCCTTTATCTCGACGGCATCTCCGTCAGCTTCGGCGGTTTCAAGGCCCTGAACGATCTAAGCCTGGTGGTGGAAACCGGCGAGATGCGGGCCATCATCGGTCCCAACGGCGCCGGCAAGACCACCATGATGGATATCATTACCGGCCGCACCCGCCCCGACAAGGGCATCGCATTGTTCCAGGGCGATATCGACCTGACCCGGCGGGACGAGGCCGAAATCGCCAACCTTGGCATCGGCCGCAAATTCCAGAAACCCACCGTGTTCGAGAGCCACAGCGTCGAAGACAACCTGCAACTGGCGCAAAAAGCCCCACGCGGACCCTTCGCGACCCTGTTGGCAAAACTATCCGGCGCGCAACGGGACGCCATTGACGAAACCCTGGAGACCATTGCCCTGACCCAGGACCGAGACCGCATGGCGGGTGAATTGTCCCATGGGCAGAAGCAGTGGCTGGAGATCGGCATGCTGTTGATGCAACAGCCAGAGTTGCTGCTGGTGGATGAACCGGTCGCGGGCATGACCGATGCGGAGACGGAACAGACCGCCGATCTGCTGCGCGGCATCGCCAAGACCCGCTCCGTCGTCGTGGTGGAGCACGACATGGAGTTCGTCCGCGCCCTGGGCACCAAGGTCTCGGTCCTGCACGAAGGTTCGGTACTGTCCGAGGGGCCGTTGGACGTGGTGCAAAACGACGAAAAAGTCATCGAAGTCTATTTGGGGCGTTAGGAAATGCTGCAGGTAGACAATATCGATCTCTTCTATGGCGCCTCCCAGGCCTTGCGCGGCGTTTCCCTGACAGCCAGGCCGGGCCAGGTGACCTGTGTGCTGGGACGCAATGGTGTCGGCAAGACCTCCCTGCTGCGCGCCATTGTCGGACAACAGGCCATCCAGGGCGGCAGCATTCAGTGGGAAGACCGCGACATCACGAAAACCGCCAGCCATGCCAGGGCCCGTGCCGGCATCGCCTATGTGCCGCAGGGGCGGGAGATTTTCCCCTTCCTGACCGTAGATGAAAATTTGCGTTCGGGCTTCGCCGCCCTACCCCGTAGCGAACGGCGCCTGCCGCCTGAAACATTCAAGCTGTTCCCCGTGCTGCAGGATATGCTGGACCGCCGTGGCGGCGATCTATCGGGCGGCCAGCAACAGCAGCTGGCCATCGCCCGTGCCCTGGCGATGCAGCCGCGCCTGTTGGTTCTGGACGAGCCCACGGAAGGTATCCAGCCCTCCATCATCAAGGACATTCAGCGCATCATCGCCCTGCTGCGGGACCGTGGCGACATGGCCATTGTCCTGGTCGAGCAATATTTCGAGTTCGCCCGGGATCTCGCCGACAGCTACATCGTCATGGACCGGGGTGAGGTGGTATTATCCGGCCAACGCTCTGGCATGGTGGAAACCGATGTACGCCGCTACCTCACGGTCTGACTCCCCTATTCCCCTGCAGCGCCTGAACGGCGCCGCGCGGGTGGGCTTTGCCGGGCCCGAGTGCCGCCTGAGCGAGCTGTACCAGGCCAACCCCTGCCGTGTTCTGTTGCCCCGCCGGCCCCATGGCGGGGTTGAAGCGGTATTGCTGAATACTGCCGGCGGCATTACCGATGGCGATCATCTGGACTATGTCATCACGGCGGAGGACGGCGCCCAGGTAACGGCAACAAGCCAGGCGGCGGAGAAAGTCTACCGCTCCCGTGGCGACAACAGCCGGGTGGACAGCCACTTGAAGATCAGCGGCGGTGCGGTGCTGGAATGGCTGCCCCAGGAAACGATCCTGTTCAACGGTGCCACTCTGGTCCGCCAGACCCAAATAGAGCTGGATAGCGCCTCCCGCCTGCTGGCCCTGGACTGGCTGCTTCTGGGCCGGCTGGCCAGCGGCGAGCAATTGGACGATGCTTCAGTCCACGACAGTTGGCGTTTGCGCCTGGACGGCAGACTGATCTGGGCCGATGATTTCCGCTTGCAGGGCGATATCGAGAGCCTGCGCCGGCGCCGCTCGCTATTGGATGGTGCCCGGGCCGTCGCCACGCTGATATACGCCGCCGCCGATGCGGGCGAGCATCTGGAAACCGCGCGAGACTTGCTGAGCGACTGCGTCGGCCGCGCCGGAGTCAGCGAACGGCCCGGCCTTTTGATCTGCCGTTTTCTGGCCCTGGACGGCCTGATCCTGCGCCGGGATGTGGAGGCATTCTTGACGCCCTTTCGTGCCGCCATTCATGGCAGCGCCTTGCCGCTGCCGCGCGTCTGGGCCTGTTGACGAATTCACTGGAGGAGAACACCCATGTACCTGACCCCACGGGAAAAAGACAAGCTGATGGTCGCGACCGCGGCAATGGTGGCGCGCAGCCGCCTGGAGCGTGGTGTCCTGCTGAACTACCCCGAGGCCGTGGCCCTGATCACCGATTTCGTTGTTGAAGGCGCCCGCGACGGCCGCACGGTGGCCGATCTGATGGCGGCGGGTGCGGGCGTCATCGGCCGCGACCAGGTCATGGAGGGCATCCCGGAGATGCTGCACGACGTCCAGGTCGAAGCCACCTTTCCCGACGGCACCAAGTTGGTCACCGTCCATCACCCCATTCGTTAAGGAGAGCTGTCATGATCCCAGGCGAAATTATCGCAGGCGACGGCCAGATCACCCTGAACCTAGGCCAGGACGTCATCACCCTGACCATCGCCAATACCGGCGACAGGCCCGTGCAGGTGGGCAGTCACTATCATTTTTATGAAACCAACAGTGCCCTGGATTTCGACCGGGAGGCGGCCCGGGGCCGGCGGCTGGATATCCCCGCCGGCACGGCGATCCGGTTCGAGCCGGGACAAAGCCGCGAGGTGCCGCTGGTAACCTACCTGGGCCTTCGCCAGGTATATGGCTTCAACGCTGCCGTCCAGGGCACGCTGGATGGGGAGGGTTAGACCATGCCGGCAACAATGAACCGGGGCGACTATGCCCATATGTACGGCCCAACACTGGGCGACAAGGTGCGCCTGGCCGACACCGACCTGTTCATCGAGGTCGAGAAGGACCACACCATCTATGGCGAGGAGGTCAAATTCGGCGGCGGCAAAGTGATCCGCGACGGCATGGGGCAATCCCAGGTCACCCGCGCCGGAGGTGCGGTGGATACGGTGATTACCAACGCCCTGATCCTGGACCACTGGGGCGTGGTCAAGGCCGACATCGGCATCACCGATGGCCGCATCGTCGGCATCGGCAAGGCAGGCAATCCGGACGTCCAGCCTGGCGTCGACATCATCATCGGACCATCGACCGAGGCCATTGCCGGCGAAGGCAAGATCATCACCGCCGGCGGCCTGGATGTGCATATCCATTTCATCTGCCCGCAGCAGATTGAGGAGGCTTTGTTTTCCGGCGTCACCACCATGATGGGCGGCGGCACGGGTCCCGCCACGGGCACCAACGCCACCACCTGTACGCCTGGGCCCTGGCATATCCAGCGTATGCTGCAGGCCGCCGATGGCTTTCCCATGAACCTTGGGTTTTTCGGCAAAGGCAATGCCTCCCTGCCCTCCGCCCTGGTGGAGCAGGTGGAAGCCGGAGCTTGCGGTTTGAAACTGCACGAAGACTGGGGTACCACGCCGTCGGCGATCGATTGCTGTCTCTCCGTGGCGGACGAGATGGATGTTCAGGTGATGATCCACACGGACACCCTGAATGAATCCGGATTTGTCGAGAATACCAACAAGGCCTTCAAGGGCCGCACCATCCATGCCTTCCACACCGAAGGTGCCGGCGGCGGCCATGCCCCGGACATCATCAAGGTCTGCGGCGAGGCCAACGTCATTCCTTCGTCCACCAATCCCACGCGGCCCTACACCCGCAACACCGTGGACGAGCATCTGGACATGTTGATGGTCTGCCATCATCTGGATCCAAATATCGCCGAGGATGTTGCCTTTGCCGAAAGCCGCATCCGTAAGGAGACCATCGCAGCGGAGGATATCCTGCACGACCTGGGCGCCTTTTCCATTATCGCCTCGGACAGCCAGGCCATGGGCCGGGTCGGCGAGGTCATCATCCGGACCTGGCAAACCGCCGACAAGATGAAGAAGCAATTCGGCGCTCTGGACGGCGAAAGCGGCGATAACGACAACCTGCGCGCCCGGCGCTACGTGGCGAAATACACCGTCAACCCCGCCATCGCCCAGGGCATCGCGGAGCACGTAGGCTCGATCGAAGTGGGCAAACTGGCAGATCTCTGTGTCTGGTCGCCGGCTTTCTTTGGCGTCAAACCGGATCTGGTGTTGAAAATGGGTTCCATCGCAGCAGCACAAATGGGCGATCCCAATGCCTCGATCCCGACGCCGCAGCCGCAATATCTCCGCCCCATGTTTGCCGCTTTCGGCGGCGCCCAGGCGGCCTCCGCCGTGACCTTCGTCTCCCAGGCCGGCCAGGAGGCGGCAAAGAGCTACGGCCTGGCCAAACCGGTCCTGGCCGTGGGCCATACCCGCGGCGGTATCGGTAAGACGGCGATGGTTCTGAATGACCATATGCCGAAGATCGAGGTGGACCCGGAAACCTATGAAGTGCGCGCCGATGGCGTCTTGCTGACCTGCGAGCCGGCGGAAGTCCTGGCCATGGCGCAACGGTATTTCATGTATTGAGGAGCAGGAAAATGCAACGCGCCGTCGCACATTTCAATGCCGATAATTGGCCATCCGAATTGGCCGAGGACGGTGTCACCCTGGCGTTTGACGAACGCCACCGCCGGCGCATCCGGTTACAGACCGACGGCGGCGAGGACATCCTGCTCGATCTGCCCAAGGCCAAGGCCATGGCCCATGGCGACGGCCTGCGGATCAGCGATGGCCGCTGGCTGGCCGTGCGGGCCGCGCCGGAGCCGCTATTGGAAATCTGCTGCGCCACGCCCCTGGCGCTGCTGCGCATGGCCTGGCACCTGGGCAACCGGCATCTGCCAACCGATATCACGGAGGAACGGTTGCGCATTCGCCCCGATCACGTGATCGAAGCAATGGTGCGCGGCATGGGTGCCCAGGTCGACGAGATCACCGCACCGTTTCAGCCCGAGGGCGGCGCCTATGACGATCAATCTGGCGGGCATGGTCATGACCACTAGCCCGGAACAACTGCTGCGCCTGCAAAGCTGGCTTTCGCCGGCCTTTCCCATCGGCGCCTTCAGTTATTCCCACGGCCTGGAGTTCGCGGTCGAGGCCGGTCTGGTGCATGACCGCAAAAGCCTGGTCGATTGGCTGGAGGCGGATCTGCGTCACGGCAGCGGCCGCAACGAGGCCATTTTTCTGGCCTGCGCCCTGGCGGCGGATGACGAAGCATTCGCGGAAATTGCCGAGCTGGCGGCGGCATCCTTCGGAACCCGGGAACTGGCCCTGGAAGGCCTGTCCCAGGGCGAGGCCTTCCTGACCACGGTCCTGAAGGTCTGGCCCAATAAGGCCCTGCGCCAACGCGCGGCGTTGCTGCAGGTGCAGCCCACCCTGGCCATCGCCATGGCCATGGCCTGCAGCGCCCATGGCATCGACGGGCACATCGCCCAGCATCTGTTCCTGCAGGCCTGGTGCGCCGATCTGGTCAACGCCGCCGTGCGTCTTGTGCCATTGGGCCAGACCGACGGGCAATTAGCCCAGGCCGCGCTGGAAGGCGCCATCATTGAAACCGCGCGCGAAACCGGCGCGGCCAGCCTGGAAGACCTCGGCTCCGCCGCCCTGATGGTGGACTGGGCCAGCACGCAGCATGAAAGCCAATATACGAGGTTGTTTCGATCATGAGCACGCAACTTACCGATCTATCGCCCGATCATGGCCCCCTGCGGGTCGGCGTCGGCGGTCCCGTGGGCTCCGGCAAGACAGCGTTGCTGGAGGCACTTTGCCGCCGCATGAGCGGCGAGCGGGACATGGTGGTGATCACCAATGATATCTATACCAAGGAAGATCAGCTTATCCTGACACGTACCGGCGCTCTGCCCGCCGAGCGGATCATGGGGGTGGAAACCGGCGGCTGCCCGCACACGGCGATCCGCGAGGACGCATCGATCAATCTGGCCGCCGTGGCCCAGATGAGCGCCGCTTTCCCGCAAGCGGAAATTTGCCTGATCGAGTCCGGTGGCGACAATCTGGCCGCCACCTTCTCCCCGGAACTGGCCGATATCACCATCTACGTCATCGACGTCGCGGCGGGCGAAAAAATCCCCCGCAAGGGCGGTCCAGGCATCACCCGTTCGGACCTGCTGGTGATCAACAAGATCGATCTAGCACCCCTGGTCGGCGCTGATCTGGATGTCATGCGCAGCGACACCGAACGCATGCGCGGCGACCGCCCGTTTGTCTTTACCAATCTGAAGACCCATGAGGGCCTGGACGAAGTAGTGGATTTCATCACATCGGCAGGCGGCTTGCGGTAGTCACTGCCTCAGAACCCTTGCCCTTTGCTTCCCGATGCCTAAATTGGGCCTAGGGGATATATGGGTGATGAGATGAACGAGCATAAGTCCATGAAACCGGAGTTGAAGTTGACAGAAACCTTGGCAGCCGAGCGTCAAGCCGCGCTGGCCCGCCGGCCCAGCCGGGAGGAGGCGGAGGACGCCCTGCGCACCCTAATTCGTTGGACCGGAGACGATCCGGACCGGGAGGGCCTGTTGGGCACGCCGGAGCGCGTGATCCGCGCCTATGAGGAATATTTCGCCGGCTATCACGATGACCCGGTGGAAATCCTGCAGCGCACCTTCGAGGAAGTCGAAGGCTATGACGAAATGGTCCTGCTGCGCGATATCCGTTTCGAAAGCCATTGCGAGCATCACATGGCGCCGATCATCGGCAAGGCCCATATCGCCTATCTGCCCAATCACCGCGTCGTTGGTATTTCAAAGCTGGCCCGCCTGGTGGAAGTCTATGCCAAGCGCCTGCAGATCCAGGAGAAAATGACGGCCCAGATCGCCAACACCATCCAGGAAGTGTTGCAACCTCTGGGCGTCGCCGTGGTGATCGAGGCCACACACCAATGCATGACCACGCGCGGCGTACATAAACCAGGCGCCGCCCTTGCCACATCGCGCATGCTCGGCGCCTTCCGGGAGAGTGCGGCCACCCGGCGTGAATTCCTGGCCATGATCCGCGGCAGCGGCGGCCTCGACGTCTAAGCCATCGCATGGCCGCACCCAAAGCCACGGCTAGTGGTGCCGGCCTTGCCCTGCCGCTGATCCCCTGTCTGCTTTGGGGCCTGAACTGGCCCATGCTGGCCATCGCCCTGGCGGAGGTTGATGCCTGGACCCTGCGCGCCCTGACGGTGATACCGGCGGGCCTGATCCTCTTGGCGGTGGTGCGGCTGCAGGGACAGTCGGTAGCGGTGCCACGGAATTTGCTGCTGCCACTTGGCTTGGCGGCAATCTTGAATATCACCATTTTCCAGATTTCCCTGGCCTATGGCATCCAGATGATGAATAGCGGCCGAGCCGTGATCGTGGTCTACACCATGCCGCTGTGGGCCACCTTGTTCGCGGTCTGGTTTCTGGGCGAGCGTCTGACGGGGCTGCGGGTCGCAGCCCTGGCGCTGGGTCTGACCGGCATGGTGGTGTTGCTGTCACAGGATCTGTCGGCCATGCGCAACGCGCCCATGGGCGTTGCACTGTGCCTTTTGTCGGCTGTCGCGTTCGCCGGCGGCACCGTAACGATCCGCCGTTATGACTGGCAATTGCCCGTCGCCCTGATCGCCGGCTGGCAATTGGTCCTGGGCGGTATCCCGGTCACCCTCGGTGCTACGGTGACCCT
>JASLLM010000056.1 GCA_030747035.1 Alphaproteobacteria bacterium | reverse complement strand
CGATCTGCCCGCCGCCGCCGCGCCTTACGATCCGGGCGGGGTGCTGGCCGCGGTCGGCAGCGTCATGACCTCCATCGAAGTGGTTGATCTGCGTTATACGGGCGGCATCGCGGCGGGCGGCTTGCAGGTGATCGCGGATAATGCCGCCGCCGGTTTCTGGCTGGCCGGAACCGAGTATACGGACCTGGATGCCATCGATTTCGAGGATTGGCCGGTAACCCTGCACATCAACGGCGAACTGGTGGCGGAGGGCAACAGCGGCAACGTTATGGACAGCCCGCTGAATTCATTGACCTGGCTGGCCAACAGCCTGTGCCTGCGGGGCGGCGGACTGAAGGCGGGCGACATCGTTACCGCCGGATCCTGCACCGTGCCGACGCCGGCCCAGGCGGGCGATGAAGCGGTCGCCGACTTCGGCAGCCTGGGCAAGGTCAGCGTACGCTTCGGGACCTAGGCCCCCATGGATGCCGTCCAATGCAACCGGGCCGCCGATCTGTTGATGCAGGCGCGGCTTGATCACCGGCGCATGGCGGCCCTGCCCGATGATTGCCGGCCAATTGACGAGGCCGAGGCCTATCAGGTTCAGGACCGCTATGTGGACCGCATGCTGGCGCAACATGGCGACGGCATCATCGGCTACAAGGCTGGCTGCACCAATGTAACGGCACAGCAGCAACTGGGCCTCTCTTCACCGTTTGCCGGCGCTTTGTTGGAGGCCTTCGCCCTGGCTAGTCCCGCCGGCATTCCATCCGAAGCGGGCTTCATGCGCATGATCGAGGCGGAGATCGGCTTTCGCCTAGGCCGGGACCTACCCACCGCCGGTGCGCCCTATGATGCGGCATCGGTGCGCCCGGCACTTGCGGCGGCCTTTGGCGCCATCGAAGTGGTGGATTCCCGCTATGACGACTGGACCACTGCCGGGGCCGCGCATCTGATCGCCGACAATGCCTGCACGGGCTTTTGGGTTCATGGTCAGGAAACAACCGATATCGATAGCCTGGATCTGGCCAACCATCCCGTTCTGGTACGGCGAAACGGCGTTGAGGCCGAAAAGGGCAGCAGCGCCAACGTGCTGGATAACCCGCTAAACGTTGTCGCCTGGCTGGCCAATCACCTCTGTGCCAGGGGAACCTCGCTGAAATCCGGGCAACTGATCACCACAGGCACCATGATTGCCGTCAACGATGCCGAAAAAGGCGATGTGGTCGAAGCTGATTTCGGAACCCTGGGCTTGGTCAAGGTCACTTTCATCTAAGGTCCGATCACGCGGGTTTGAAGCGACGGCGCTTGCCGATCGCGATAAACGATCAACA
This sequence comes from Alphaproteobacteria bacterium, assembly GCA_030747035.1. Classification (GTDB taxonomy): domain Bacteria; phylum Pseudomonadota; class Alphaproteobacteria. Next base: position 20,974 of record JASLLM010000056.1, on the reverse strand, counting down.
TTGAGTTGGGATAAGTGGACACAGTTTGGGGGACAGTTCATGTTGATTAAGTCACCGCCGTCCTGGCAGATGCCGGAACGCGAAGCCACACCGGAGCATGTTTTGTTCAATCGGCGGCATTTTCTGGGTGCCTTGGCGGCCGGCACCACCACCTTGATCGGCGGCAGCGCCTTCGCGGCCAGGGAGACCGACCCGACCGCGGATCTGTATCCGGCCAAACGCAATGGCAATTTCGTCCTGGACCGGCCATTGACCAAGGAATCCGACGCCTCCAGTTACAATAATTTCTATGAATTCGGTTCCCACAAACGCATCGCGATGGAGGCCCGGAGGCTGAAAATCAGGCCCTGGACAGTCTCGTTCGAGGGCATGGTGGAAAAAGAACGCCAGGTCGACATCGATACCTTGATACGGGCCATGCCCCTTGAAGAACGCCTGTACCGCATGCGCTGCGTCGAGGCCTGGTCCATGGCTGTGCCCTGGTCCGGTTTCGCCATGTCGGAGTTGGTGAAATACGCCAAGCCGCTGTCGTCGGCCAAATATGTGGTGATGCAGACATTCCACGACGCGAAAATGGCATCCGGGCAAAAGCAGGTCTGGTATCCCTGGCCCTACACCGAAGGCCTGACCATGGCCGAGGCCACCAACGAATTGGCCTTTATGGTCACCGGGATCTATGGCAAGCCACTGCCGAAACAGTTCGGCGCGCCGCTACGCTTGGCGGTGCCGTGGAAATATGGCTTCAAGGCGGTCAAATCCATCGTCCGCTTCAAATTTACCGACCGGCGCCCGGTGACATTCTGGGAAAAGGTGCAGTCGGCGGAATACGGTTTCTGGGCCAACGTCAATCCAAAGGTATCCCACCCCAGGTGGAGCCAGGCCAGCGAACGGATCCTGGGCAGCACCAAACGGGTGCCGACGTTGCTTTACAACGGTTATGGCGAGCAGGTCGCCAGCCTGTATGATGGCCTGAAAGGTGAAAATCTGTTCAAGTAGATGATCAACGGATGAGCTGTCAGTTAGTTATTTTCGATTGCGACGGAATTTTGGTCGACAGCGAGCCATTGGCCAACCGCGTGCTGTCCGAGTGCTTTCAGGCCGCCGGCTTTCCCATCAGCTATAAAACCTGCGTCGACGAGATGATGGGCCTGCCCCTGCCCCGCTGTTTTGAGCTGGCGCAGGAATGGCACGGCAAACCGGTGCCGGAGGGTTTCTTTGACACGGTGCAGGACCGCACATACGAGGCTATTCGCCAGGAACTGCAGCCCATCCCCGGCGTAAGGCACGCGATTGAGGCCATTCCCCTGCCCCGCTGTGTCGCCTCGTCATCGGAGCGCGACAAGATTGCCCTGTCATTGAGCCAGACCGGTCTGCTGGAGTTGTTTGGCAAGAACTACTATTCCGCCGAGCAAGTGGCCCGCGGCAAGCCCTTTCCGGACTTGTTCCTCTTTGCGGCCAAACAGATGGGTGTCGCGCCCAAGGACTGCATGGTGATCGAAGACAGCTTTTACGGCGCCCGGGCCGCCAGGTCCGCCGGCATGCCCGTCCTGGGCTATACAGGCAGTGGTTTCGCCCGGCAACTGGCGGATGAAGGTGCCCGGGTGTTCGACGACATGGCCGCCCTTCCCGCCATGCTGGGTTTCGGTGCATAATCAAACGCAGCGCAAATTCAAGGATTCCACCATGAGCGAAAGTAAACTGCCTCTGAAGGGCATACGCGTGCTTGATCTGACCCACGCCCGCGCCGGGCCCACTGCGGTGCGGCAATTGGCCGACTGGGGGGCTGATGCCATCAAGATCGAAGTGCCGGTGGACAAGGACGAGGGCCAGGGCCTGGGCGGCGCCCGCCATGGTCCGGATTTCCTGAATTTGCACCGCAACAAGCGGGCCCTGAGCCTGAATTTGAAAAAGCCCGAGGGGCTGGAAATCTTCATGGCCCTGGCCACGGAAGCGGACGTCATCGTGGAGAATTTCCGGGCCGAGGTGAAGCATCGGCTGGGCGTGGATTATGACAGCGTGCGGGCCATCAACCCGCGCATCATCTATGGCTCGATCTCCGGCTTCGGTCAGACCGGCCCGATCTCGAAACGGGCCGGCGTCGATCAGATCGCCCAAGGCATGGGCGGCCTGATGTCGATCACCGGGCTGCCCGGCCAGGGTCCGGTCCGGGTGGGTATCCCCATCGCCGACCTGACGGCGGGGATGTATCTGGCGCAGGGCATACTGCTGGCCCTGATCGAGCGCAGCCAATCCGGCGAGGGTCAGTGGGTCCATACCTCGTTGCTGGAAGCGCAGATCTCCATGCTGGATTTCCAGGCCGCGCGCTGGCTGATCGACCAGGATGTGCCTGGCCAGGCCGGCAACGATCATCCCACCAACATTCCCATGGGCGCCTTCAAAACCGCCGACGGCGCCGTCAATATCGCCGCCTCGGGCGGCCGCCTTTGGCAACGGTTTCTGGAAGTCGCCGGCGCCCAGGAACTGGCGGAACATCCCGACTACGCCTCGGCCAAGCTGCGCTCCAGGAACCGGGCGCAATTGAACGAGGTCGTGGGCGAAATCATGGCCAAGCGGACCAGCCAGGACTGGATTGAGTCTTTGTCCGAGGCGGGCGTGCCCTGCGGCCCCATCAATAGTATCGATCAAACCTTTGCCGAACCTCAGGTGCGGCACCTGGGCATTGCCCAGCCCATGCATCATCCCGCCGTGGGCACGGTTGAGGTCGTTGGCCAGCCGGTGCATCTGGAACGCACGCCGCAGCCGCCGGAAATACGCAAGGCAACACCCGAACCGGGCGGCCATACGGACGAGGTGCTGGCGGAACTGGGCTACGATCAGGCCCGGATCGACGATCTGCGTCAGCGCGGCGTGGTTTAGTTCATTTCCGCCATGATCCTGTTGTAGATCTCCTCCACCCGCGCCATGTCGCCGGGCGTATGACCCCAATTGAGCAAGGCGCCATCGTTTAGAAGGCGGGGGAAAACATGGCAGTGATAGTGGAACACGGTTTGACCCGCCGCCGGGTCGTTGGCCTGAATGATGTTGATACCTTCCGGTTCCAAAGCGGTTTCCACCGCGCGGGCAACCTTTTGCACCGTGGGTAGGACCGCCGCCAGATCCGCCGCATCCGCGTCCAGCAGATTGACCGCATGCGCCTTGGTGATGACCAGGCAGTGGCCATCGTTAAATGGGTTTATATCCATCATCGCAAATGTACGTTCGTCTTCGTACAGCTTGAACGAAGGGATTTCACCAGCGATGATCTTACAAAAAATGCAATCGGTATCGGCCATGGTTTGGTTCCATCTATAAGCGTTGCTTCATAAATCTAGGCAACTTGCCTTGAGACCGCCAGTCCGAAGTCTATTTCAATATTGCCATGATCGCGCTAACATCATTGCAATCGCGTTACCAAGGACGAGGCCGCAACCATGTCCAGGGACGGCACGCTGATCTTGCTGCTGGTGGCGCAATTTTTGGCGCCATTTGTGTTGGTCCTACTGCTGGGCCGCCGCTCCGATCAGCCCATGGCCAAGAATAGACACCACGACCGCCCGCCCGGCAGAGGACCGGGGATTGTACGGAATCCGGCCGCGCCACATCCCGATGATTGGCCCATGATCACCGAATTCACCTATCGCCGCGATACCTTCAAACGTTGGGTCTTGGCGGCGGTCTTTAGCACCGCCGTGCTCGCCTTGGCAGGCTTCTATCTGACCGCAGTCGGCGTCGTTTTGCTGTTTCCCCTGTACGGCGCCCTGGCGCATCTGCGCTGCCCGCGCTGCGACAGCGCGACGTCGTTGAAGGGCGTCACCGACGGCCACCACTGTCTGCGCTGCGGCCAACGTCTGCGCTATTGAAACCTCAGTCCAGGGAGGGCCGTTCGCCTTTGCGAAAGGGCCCGCGTTCGGCCAGATACTCGATATCGTTGCCGACCTCGGTCCGTTCATGTTCGAGATAATTCGCCACCGCATCTCGAAATCCCGGATCGCGGATGTAGTGGGCGCTATGGGTCCGGGTCGGGCGGTAGCCCCTGGCGATCTTGTGCGGGCCTTGCGCCCCGGCCTCGACCCGGGCCAGGCCATGGCGGATGGCATAGTCGATAGCCTGATAATAACAGACCTCGAAATGCAGGAAGGGATGATCCTCGATACAGCCCCAATAGCGGCCAAACAGCGCCTCGGCGCCGATCAGATTTAGTGCGCCAGCGATGTAGCGCCCCTGTCGGCGGCACATGATCAGCAGGATCCGATCCGCCATGCTTTCCGTTATCAGCGAGAAGAATTGACGGTTTAGGTAGGGGGAGCCCCATTTGCGGCTGCCGGTATCGGTATAGAACTGATAGAATGCATCCCAATGGGCCTCGGTCAGATCCGCGCCGGAGATCCATTCGATTTCAATATCATTCTCCAGCGCGCCCCGCCGCTCCCGCCGAATTGTCTTGCGCTTGCGCGATGACAGCTCGTCAAGGAAGTCGTCAAAGCTGCCATAGCCCTGATTGAACCAATGATACTGCTGGTCGGCGCGCTTCAGAAAATCGGCGTCTTCCAGCAGATCCCACTCATCCTCGGGCAGGAAATTGACGCTGACCGTGGCAATGTTCAGATGTTCCGCCGCACCGATCAGTCCCGCCGCCAACTGCCGCTGCACCGTGACCTTGTCCAAACCCCGGCGCACCAACAGTCGCGCGCCGGTAGCCGGGGTAAAGGGCACCGCCGCCAGCAGCTTTGGATAATAGCGCCCGCCGGCCCTTTCATAGGCATCCGCCCAGCCATAGTCGAAAATGAATTCGCCGCGGCTGTGGCTTTTCACATACAGCGGCACACAGCCCGCCGGCGGGCCGCTCTGGGAGCCGTCTAGCAGCAGATGCACCGGTCCCCAGCCTGTTTGGCCATGCACGCAGCCGCTTTCCTCCAGCGCCGCGAGGAAAGCATGGGATAGGAAGGGATCGCTGTCACCGGCACAGGCATCCCAGTGTCCGGCCGGAATATCGGCCATGGATTGCACGATACGCGCAACCACGCCCGCCTCTCCGTCCCTATCCGTCATGGCATGCCCCGTCGATTCCCCAAACTCGACAACGCCCCTATTTCACCTCGAATACGGCATCGATTTCCACCGCCACGTCAAATGGCAAGGCCGGGGCGCCAACGGCGAAGCGGGCATGGCGCCCGGCATCACCAAAAATCTCAACCATCAGATCCGAAGCGCCGTTGATAACCTGGGGATGGTTGATGAAATCCGGTGTGCAATTGACGAAACCGCCCAGTTTTACGCATCGCACCACCCGATCCAGATCACCGTCGCACGCAGCCCTGACCTGGGCGATGATATTCAGCGCCACGACACGGGCGGCGGCCTGGCCGTCTTCGATGGAAAATTCCGCGCCGACCTTGCCGACGAAATTGCGCTCACTCCCAACCCAGGGCACTTGGCCCGAAACAAATACCTGATCGCCCGTCCGCACATAAGGGACATAATTCGCCGCCGGCGCCGGCGCCTCCGGCAAGCTGATATTCAATTCCTCTAGCCGTGCTTCTACCGCTCCCGCCATCGTGGCCTCCCATCAATTCCAGAATCATGAATCCGCAGAAAATTCAGTTTGCACCTCGCAACAGCGGCTGGGAATACCTATTCTTAGACAGGAGCATGAATATTCTGCGTACAGAGGCGGGAATAGCGCCTGAAATCAGCGACTGGCTCGTCATGCGCGGGTTGGCCGGTGATTCCGTGGCGGAACTGGTGGCGGGACTCTGTCAGCGCCTCGCCGATCAGGGCGTGCCCTTGCTGCGGGCCTTTGTCGGGCTGCAGACCCTGCACCCGCTGTATGGTGGCTATGCCTATGTCTGGCGCCGAGGGGCCGAGGACCTGACAACCGATGCCTACCTGCGCCAGGGGGGACACAACAAGGATTTCCTGGTCAGCCCGTTTCAGCATATGCGTGAGGAACGGCTGTTACGCTTTCGCCAGAGGCTAGAGGGCCCGGCGGAACCGGAATTCCCCATTTACCAGATGTTCCGGGACGAAGGCGGTACCGACTATTTTGTCCGCCTGTATCCCTTTGCCCGCGCCGATGCGGTCGAGCGGGAGGATGGCGTCCTGATATCCCTGCTGTTCGACCGCAAGGGCGGCATGGCGGAGGACGAGATTGCCGAGATCGAGGCCATATTGCAGGTTTTTGCCCTGGCCGCGCGCAGTGCCGCGACCTATGCGACGGCCCTCAGCGTAACCAGCACCTATCTGGGCCGGGACGCGGGCCAGCGGGTCATGGACGGCGATATCGACAGAGGCAGCCCGTCAACCATGCGGGCGGTAATCTATTACGCCGACCTTAGGGGCTTCACGCCGCTTTCGGAAAAACTGGCCGGTCCCGACATGCTGGCCATGCTGGACGATTATCTCGATGCCATCGCGCGGGGCGTGCTACAACGTGGCGGCGAAGTTCTGAAATTTCTCGGTGATGGTGTGTTGGCGGTGTTTGAGATTGCGCAAGACGACACGGAGTGTCAGGTCGCCTGCCAGCAAGGCATGGCGGCGGGGTGGGACGCCTTCGCCGCGATCAACGCCTTGAATGCCACGCGGGAAGCCCAGGGGCAACCGACCATGCAGCTTGATCTGGCCATGCATATCGGCGATGTGCTTTACGGCAATGTGGGGGCGGAGGGACGCCTGGACTTCACCGTTATCGGCCCGGCCGTGAATGAAGCCAGCCGGATCGAAGCCATGTGCGGCGAATTGGACCGGAACTGGCTGGTCTCGGACAGCTTTTTTCAATCCGCCCGACATTGCAGCGACGCCATGGAGCCCATGGGCCGCCACCAATTGCGCGGCCTGACGGGCGAACGGGCCCTCTACAGCCTGCCAACGGCAAGGCGGGAGCAGTTGCCCGAGGCGGAGCCGGCATGAACAGAACCGCGGCCGAAGACGGCTTTTTCATGCCGGCCGATTGGGGGCCGCACGAACGCTGCTGGATGGTCTGGCCCTGCAACCCAGGGGCCTGGGGCGAAGGCATGGATCAGGCCTGCCTGGCCACCGCCGCCCTGGCCCGTGCCATCGCCAAGTACGAGCCCGTGAATATGCTGGTGCCGGAGGAGTTGATCCCCATCGCGCGTTTGCAATTGGGCAGCCTGGTGACGATCTGGGAGGCCGAAGTGGATGATTCCTGGAGCCGGGACATCGCGCCGAATTTTCTCATAGATGGCGATGGTGGCGTGGCCGGCGCGGTGTTTGATTTCAACGCCTGGGGCAACAAGCGGCACGACTATTTCAAGGACGCCAAGCTGGGCCAATGGCTGCTGAACGAGCTGGATTTGCCCTGCTACCAGGTGCCCATGACATTGGAAGGCGGTTCGGTTCATGTGGATGGCTCCGGCACCTTGATCACCACCGAGTCCGTGGCTTTCAACTCCGACCGCAACCCGACCCTGGACAAGCGCCAGATCGAGGAACGGCTGGCGATGTATTTCGGCGTCCGCAAGGTAATTTGGCTGCCCGACGGATTGGTCGGGGACAAGGCCGATGGCCAGGTCAACAAAATCGCCCGCTTCGTGGCGCCGGGCCGCATGATGTGCGCCGTTGCCTCGCACCGCAGCGATCCCAACCACGCCAATCTGGCCGACAATCTGGCGCGTCTGGGGGATGAACGCGACGCTTTGGGCCGGCCGCTGGAGCTGTTGGAACTGCCGCTGCCCAGTCCCCTGCAGCATCAGGACGGACATTTGCTGACCCGATCGTACCTTGATTTCTATCTCGGCACCGGCGCCGTATATGTCCCCGCTTTTGACGATGCCACGGACGAAAGCGCGGCTCGGCTTATTGGCGATGCCTTTCCCGAAAGGGAAGTCGTACAATTGGACATGGCCGAGATCGCCCAGCGCGGTGGCGCCATTCATTGCATGACCCAGCAGCAGCCCAAGGCCTGACAGATCGTATGCCCGACAGTTTATTCAATCGCCTGAAGGCGGCCTGCCATGATGATTGGCGGGCCTACACCGAACATCCCTTCGTCCACCAGCTTGCCGCCGGTACCTTGGCGGAGGCATCGTTTCGCCATTACCTGGGCCAGGACTATCTGTTCCTGATCCATTTCGCCCGGGCCTATGCATTGGCCGCCTACAAGAGCACGGACCTGACAGAGATGCGTGCGGCGGTGGCCAGCGTGGACGGCATCCTGAATACGGAAATGGCGCTGCACGTTGAATACTGCCAGGACTGGGGCCTGGATGAGGCCGCCATGGCGGCGCTGCCGGAAGCCAAGGCAACCATGGCCTACACCAGGTTCGTGCTGGAAAGCGGCATGGCGGGCGATCTTCTTGATCTATATGCGGCTTTGGCGCCCTGTGTCATCGGCTACGGCGAGATTGGCGCCGGATTGGCCGCCGACCCGGCCACTGTGATGGCGGACAATCCCTACGCCAGCTGGATCGAGATGTATGCCGGCGCCGAGTATCAGGCGGTGGCGGCCGAGGCCACCGCACAGCTGGACCGCCTGGCCGAACAGCGGTTGACCCCGGCCCGTTTCGATGCCCTGGCCCAGACCTTTCGCCGGGCCACGCAGTTGGAGGCCGATTTCTGGCAGATGGGTCTGACCCAGGCGCCATAGGTAACGGCTAAAGTGGAATAGACGGCGCGGGCGGGGCGACATCCCGTAACCATTCGCCCTGCTCGAATATTGTGTGGCCCTGATAGCAGCCGCCGCTATAGCTGACATGGCTGACCAGTCCGTCTTCGCCGCCCAGCCACAGATGCAACAGGCCCGCTGGCGGCTCCATGATCAGGGAGAGCCGCTCCGCCGCACCCAGATCCAGGGCAATCTGATGCGCCGGACCCGGTGCCGTCATGGCAACCGTACCGGCAAAGCGGCGGGTGATGAAGCGGTGTAGATGGCCCGCCAGGACAGCCTCAACATGGCCGTGGCGGCGCACCAGATCGGCCAGGCCGGTGTTGTCCTCTAGCCCCATCTTATCCATCTTGACCATTCCGGAGCGGAAGGGTGGATGATGCATGAACAGGATGGTCGGCCGGGTCGGCTGCTCCTCCAGACGCGCCGCCAGCCAGGCCAGCCGCGCATCGCATAACCGTCCGCCGGGCTCTCCCGGAACAACAGTATCCAGCGCGATCAGGCGCGGTTGCCATTCCTCGATGGTGTATTGCATGAAGCCGTCATGACCCCTCAGATAGGCATGTGCGGGAAAGGCCCGGCGCATGGCATCCCGGTCGTCATGGTTGCCGGGGATCAAATAGAAGGGCATGGCCAACTGGCCCAGAAGATCGGCCAGTATGGCGTATTCTCCATCACCGCCGGCATCGACCAAATCGCCCGTGCAGAGAACGAAGGCGGGTTGTTCTGGCAATGCGTTCAAATGATCCACCGCGACACGCAGATGCTCGGCGGTCCGATACAACCGCTGCATCATGCCGTCGGGCTCGGAAATATGGAAATCGGAAATCTGTGCGAATGTGAACATGGAAGGCCTATAATCATCCCCAAATGAATAGTCTTCATGATGGAGTAGAAAACATGCAGGTCAAGGATTGGGTCGTGATCATCACTGGTGGCGGTACCGGGGTCGGCGCTGCGGCGGCGTTGATGCTGGCCGAGGGCGGCGCCCGCATCGCGATTAACTATTCCCGCAGCGCCCGCGAGGCCGAGGAAACGGCCCAGGCCTGCGAAAAACTGGGTGCCGAAACCCTGGTCTGCCAGGGCGATGTGGCCCAGGACGAAGACTGCCGCCGCATCGTCGCCGAAACCGTGGCGAAGTGGGGCCGCGTCGACGGCCTGATGAACAATGCCGGCACCACCCAGTTGGTGGCGGACGGCAACCTGGATGCGCTCTCGGCGGACGATTTCCTGCATATCTATTCCGTCAACGTGGTCGGCGCCTATCAGATGACCCGCGCCGTGGCGCCGCATATGAAGGCCCAGGGGCGGGGCAGCATCGTCAACACCTCCTCCATCGCCGGCGTTATGGGGATCGGCAGTTCCATCGCCTATGCCGCCTCGAAAGGCGCCATGAACACCATGACCCTGTCGCTGGCCCGGCTGTTGGCGCCGGAAATCCGTGTCAACGCCATCGCACCGGGTTTCATCACCGGGCGGTGGTGGCTGGATAAACTGGGGCAGGAGGCGTACGACAAGATGGTCGCCGGGGTGGAGGGATCGGTGCCCCTGAACCATGCCGGCACGCCCGAAGACATGGCGGAGGCGGCCTTGTTTCTGTTGACCTGCAGCACCAACATCACCGGCGAAATTCTAATCTCCGACGGCGGCAACCACCTTGGCGGCGCACCGCTGATCGCCCGATAACGAAATCATACTCTGAGAGGAACACCATTCCATGGCACGTATCGACTATGCCACGACCGACCATCTGAGCGACCGCGGCAAGACCCTGATGGACCGGCTGGCGCATAAGAATATCTTCCGCATGCTGTCTCATTCGGAATCCCATCTGCTCAATTATTGCCGCCTGGGCAACGTCATCCGCGATCACGGCAAGTTGGATGCCTGCCTGCGCGAATTGGCCATTACCCGCGTTGGCATCCTGCTTGGGGCGGACTACGAAGTTATCGCGCACAAGAATATTGGCCGCCGGGTGGGTATTCCCGAAAATCAGATCGAGGCACTGGAGGAGGGCTCGAAAAACGAGGCCTTCAACGAGGTGGAAAAGGCGGTTCTGGATTATGCCGACGATCTGGTGGAGAACGCCAATCCAGGCGCCGGTGCCGGTGCGACGTTCGAGCGGGTGGCGGCCCATCTGGATGCGGAGGAAATGGTGGAACTGACCATCGCCATCACCTATTACATCATGACATCGAAATTCCTGCTGACCTTCGGCATCGACCTTGAAACCACTGATTAGGAATGGGGGGCTTGAACCATTTCGGAACGTGATTACGGTCCACAGACCGGTCTGATAAAGCGGCGCCTGTGGGGCGTGCTTGGAATAGCCATGGTGCTGGCCCTGGTCGGCGGCATGGTTTTTCTATTTGATTCTTCCGCCAGCCGGGGCGGCGAGGCACCGCCCAGCCCCTGGATCTTTGTCATGGTCGCCGCCGCCGTGCTTTCGGTGCTGCTAATCACGCATCGCCGGGGCAACAGAGAGGACAAATAATGGCTATTCGAAAAGTCGCCGCCATGGGCAATCCCATCCTGTACCGCATCGCCGAACCCGTGGCGGACGCGACCGATCCCGAGATTGCCCGCCTGGCCAACGACATGAAGGAAACCCTGATCGATATTGGCGGCTCCGGCATCGCCGCGCCGCAGGTCTTCGAAAGCCTGCGCCTGGTGGTCTATCGCTACAGTACACGCCTGGACGAAAATGCCAGGGAACAGGCCGATCCCTGGGTCACGCTGGTCAATCCGGTGCTGACACCCATCGGCGGCGAAATGATTTCCGGCTGGGGGCGTTGTCTGTCAATTCCCGGACTGCATGGCAAGGTGCCGCGCCACAAATCCCTCAGCATGACCTATCAGGATCTATCGGGGGAGGAGATCACGGTCCAGGCCAGTGGCGCCCTGGCCACCTTGTTGCAGCATGAATGCGATCATCTGGACGGCGTTCTCTACCCCATGCGCATGGATGACATTTCCAAGCTGGAGTTCAATGCGGAACCTGGACATCTGGCCCAGGACATCGCCGACGGCGTCAATGTCTGGCCAGTGCTGCGCGATCTGGTCGATGCCTGGCCCGGTCGAGAGCAATGGATGGATAACTGACGGGGAGGTCTATTGCGGCTCGGTGAAGGCGTCAATCGTGTGAATATGATTGATGAAGATGATCCGTTCCCTGAACAGCCAACCGCCGTCCACTTTGGCCAGCTTGTCCTCGTAACGCCCAGCGCTGACCTGGATCACATTGTCCGCAGTCAGAACGGTGGATGAATCCAGATAACACCAGGCCTCCGCCGCATCGCCGTCGATCTTGACGATGGGCGAAGAGATTTTGTGCCGCCGGTGCCGCCGTCCAGAGCGGACGTTGTCGTCATAATTTTGGAACCAGGCGCGAATGGCGGTACGGCCCTCGATCCGCGCCTCGCCCTGATAGGCCGGCCACAGAACCGCATCCTCGGCAAATAGCGCGGCGATGTCATCCACCCCGCCCCGGTCCACCAGATGGCAATATTGGTTGAGCAGCGACAACAGCGCCAGGTGATCGGCCACCGGCTGATCCGCAACATCCATCAGTTCGAAGCGCGCTTCCGGCATCATCTCCCCTCCCATTTCAGATCAGAAAAGCGTCAGTTTAGCTCGCCAGCATCACCGCCAACAGTCGCAAGAAGATTGACCGGGCCGACGATCAAGTCGAAACTGTCACAATGCAGGATAAAGATGATCATAGCTGGCTGAAACAAGGCAGCACCTCCAGCAGCGAAGTAGAGAAAAGCTACGACGACTGGGCCACGACCTACGACGAAGACTTGGTAGACTGGGACTATCGTGCGCCGGCGGACGCCGCGCGACTGTTGTCGGCAACTGTTCCGCGCGATGGACGTATCCTGGATGCCGGCTGTGGCACCGGCCTGACGGGGGCGGCGCTCAAGGCGGCCGGCTTTTCCGGCCCCATCGACGGCATTGATATTTCCCAAACCTCACTACAGCAGGCAGAAGGGCATGGCGTCTATCGAAAGCTGCAGCAGGCGGATATGCAGCAGCTTCCCCTCGATATTCCGGATGACGCCTATGATGGTCTATTCTGCATCGGCGTGCTGACCTATGTTCCCGATACCGAAGCCGTATTGCGGGACTTTGCCCGCGTGGTGCAAAAGGGCGGCACCGTCCTGATCAGCCAGCGGAACGATCTGTTCGAAGAACGAAACTACGCATCCGTGATCGAGGCGTTAGCCAAAGCCGGGATATTCAGCAATGTCAAAGTGACGGAGCCGCAGCCCTATCTACCGGGGAACCCGGATTTCGGCGCGGAAATCCTGGTGATCTACGCCGCGCTGGAAGTGGCCTGAGCCCAATAACGGAGAATGACCGATGACCGATTGGAACGGCCGCGCGCTGGTCGATACCGGCTGGCTTGAAGCGCATCTGGGCGACGAAGATTTGCGCATCGTCGATGCCTCGGTTGTGATGACCCGCACCAACACCGGCGCCTGGGTCCCCAGTAGCGGACGGACCACCTATGACCAGGGGCACATCCCCGGGGCACAGTTCATCGATCTGATGACCGAGTTGCAGGACAAGAATCATACGCTTCATCTGATGCTGCAATCAGCGGAAGACTTTGCTCGCGACATAAGCGCCAAGGGCCTCGGCGACGAACATATGATCGTCGTTTACGCCACCGCCGTACCCTGGTGGGCGACGAGGCTTTGGTGGATGCTGAAGGCCAACGGCCATGACAAGGTTGCCGTACTGGATGGCGGCTACAAGAAGTGGTGCGACGAAGGCCGGGCCACCAGCACGGAAGTGCCAACGTTTGCAACAGCCGCCTTTACCCCGAAGCGGCGGCCCGAATTGATTGCCGACAGGCAAGATGTCCAGGCCATGTTGGCGGGCGATGGCGGCGCCGTCATCAATGCCCTGTCGCCGCAGCTCTTTCGGGGCGAAAGCGATCTTGGCTATGGCCGCCCCGGCCGCATCGCGGGCAGCGTCAACCTGTCGTCCCTGACATTGATCGACCAGGACAGCGGCGCCTATCTGCCCGAGGATGAATTGCGCCGGGCGGTTAAGGACGCCCTGGGAGATTTCGGCGGCGAGGCCATCTGTTATTGCGGCGGCGGCATTGCCGCGACCATAGATGCCCTGGTGCTTGACCTGCTGGGCTACGACAAGGTTTCGGTTTACGACGCATCGTTGTCGGAATGGGCCGCGGACGACAGCCTGCCCATGGAAACGGGATAAGAGCAGCCTAGCGCTGGAATGACCGTTCCGCTTGCCATTCACCCGGTACATTCCCCACCAGCAGCCGGTTGATGCCGCCCTCCCCATCCTCAAGCGGCAGTATGATCCGATCCCAACTGGAGGTATGAACTCTCAACGGCGGGATATGGCGGGCGAACATGAAACTCGACTGCAAGACGCAGGCACGGTAGGAGGCAAGAAAAAATGGTTCCATCGGACGCAACGCCAGTTCAGAGAGGAGTTTCCCGGTGGCGTCAAAACCGGAGCGTTCCGCGATCGAGGTACCGTAAACCCTATAGCGGTAGTCCCAGCCATCATCCTCGACGTCCAGCAACATGACGTAGCCCAACGCTGGGCGCATTTCCAACGGATCCACCTTGCTGGCGAGAGGCAAATTCCGGCCGCGAGGGAGCCCGCGCCAATAGGTCAGCAGGACCCGCAGGACTTCTTCCTCCAGTTCCGCCTGCGAGGGAGACCATATTATCTCTGGCGTAGGGGTACCAACCTCTTGAAAGTATTCCGGAATCTTCGAAAAACTCTCTGAAATCAATTCATCCGTAAATGCTGCAACGAGCGCCTTATCCATATCAGAAATAACTAATCAACGTTGTACATAACAAGAGATATACTACATTTTAGCGTTGTTGCCGATGCAAGACCAGATATTTCCCGCAAAGGTCGCAAACCACGGCGCAAGGTCTGGGCTATGCAATTGCAAATACCATTGATAGACCGCATGATCGGCGAATGGGTTTGATCGACTTTCCGGTGGCAGAATACGAGGCGCGGCTGGCGCGCGCCCATGACACCATGGCGGCATCGGAACTGGACGCCCTGTTTTTTACTTCCGAGGCGGAAATGCGTTATTTCAGCGGATTTCGCACCTTGTTCTGGCACAGCCCAACCCGGCCCTGGTTCCTGATTATCCCACGCGGGGGCAAACCCATCGCGATTTTCCCCGAAATCGGCGCCGCGTTGATGCGCGGCAGTTGGCTGGACGATATCCGCACCTGGCCATCGCCCCATGCCACCGACGACGGTGTCAGCCTGTTGCTCGAGGCACTTGGCGGCGCCACCAGGATCGGCATGTTGATGGGGCGGGAAAGCAGTTTGCGCATGCCGTTGCTGGATTTCGAACGGTTGCGCGACGGTTTGACCGCATCCGCCTTCGTTGACGCCAGCGCACTGGTTCAGTCATTGCGGATGGTGAAGTCGCCCGCCGAGATTGAAAAAATAGCCGCCATCTGTGACATCACCTCCAACAGCTTCGACAATGCGGCCCGGTTGTTTCACCAAGGCCAGACATTGGCCGAGGCCTTTCGCGCCTTCAAGATCGACCTGCTGACACAAGGCGCCGATGACGTACCCTATCTGGTGGGCGGCGCGGAACAGGGCGGCTATGGCGACGTGATATCGCCGCCGAACCAGGAGCCGTTGCGTCCGGGCGATGTCCTGATGCTGGACACGGGCGCAACACTGGACGGATATTTCTGTGACTTCGACCGGAATTTCGCCTTTGGCCATGCCTGCGACGCGGCCAGGGCGGCTTATGAAACATTATACCGGGCCACCGAGGCAGCGTTGCGGGCCGCGCGGCCCGGTCTCACCTGCAGCGATCTCTACCGTGTCATGGCGGATGTCATCGCCCAGGGCGGCAGCGATGTCGGGCGGTTCGGCCATGGCCTCGGACTGCAATTGACCGAGCCGCCCTCGCTCATTTCATTCGACGAGACGGCCCTGAAACCGGGCATGGTGATCACACTGGAACCGAGCATGACGGTGGAGGCGGGCAAGATCATGGTGCATGAGGAGAATTTGGTGATCCGCGAGGACGGTGCCGAACTGTTGAGCCGGCGCGCGCCGCCCGAATTGCCGATACTTTGAGATGATGGCCGTGAAACTACCCTTCACATTGGACCGGGGCGCGGGCGCGGCAGCGGCCTTCGGCGTGATCGTGCTGCAGGCGGATGAAACCCTGGAAGGGGAATTCGCCGGGCTGTTCAGCCGGCCGGGCCTGGCGCTGTATCACACCCGCGTCCCCAGCGGGGCGGAGGTGACGCCGGAAACCCTGGCGCGGATGGAACGCGATCTGCCCAACGCCGCCGCCTTGTTGCCGGATGCCGGAGATCTTGACGTGGTGGCCTATGCCTGCACCTCCGGCGCGACGGTCATAGGGCAGGAGAATGTCGCCGCCGCCATCCGGACGGCACATCCAAATGCCAAGACGACCGATCCGCTCAGCGCCGTCGTGGCGGCCTGCCGCCATCTGGAGATCAGGAAACTGGGGATTGTCAGCCCCTATGTCGCCGAGGTCTCCACGGCGATGCGCAACCTGCTTGAAACAAATGGCCTTACGATTTCCGCTTTCGGCTCGTTCGAACAGAGCGAGGAAGCGGTTGTCGCCCGCATCTCGTCCCAATCCGTCCACGATGCCATTTGCGCCCTGGGCCAATCGGAAGGTGTTGACGGCGTCTTCGCCTCCTGCACCAACCTGCGGACCTTCGACATTATCGACCAAGCCGAAACAGCCATCGGCAAGCCGGTCATAACCAGCAACCAGGCCCTGGCCTGGCATATGCTGACACTGGCCGGTGTCGAAACGGCGGGCGTCGGCCCAGGTGCGCTGTTTGGCGCCGGGCCCTAAATCTCCTTGGCCGCCGCCAGCACCGCCTCGGCATGACCCTTGACCTTCACCTTGCGCCAGACCTTGGCCACCTTACCCTTGGCATCGATCAGGAAGGTTGAGCGCTCAATGCCCATGTAGGTGCGGCCATAATTCTTCTTTTCCACCCAGACACCGTATTTCTCGCAGATGGCGCCGTCCTCGTCCGAGGCCAGGGTGATGCGCAGATCATGCTTGTCAGCGAACTTGTCGTGCTTGGCGACGCTGTCCCTGGAGACACCGACAACGGCGATACCGTTGGCGGAGAACTTGCGCTTCAGTTCGGTGAAATCCTTGGCCTCGGTGGTGCAGCCGGGCGTGTCGTCCTTGGGATAGAAATACAAAACCGCCTTTTTGCCCTTCAGATCCTTCAAGGCAATGGTGCCGCCGCTGCCACCGCTTTTGCCCGCCGCCGCCTTGAAGGCCGGCGCCCTGTCCCCCACATCAACCATTCTCGCTCTCCCCTAGTTTTCCGTACGCTGTTTTTCTGTTGCTTCCAAATCCACGGCGCCGCTGTCGTCCAGAACCACGCCATACAGTTCCCTTGCCGCCGCCGCCGAAACCATGCCGTCGCGCACGTCGACCGCGACTTTCTCGGGATCCCGCCGCATGGGATCGCCATAGCCGCCACCGCCGGGCATTTCAAGATGCAGGCGGTCGCCGCGCGGAATTGATTGCGTGCCCTTGTTGTTCAGGACCGTGCCGGAGGTAAGTTCCACCTTGCCGGTAAAACCGTCCAGGCCGCCTTCCCGCCCGCGCGGGGCATGATGCACACGGTCAAAGGTGGCGGCGATGGCGAAGGGCGCGTTCTCGGAACTGGCGATTTCCATCACCTGGCCGGTGCCGCCGCGATATTCACCGGCACCGCCGGAATCCGTTCGGTATTCTTTTTTCCAAACCACGATGGGCGCGATGGATTCGTTGATTTCCACCGGCGTGTTGCGCACGCCGGAGGGAAAGGCCGTGGCTGACAAGCCGTCCTTGTGCGGCCGCGCGCCGGCACCACCCGTGTGGAACAGACCCACCGCGAATGGCGTAGCGTCACCAAAATCTTCGTCGGGCACCAGCCCATGGCCGCCCATCAGGGCCGGGTTCCACAGGCACGAAGTACCCTCCGCCGGGGCGCTATCGGCCATCGCCTGATGCAGACAGCCCATGACCACATCGGGCAGCATCTGGCCCGTGATATGGCGGGCCGCGACTGCACAGGGGTGCGGCGCATTCAGGATCGTGCCCTCCGGCGCTGTCACCTTCACCGCCGAAAGCGACCCCGCGTTATTGGGCACGGTCGGCCCCACCAGGCAGCGCACACCGAACGAGGCATAGGCCTGGGTGTAGGTAATGGGCACGTTGATGCCCTTGTTCGATATGCCAGTGGAGCCGGCGAAATCCACATAGATGCCGTCGTCGGCAATCGTTAGCGCCGCGACCAGATCCAACGGCTTGTCGTAGCCGTCGACCCGCATGGAATTGTGGTAGGTACCCTTGGGCAGCTTGGCGATCTCGTCCAGCATGGCCTGGTGGGAATGTTCCACCATGTACTGGCCCAGCTCATCCAACTGATCCAGGCCGAATTCATCCATCATCTCGATCAGGCGGCGGCAACCGATCTCGTTACAGGCGGTCAGGGAATATAGATCGCCTTCGACCTGGATCGGCTCGCGCACATTGGCGCGGACGATTTCCAGAATGGCCTCGTCCATTTTGCCCGCTTTGGCCAGCGGCAGGATGGGCAGATACAGCCCTTCGTCATAGACCTGACGGCCATCGGCGCCGAAGCCGATGCCGCCCACGTCCACCACATGAGTGGTCGAGGCGAACAGGCCCACCACCTTGCCCTGATAGAAGGTCGGCGTGACCATGGTGAAATCATGTAAATGCCCAGTACCGAGCCAGGGATCGTTGGTGACGTAGACATCGCCGGGGCTCATGGTGTGGGCGGGATATTTATCCAGGAAGAAGCCGACCGAGGCGGCCATGGCGTTGACATGGCCCGGTGTGCCGGTGACCGCCTGGGCCAGCATGCGCCCTTGGGTATCAAAGACCCCGGCGGAGAGATCGCCCGCTTCACGGGCGGCGGTGGAAAACGCAGTGCGGATCAGGGTCTGCGCCTGTTCCTCGACAATGGCGATCAGGCGGTTCCACATGATCTGGTTCTGGATTTCCGAAAGGGCGGAGTTCTTGCTCATGACGGTTCTCCCAACTTGCGGGTCAGTTCGATATGGCCGGCGGCATCCAGCCTGGCCTGGAAATGCGCGGTCACCGCCGTGGTGGTCTGCGCCTCGGCGATCAGGGCGGGACCTTGCAGGGTCATGCCGGGCACCAGGCTGTCGCGTTGATAAACGGGCGCGGCGACAAAGTCGGTCAGGTCCGCATCGAACAGTTTGCGTTCGCCACTGGCAGTTGCCGGCCCTGCATCGGCGACCTCCGCCTGTTCTGGCGGCACCGCCTGTTTGGTGGCGATGGACAGGGCCCAGGTCAGGATTTCCACTTCCATGGAGGGGATATCCCGGCCAAACAGATCCGCATAGGCCTTATCGTAGGCCTGCCGCAAGGCGGGCCCATCAGCCTCGGTCAAGGCGCGGTTCGGCACCTCGACCACGATCTCGTGGCCCTGGCCGATATAGCGCATATAGGCGATGCGCCGCTCCTCCAGCGCCGCATCCGGCGCGCCGGAGACCACTATGGCGTGCGCTTCGTCGTGCATCTCCTGGAACATCTTGTTCAGGCCCTCGGGCTCGAATGCCACCAACTGGGTATAGCGGCTGCGCACCACTTCGTAAGAGACCGGCGCGGCCAAGAAGCCGATGGCGGAACCAACGCCGGCGCCCTGGGGAACAATGACCCGGTCCATGGCAAGTTTCTCGGCCATGCGGCAGGCATGCAGCGGTGCGGCGCCACCAAAGGCGATCAGGGTCCGCTCCGCCAGTTCCTTGCCCTGTTCCACCGCATGCACACGGGCCGCGTTGGACATATTCTCTTCCACCATCTCGGACACCGCGAAAGCCGCCAACGGGCCGTCCAGGTTCAAGTTTTGGGCAATGGTCTTGTCCAGGGCCGACTGCGCCAGCTCCGGCGACAGGGAAACCGAGCCGCCGGCGAAACCTTCCGGCGCGATCCGGCCCAGGGCCACGTCGGCATCGGTCACGGTAGCGCCGGTGCCACCCTGGCCATAGCAGGCCGGGCCGGGTTCGGAGCCGGCGCTTTCCGGCCCCACCTGGACGCGGCCCAGATTATCGATCCGCGCGATGGAGCCGCCGCCAGCGCCGATCTCCACCATCTCGATCACCGGAATACGCAGCGGCAGGCCGCTGCCCTTGGTGAAGCGGTATTGCCGGTCGACCTCAAAAGTGCGGGAGGTCTGCGGCCGGCCCTCGTCAATCAGGCAGATCTTCGCCGTGGTGCCGCCCATGTCATACGACAGCACCTTGTCCAAACCGCATTCCATCGCAATATGGCCGGCCAGTATGGCGCCGCCGGCGGGCCCGGATTCCACCAACCGAATGGGATGCTGCCGGGCGGTCTCCACTGTCGTCAGGCCACCGCCCGAGGTCATCAT
Organism: Alphaproteobacteria bacterium; assembly: GCA_030747035.1. Taxonomy (GTDB): domain Bacteria; phylum Pseudomonadota; class Alphaproteobacteria. Next base: position 898 of record JASLLM010000056.1, on the reverse strand, counting down.
GAATAGCGGGCAGACCGCGCCCTCGGTCCGCAAACGCGCCTCCAGATCCGCCAGATAGGACGCCATCAACGGCTGTACATAGGCGTTGGCCGAGGCGGTGGACATGCGCTCGTATTCGCGGATTTCCGGACAAACCTCGCTGGACAGGGTAATCCATAGATCCGGCATCCCGGCGCGGAGAATATCCGCCACCCGCCGTTCGTGATCCGGGTTGGCATAGGAATGCATCAAGGTGATGGCGGCGCTTTCGACACCGTTGTCCCGCAGAACAGGCAGCAATCCGCCAACGCTGTCTTCGTCCAGCTCCAACAGCACCTCACCCTTGGCATTCAGCCGCTCCCCCACCGGCAAACGCAAATAACGGGGTACCAGGGGCAACGGCTTGTCGATATTGATGTCGTATTGGTCGAAACGATGTTCGTAGCCCATTTCCACCGCATCCCGGAAACCTTCGGTGACGATCAGCGCCGTCTTGGCGCCTTTGCGTTCGATCACCGTGTTGGTGGCCAAGGTCGTACCGTGAACCATGAAATCCAAATCCGACGCGGCGATCCCGGCCTCGGGCAGCACGGCGCGGACAGCGGCCATCACGCCCTCCTCCGGCGCCTGGGGCGTGGTTAGAACCTTGCGCGTGAACATCGCACCGCCAAGGTCAAGCGCCACGTCGGTGAAGGTACCGCCGATATCGACGGCCAAACGGGCAGTTTCAGACATGCAATCTCTACTCTTTAGCGGGGAAAGTTTTCCGGCGTGAAAGCCTCGAAGGTACGTAAAACATCTTCCGGTGCCGCCGGCAAGGGCGCGATGATATGGGTATGGATGCCCGTCTCCCCGCACCAGCGGATCCGTTCGCGGCATTCATCCGCCGTGCCGACGATGGCGATTTCATTGGCCAGAT
>JASLLM010000055.1 GCA_030747035.1 Alphaproteobacteria bacterium | reverse complement strand
GACGCCCCGGAATATGGTCGTGCACGGAATTAGACTGAGCGCTGTGGCGCCGGCATCCAGGATATCGCGCAGGCGCTTGTTGTAGTCCTCGGGGATGCCCAGGCCGATCAGTTGCCGTTGCGTCCAGGTCCGCCCTCTATGCATGGTCGGGTAGATGCCGCGCGTGTAGGGCGCCTGACCTGGATAGCCCAGACTATCGTCGTAGGCGCTGCCGTCCCAGTCCCGGGGCGAATAGAGCGGCTGGATCTCGATGCCGGAGCGGTTATGAACCGTCTTGCCATCGGGCAGTTGCCGTTGATAGGCCGTCTGCCAGTCATCGAATCCCGGCAGCGCCATTTGTGTTGCATCTGACATCTGGGCAATCTCCTCGAAAGTGCGGCGATCTATGAGAGGAACCGTTGGGGATCGTTCTGGGCGTCCAGGGCCAACGATCTGATATCATCGACAATGGCGCCCACATCGGCGCCGGGGTGAAACACCCGCGCCACGCCGGCGTTCAACAGCGCCTCTTCCTCGTTGTCGGGCACGATGCCGCCGACGACAACCCGGATATGGCCCAGGTCGTCCTCTTCCATCTTGGCCATCAGTTTCGGTACCAGCAGATGGTCGCTGGCCAGTGAACTGATGCCGATGACATCAACATCTTCCTCCATGGCCAGTTTGGCCACCGCGGGAATTTCCTGCCAAGGTCCGGTGTAAACGACCTCCATGCCGGCATCGCGCAACGCGGCGGCAATGATCCGGCTGCCCCGGTCGTGGCCGTCCATGCCGATCTTGGTCACCAGCACCTTGGCCGGACGTTGAAGCTGCGGGGTGGTTTCGTTCGTCATTGCTGTTGGTCCTTGTCAGCCAGCCGGCAGCGCAGGATTTCCAGGATCTCGTGACTGATCTGTGCCGGTGTCATGCCGCCGGGGCGATACCAGTTCTTGCTCCAGTTCAGGGCGCCCAGCAGGGTAAAGCGCAGCGCGGCGCGGTTGGTGCCGGGCGGCAGCGGCAGGGCCTCGATCATGCGGCGAAAGTATTCTTCATAGCCATCGCGCAGGGCGATCAAACGGTCCCGGCCGGGCGGAACGTCGGCCGGGTGCACACTCAATATCACCTGCGCATAGTCGCTATCGTCCAGCAGCATCTCGGTATGCGCTCGGCAGGCGGCGGCCAGTTGCTCCCAAGATCCATCAATGTCCGCCACGGCACTTTCGACCCGTTCTGCCAGGCGCCGCACGCCTTCTTCATAGACGGCGATCAGTAGATCGTCCTTGGAGGGAAAGTGATAGTAAACCGAACCCGCCAGCATATCCGCGCCGCCGGCAATCTCGCGCATGGTCACTGCATGATAACCGCGCCCGCCAAACTGCTTGGCCGCCGCGTCCAGCAGCAGCGCGCGGCGGTTATCCTGGCGCGGTCCCCGGCGCCGGCGTTGTCCGGAAGCGGCGTCTTTCCGCGTGCCGTCAGAATCCGGCACGGCGCGTCGTTTGGTCGTTGCAGTCATAATTTATTAAAACAAACGCTTGTTTGGTATTCAAGCAATAAGTTCGCCTCGATAGCCCGTTAGAGCCGGGCCGGCGGGCCGCCCGGCTTCCCTTGCAGACGGATCTATGTGAAACATTGCTATTCGGCACGGCGGAAGTTTTCTGGCCGGTCATCATATTTTCGAGGAAATACCATGAAGCTCTTCTATTCCGGAAATTCGCCCTACGCCCGCCGTGCCCGCATCGCAGCCCGCGCCAGCGGCCTGGCGGTGGAGGAAGTTGATGCTTCGCCCCTGGCGGCGGAGGACCATTTCCTGCTGCAACATGGCCCCGGCGCCAAGGTGCCTGGGTTGGAGACGGACGCCGGCACCTATCTGTGCGAGACCCTGATCATCACCCGTTATCTCAACGATCTGTCGGGCGGAAAACTGCTGCCAATCGATGCGGCAGCGGCGGAGGCGGTGCTGGAGCTTGAGGGGGTCGGCTCTCTGCTGATGGATACCCTGTTCCATTGCTCCCACGAGAAACGCCGCGAAGCCGGGGAGCAATCCCCCGCTGTCATTGCAAAGGAGGATCTGCGTGCCAATCGCTGCTACGACGCCCTGGACAGCAGTCTTGCTGGCCAGGAAGCGGCCCTCAACCTGGGCACCATCGCGGCCATTGCCGCCCTGGGCTATGCTGATTGGCGCCATCCCGAGCATGACTGGCGCGGCGGCCGGGCCGGACTGGCGGCCTGGGCCGAGGCCATGATGCAGGATCAGGCGGTCGCCGAGACCTATCCGGATTTCTAGTGTGGCGAATCTTAAGTCCGCATAGTTGAATTTAACAGCTTCGCTGGCGGACTTAAGATTCCTAAGCCACACTAAGACTATGAATCTAGTGTGGTTTAAGGATTTGAAGTTCGCCCCAACGCAGGCGGCCTCGATCGATTTCAGTGTAGCGAACTACAAATCCACCACACTAGAGGGGAAAACAGCGGCGCGGAGGCGTCGGCGCCTCAAGTCTTTTGCCGCAGCAGCCAGCCGAAGATCATTGTCGCGGCCACGGCGCCGATCAGTTGCGCGGCGATGAAGGCCGGGGCGTCCATGGGCGCGATGCCCGAAAATGTATCCGTCAGGGTGCGGGCGATGGTCACGGCCGGGTTGGCGAACGAGGTTGAGGCGGTGAACCAATAACCGGCGGTGATGAACAGCCCCACCGCATAAGGCACCGCCTCTGGGCGGAAGCGCACGCAGCCCAGTATGGTCGCCACCAGGCCAAACGTGGCGACAAATTCGGCGAACCATTGGCCCACGCCGGTGCGGGCGTTGGTGGAAACTTGCAGGATCGGCTCGGCGAACATGAGGTGCGCGGCTAGGGCGCCGCAAATGCCGGCGGCGATTTGTACGCCGACGAACATGGCGGCCTCCCCCGGGGCGATCTCCCGCCGCAGCAGGAAGGCCAGGGTCACGGCTGGGTTGAAATGGGCCCCCGAAATGGAGCCGAAAACCAATATCAGCACCGCCAGAATGGCGCCCGTGGCGATGGTGTTGCCCAACAGGGCCAGGGCCACATTGCCGCCCGCCAGGCTTTCCCCCATGATGCCCGAGCCGACAACCGTGGCCAGCAGAAAAGCCGTGCCAATGAATTCGGCGGCCAGACGCCGCCCCGAACTGAATGCCATGACGCCTATTCCAGCATGGTGACTTTGGTGCCGCCGTCCTCGACCAGAAAATGGCTGCCGGGATAGCCGGCCTCGGCCGGAATTCGCAGGGTTCGGCCCTTGGGATGCTCGGCCGGCTCAGGCTGCACGGTCACGGTCGTCGTGGCGCGGGCGGCGGCCATGGCCTCATCCACCGTTCTGTATTGCGCCAACTTCAACAGGTTCATCCGGGTTGGGAAGACCACAGTGCGCTTGCCCATTTCGGCGTCGGCCACCGCCGCCTCGGGCCGCAGCCATTCCGAATCGGTGGATTCAGAGCCATCATGCAAGGCCGCCTGATCGACCGGCGCGCGGGCGACAAAAAACTGCGTATCGAACACCTTGGGCACGACGCGCGGCGTGATCCAATGGGCGTAGCTGACCATCTTGTCCAGGGCCAGGATCAGGCCTTCCGTGCGGCAGACATCCGCCATGGTGATCTTGCCCGCTGCCAGATCCGTGCGCCAGCGCGCCTCGATACCGGCCAGTTGCTCGGCCTTGATCAATTCATCGCTGTCCTTGTTGGTGGCAAGCAGAACGCCGCATTCCTCGAACGCCTCGCGCACCGCCGCCACGCAGTGGGATAGGGTCATCTCGTCCATGCCTTCGGCACCACGGCAGAATTCCCGCGCATCCGCGTCCTCCGGATCGACCTTGCCGCCAGGAAAAACCAGGGCGCCGGAGAAGGAATCGATTTCGTGGTGACGCACCACCATGAACACTTCCAGACCATCCACGCCATCGCGGATCAGTAGAACGGTGGAGGCGGAAATGTCCGGCTTTTTCTGTTGGCTCACGGTTACTCACATATCTTGTTGTCTGGTTCGCTTGAGGCTTTGTAGCATAAATTTCCCGGTTGGGTGCTGGTATCGCCCGGTTCGCTATGCCATTGTGGCCGGCCAAACAAGAAGGATGCATATCATGAGCCTGGCCGCGGACGCCAACAGCGAACGGCAACTACCTGAAAGTCTCATCAGCACATTAACGGATTTGCTCGGGGACCGCTTCAGCATGGCGGGATCGGTGCGGGAACACCACGGCAAGGGCGAAGCCTACCACGCTTCCGCCCTGCCAGATGGCGTGGCCTTCGCCAACAGCACCGAGGAAGTCTCGGCCATCGTCACGGCCTGCGCCGGGCACGGCACGCCGGTCATTCCCTATGGCACCGGCACGGCGCTGGAGGGTCATACCCTGGCCCTGCATGGCGGCATTTCCCTCGACGTCAGCGGCATGGACGAGATCATCCGCGTCACCCCGGAAGACATGGACTGCACCGTCCAGGCCGGGGTAACCCGCAATACCTTGAACGAATATCTGCGCGATACCGGTTTGTTTTTCCCCGTCGATCCCGGCGCCGACGCCTCCCTTGGCGGCATGGCGGCAACACGGGCCAGCGGCACCACCACGGTGCGTTACGGCGCCATGCGCGAGAACGTCCTGGCCTTGACCGTGGTGCTGGCCGATGGCCGCATCATCAAGACCGCAAGACGGGCCCGCAAATCTTCCGCCGGCTATGATTTGACGCGGCTGTTCGTCGGCTCCGAAGGCACCTTGGGCGTGATCACCGAGGTTACCCTGCGCCTTTATGGCATTCCGGAGGCGACCCGGGCGGCGGTCTGCTCCTTCCCTTCGTTGGAGGATGCGGTCAACACAGTGATTTCCATCGTGCAATGCGGCATTCCCATCGCCCGTTGTGAATTGCTGGACAAAACCGGTATGAAGATGATCTGCGACTACGGCAAGTTGGACTACAGCATCGGCGATACCTTGTTCATGGAGTTCCATGGCAGCGAAGCGGGCGTAGCGGAGCAGGCCGAAATGGTTCAGGCCATCGCCGCCGACCATGGCGCCGGTGATTTCAAGTGGGCCGCGAAGGCCGAGGATCGGACAAAATTGTGGGAGGCCCGGCATAACGGCCATTACGCCGTCTTGGCGGCGGCCAGGCCGGATCAGCATACAATGTCGACCGATGTCTGCGTGCCGGTCTCGCGTCTGGCGGAATGCATCTTGGCGACGCAGGAGGATTTGGCCCAGACCGGCCTGGTTTCGCCTTTCGTGGGCCACGTGGGTGACGGCAATTTCCATATGGCCATCATCGCCAACTACGACGATCCGGAGGAAGACCGCGTCGCCCACGAATTCCATGACCGCCTGGTACGCCGGGCCCAGGCCATGGAAGGAACCTGTACCGGGGAACATGGCGTCGGCTCGGGCAAGATCGACTATCTGGAGGCGGAACTGGGCGAGGCGGTGGATGTCATGCGCACCGTCAAGCGGGCCCTGGATCCCGACAACATCATGAACCCCGGCAAGATGCTGCGCCTCTGACAATGAACGAACAACGCAACCCGTCGAGCCATTACACCGCCACTCATTGGGGCGCCTATCATCCCGAACGTGACGGCGAAGGCCGCCTGCACCTGCGCCCGGTGCCGGACGATCCCGATCCATCGGCCATCGGGTGCTCCCTGGCCGATGCGGTGGATGACCATCTGCGTATCGAACAGCCCATGGTGCGGGCCGGCTGGCTGGATAATGGCCCCGGCCCCTGCGGCGACGGCGGGGCCACGCGGGGCAGCGAGCCATTCGTGCCGGTCTCGTGGGACAAGGCGTTCGAGCTGGTGACGGGAGAGATTGAACGGGTCCGGCGGGATCATGGCAACCGGGCCATCTATGCCGGCTCCTACGGCTGGGCCAGCGCAGGGCGCTTTCACAATTCCAAGGCCCAATTGTCGCGTTTTCTCAATCTGACGGGCGGCTTCACCCGTTCCGTCAACACCTACAGCCTGGCGGCGGCAGAGGTTATTCTGCCGCACATCGCGGGCAACATGGTGAAGTTGCAGATGGCCCATCACTCCTGGCCGGCCGTCGCGGCGGATACGGAGCTGTTCGTCTCGTTCGGCGGCGTGCCGTTGAAAAATGCCCAGGTGGATTCCGGCGGCGTGGCCCAGCATTCAGCGGCGGCGGGCCTGCGCGCCTGCGCCAAGGCCGGCGTGGAGTTCATCAATATCGGCCCCGTGCGGAGCGACGCGGCCGATTTCCTGGACGCGGAATGGATACAGCCGCGGCCCAGCACCGACGTGGCCCTGATGCTGGGCCTGGCCCATACCCTGATCAGCGAAAACCTGCATGATCCGGATTTCATGGCGAAATATTGCGTCGGCTTCGAACGTTTCCTGCCCTATCTGATGGGTGAAAGCGACGGACAGGCCAAGGATGCCGATTGGGCTGCCGCCATTGTGGATCTGCCGGCGGAACAGATCCGCGGCCTGGCCAGGCGCATGGCGGCCAAGCGGACCTTGATCAATGTGGCCTGGTCCCTGCAGCGTACCGAACATGGCGAACAGCCCTATTGGATGGTCGTCGCCCTGGCCGCCGTGCTGGGCCAGATCGGCCTGCCGGGCGGCGGTTTCGGCCTGGGCTATGGCGCCGCCGCGCCCGTGGGCCGGCATATGCCCGCGGCACCCTGGGCGACCCTGAGCACGGGGCGCAACAATATCCCGGACTTCATCCCGGTGGCGCGTATTTCAGACCTGCTGCTCAATCCCGGCGGCGGTTTCGACTACAACGGCCAGGCCATGAGCTACCCCGATATCCGCATGGTCTATTGGGTGGGCGGCAATCCATTCCATCATCACCAGGATCTGAACCGTCTGCTGACCGCCTGGCAGCGGCCCGATACGGTGGTGGTGCACGAACCATGGTGGAACGCCACCGCCCGCCATGCAGATATCGTTCTGCCGGCAACCACGGTGCTGGAACGCAACGACATCGCCGGCTCATTCCGTGACGGCACGACACTGTTGGCAAACCGCAAGGTGATGGAGCCGGTCGGCCAGTCACGCCACGACCATGATATCTTTCGCGGCATGGCCAAGAAAATGGGCTTCCTGGACGCCTTCACTGAAGGCCGGGAGGAGATGGATTGGTTGCGCCATATCTATGACCTGTCCCGCCAGCGGGCCGCCAAGGGAGGGCACGAAATGCCCGATTTCGATGATTTCTGGCAGGCCGGGCGGGTGGATTTGTCACCGCCCGAAGAAGCCAGCACCTTCCTGGCCGGTTTCCGCGCCGATCCCGTGGCCGAGCCCCTGAGCACACCCACCGGCAAGCTGGAGATCTGGTCGGATACAATCGCAGATTTCGCTTACGACGATTGCCCCGGTCATCCCATGTGGTTCGCGCCCAAGGAATGGCTGGGGGCCGAACTGGCCAAGACCTATCCCCTGCACCTGGTCTCGAACCAGCCGGTCACCCGGCTGCACAGCCAATTGGACAACGGCATCGTCTCGCGGCAGTCAAAAGTCGCGGGACGGGAGGCGGCAACCCTGCATCCCGACGACGCGGCGCGGCGTGGCATCAAGAATGGCGATGTAGTGCGCCTGTTCAACAGCCGGGGCCAATGCCTGGCGGGCGCGGTGATCTCAGACGCGGTCCGTCCGGGCACCGTACAATTGCCCACCGGCGCCTGGTATGACCCGGCGGAGCCGGGACAGATCGGCAGCCTGGACAAGCACGGCAACGCCAATGTGCTGACCCGGGACGCGGGCACCTCGTCCCTGGCCCAGGGTCCCTCGGCCCATTCCTGTCTGGTTGAGGTGGAAGCCTACCGGGGCACGCCGCCGCCGGTGACCGCCTTCACGCCGCCGCCGATCAGGACAGATTAGGCCAGTTCAGGCAGGCCCACGGCGCGGAAGTTCTCCGCCGTCGGTTTGCCGGTTTCGAGGTCCCAGCCGCGCTGGCCGTAATATTCATCGAGCAGGCGGTCCCAGTCCGGGCGTTCCAGCCGCTCGCCCGCGTGCGGCCCCGTCGCCGGCTCACTCATGAAACGTTCGGGCGGATAATCGGCGGCGCGGTCGAAATCCGTATGGCGCATTTTGAAGGCTTTTTGCAGGTAGAGAATTTTTTCGCCTTCCGCCATCAACTCATCGCCGCTCTTGTCCTCGCCCGTGGCCAGGGAATACAGCCGCGCGGTCTCGTCGGGGCCCATCATTTGCATGCCGCACCAATAGGTGGCGTAAAAGCAGATGCCCATGATTTCCAGCAGATTGTGGAAGCGCTGGTAGTAGATCACCAATTCGGCCTTATGCTCGTAACTGGTCGGATCGAAGGCGGTGGGTACGCCGAAGCGTTCGAGCGATAACTCGGGTTCCAAAGGCATGCGTTCGGTCAACGGCCCGCCCTGGGTATGGGTACCGCCGCGCTCGGCCACCGCGATGGCCAGGGCCCAGCCCTTGAAGACGCGCATTTCCTCCGCCAGATCCTGGCCCTTCATATGCATGGCGAATGCTTCCGATCCCCGGCCGAGTTTCTTCGCCCCCGCCAGGCTGCCGTCGGCCAGCAAATCTCCGATGCCTTCGCGGCGGGCAATCTTGCTCAACAGCTCGCTGACCACCGCGACATCGCCCCAATTCAGCTCCAGCCCGCCGGTATCTTCGATAGTGAGGAGGCCGCGCTGGAAACATTCCAGGGCCCAGGCGATGGGATTGGTCGCGTTGGTATTGTCCAGGCCCAACTGGGTGCAGAGCCCGCTAAGCGCCAATACGGCGGCCGGATCGGAAATGCCCAGTTTGGCGGCAAAATCCCAATAATCCTGGCTTTCGATCTTTTCGCCACGGGTACCCGCGTGGGGCCCTGTCTTCACCCGCTGGTATTGCGAACACATGATTGGGCAGGCGAAACAGCCGAATCCCTTGTCGATGTACTTTTTCTCCTTCACCGCCGTGGCGATGTTGTCGGCCTCGTCTGGGGCCATCTGGGTCGCCTGGTAATTCCGTACCGGGATGGAGCCCAAACTGTTCCAGGCTTCGAACGAGGTCCCGGTGCCGAAGTTGCGCAAATTCTTCGTCGTATCGACGCCCATCAGGTAGCGCTGCATGGCCAGGCTTTCGCTCATGAAAGCCTGCGGTTCAGCCACCTGCAGCGTGCCCGAGCCGCTGACCGCGATGGCCTTGAGGTTCTTCGATCCCATGGCGGCGCCGACGCCGCAGCGCGAGGCCGAGCGGGTGCGGCTGACGATGATGCAGGCCGCCGCCGCCATATTCTCGCCGGCGGGTCCGATGCTGAGCAATTCAAGGGTCGGGCGGTCGAGCCGCGCCCGCAGGGCCTGTTCCGTCTCCCAGGTCGTCTTGCCCCAAAGTCCCTCGGCATCGACGATGCTCACCTCGCCGTCGACGATATCTAGGTATACCGGTTCGGTAGCCCGTCCCGTGACGACGATATGGTCGAAGCCGGCGTATTTCAGTTCCGGTGCGAAATTGCCGCCCGCGCTGGCCGCGCCGAAGCCACCCGTCATGACATTCTTGCAACTGATGGTCATGCGGCAGGCGGTCGCCGCCATGGTGCCGACCAGGGCACCGGCGGTGAAGATAAGAGGATTGTCCGGATCCAGCGGTTCTTTGCCCAGCGGCGTTTCCTGCAACAACAGCCAGTTGTTAACCCCCATACCGGCGGGGAAACCTGCGTTCAGCGCCGCCGTGGGCTCCATGGTGACCGCGCGCTTGGTGAGGTCGACACGCAGGATGTTGCCGCCGATGGCGAAAGGCTGGGTCATGTTTCAGCTCCGCCCGATGGCAAGGGCGCCGACGGGGCACCATTGGACACACAGTGGCCGCTCCTCGTTGGCGCAGCCGTCGCACGGTTTGCGGCCATCCCGCGCCTCGTCAAAGATGACGATCTCGACCTCGCCTTCCCGTTCGTCCTTGATGATATCGATGCTGGCGTTGCGCCGCCCGAAAGACCCCTCGTGATGGAAGGAGCAGGCCAGCACACATAAATTACAGGCGCCGCAACGCTGATGCCTTGGTGTGATGGTGGATATTCCCATCTTTACGCATGCCTCCCCGTTGCGGAGTCGTACCTAAGAACCAACAAGGTCATCAAATCACGGGATCGCCGGCGCTGTCCAGCCAGTCGGTGCAGGCGGCGGCGACGTCGCGCCAGTGGTCTTCCAGCAGCAGCATGTGGCCCATTTCCTCGAATTCCAGGTAGGTCGCCTGTTCAGGGTATCGATCCGCCACGCTGCGCACCGTGGCGGGTGAAATTACCTTGTCCCGGCCGCCGGCGACGGCCAGGATCGGGCAGTCGACCATCACCGGGTTCACATGGGAGGCCCGGCCGCGGTCGAACATCCAGAACAGGCTTTCAAACAAGGCGCGGCCGGATTCCGGCACGAATTGTGCAAACACCTGCCGTTGACGCGTGGGGGTAAGGCAGTTGAGAGAATTGTCCGCCGCGATTTCAAAGGCCGCGCTCAGGCTTTGATCCCAAAACGGGCCCAGGGACATCAGGCCCAGGGCGGCGGCGATTTCATTCTCCGACGACGGCAGCAGGCCCCAGGGCGGTGCCGGCGCTAGCAGGATGATGGCTTGCGCCAGGCCCTTAGCCGCCAGCAGTTGCGCGATCAATCCGCCCATGGAATGACCCAGCACGACAGGGGGCTGGGACAGACCGCCGATAACGGCGCTTAGATCGGCGACATAGTCGGCCAGGCCGGTTTCGGCCAGACGCGGATCGGCGGCCTTGCCCGGACCCTGGTCGTGATAACGCAGCTCCGGCGTCAGCACGGACCAGCCGGCGGCTTCAAAATGGCTCCTGAAATCGGTGAAAATGGCGGCGCTGCAAAAAGCGCCCGGCACCATCACGACGGCCGTGCCGTTGGCCGCGCTCATACCAGATGTGAGAAGGCGGCGATGACCTGGCGGTAGTTCTCCCGCTTGAAATGCACCACCACGTCGGCCAGGTCCGCCATCGGTGTCCACTTCCAGGCATCGAATTCAGGCTCCGCCGTCGCCAGGTTGATATCTTCATCCCGGCCCAGAAAGCGCATGGCGAACCACTTTTGCGTCTGACCGCGAAACTGGCCGTGCCAGACCTTGTCGGCCAGATCGGCTGGCAAATCGTAAGGTATCCAATCCTCGCTTTCGGCGATGAACTCGGCCTTGTCGGTGCCGATTTCCTCCTCAAGTTCCCGCAGGGCCGCCTGGCGCGGGGTTTCGCCGTCGTCCACGCCGCCCTGGGGCATTTGCCAGGCCTCGGCCTGCTGATCGATGCGCTGTGCGACCAGAACCAGATTATCCTTGTTGAGCAGCATGATACCCACGCAGCGCCGGTAAGGCCGTTCGGAAAAGGGTCTCAATTTTTCGCCTCTTGATGATCCGTAACGGCGGATACGGGAACCAGATCAAACCCGCGGTCAGCCATGGCGCGGGTCCATTGCGCCAGACGTTCGATTGTCACCGGATAGGGGAAGCCGATCCCGATGGCGCCCCCCGAGGCGGCGGCCAGACGTTCCAGTTCCAGCAATCGGGCATCAATGGCGGCGCGGGAGGCGATCGCGTCAACCACGCGGTCATTGGCGGCAATGTTCAGGCCGATCTTTCCCGCGACATCGCTGGCGACCGAGGAGGACGAGGCCCGGGCATCAAGAAACATCAGGCCACGGTCGCGCATGGCCTCCAATATGGGCCGCAGATGAGATTCCGTGGAGGTGAAGCGTCCGCCCATGAAATTGACTACGCCCACATAGCCGGAAAACCGGCCCAGCAGCCAGTCAAGCCGTTGCAGGTTTCGATGAATGGTCAGGCTGGTCAACAATGTGTGCGGTCCGGGATCGTTGGTGGGATAGTCCATGGGTTCCATGGGGACCTGCAACAATACTTCATGGCCGGCGGCGCGGGCCTGGTTCACATAGTCCTGCAAATTGCGTCCGTAGGGCGCAAATGCCAGGGTGACGCCGCCAGGCAATTGTTGAATGGCGGTCATCGTTGTCGCCCGGCTGAGGCCGAGGCTGCCGACAACCACGGCAATGCGCGGCCGGCCAGTGGCCTTGTATGGGCGGGCGTAAACCTGCAAGGGCGTCCGTCCATCCGGCGCCACCACCGGCAGGGGGCCGTTCTTGGTCGATTTGATCAGGGCCGGGTCCGGTGCCGGATGCAGGCCGCCGCCGGCGGTAAATTTGCCGCCGCCCGCGGGCCGTGTGGGTGCCGGCGCGGGACTGGGGACCAGCGACGGTTTCACCCCGGCCTGTCCGTCTACCTTGTCAGCCTGGTCCGGACTGGCCTGGGGCGCGGGTTGCGGGCCGGGTGTGAGTTTGGCCGCGGCTTGATCCGGGGCCGGTTCCGGCTTGGGTGCCTGCGCATCGCTATCCGGAGGGGTCTTGGACTCTGGCTTGGCCGGTTCGGGTGCTTTTTCCTGATGCCGCGGTTCGGCCTTCTTGGCTTCGTCTTGTTTCGCGTCGGTGGATTTCTTGTCGCCCTGCCCCGGCTCGCTCTTCTCCGTTCGATCGGGCGGCGCCTGGCGTCCGCTGCCGTCCTTCGAGAGGTCAATGCTCATTACCGCGGACATTGTGCCGGCCTTGTCGTCGGGTCCGGCCTTGTCCGCTGTTGGGTCGTAGCTAAGTGTCAGCCACGCCGCCAAGCCGGCCGCGCCGGCAAAAAGGATCAATACAGCCACCGCCAGTGGGCTGGGCCGCCGCCGTTTGGCCCCGGCACCAGCATCAGCATTCCGTTTGCTAGCTCGCTCGCTAGCGCGTCTGCTGGACTGTCTCTTGCCTCGCGGTGTTCTGGCCACGATCGCTCAACCCCGGTTCAGAAACCTACTCGCCATTGCGCCGTTGCAATAGGGCCATGCCGCGCAAAAGGTCCAAGGCATAGCTCAACTGAAAATCACGTGGCCTGTCGGCAGCTTCGCCATTGCCGTCACCATTGCCGTTGTTCTTTGGCTTTTGCGAAGTGGCTTTCCTCTTTTCCGCCTTCAGATGCTTTGGCAGATCGGCTTCACTGTGCCTGCGGTTATTGTTTGGCCGTTCCACCCGCACCTGCTCGACAATTATGTCAGGCTCGATGCCCTTTGCCTGTATCGAGGTGCCAGACGGTGTGTAGTAGCGCGCCGTGGTCAATCGAATTGCGCCATGGCCCTGCAGGGGGATGATGCTTTGCACCGAGCCCTTGCCGAACGACTTGGTTCCGATCACCAGGGCGCGTTGATGGTCCTGCAGCGCGCCGGCGACGATTTCCGAGGCGGAAGCCGAACCGCCATTAATCAGCACCGCCACCGGCAGGCCCTGGGCCAGATCACCCGCCTTGGCATTGTATCGATGGGTTTCCTCGGGCCGGCGGCCGCGGGTGGAAACGATCTCTCCCTTGTCCAGGAATGCGTCCGACACGGCGATGGCCTGATCCAGTGCGCCGCCCGGATTGTTCCGCAAGTCCAACACCACGCCCTTGAAATTGTTCCCTAATTCAGCCTTGCGCTTGGCCATGGCCGATTCCAGGCCGCTGTTGGTCTGTTCCGTGAAGGAGGTGATGCGGACATAGACCATGTTGCCTTCCAGGCGGGAGCGGACCGATTGCACCCGGATCACATCGCGGATGATCTTCACTTCGAACGGTTTTTCCACACCGGGTCGTGCCACCATCAGGCGGATCTCGGAATTGACCGGACCGCGCATTTTTTTTACCGCCTCGGCCAGGGTCATGCCCATTACCGGTGTGCCATCAAGCTGGGTGATAAAATCCCCGGCCTTCATCCCAGCCCGCGCGGCCGGCGTGCCATCAATGGGCGAGACCACCTTGACCAGGCCGTTTTCCATGGTCACTTCTATGCCCAGGCCGCCAAACTCGCCTTTGATCTGCTCCCGCATGTCGCGGTACGCCTTGGGCGGCATGTACGATGAATGCGGGTCGAGGGACCGCAGCATGCCGGTGATGGCCGCTTCGATCAGTTCGGGGTCATCCACCTCTTCGACATAATCGGCACGGATCCGTTCCAAGACATCGCCAAACAGGTTCAACTGCCGATAGATACCGTCGTCCGCCGCCCGCGCCGGGCCGGGCTGAAGCAGCAGTGCCGCCAAGACGGCAAGAGCAAATACCACGCCAAACGGCATGGGGCCCCGGCCGCCGGTCAAATACTTCATCATCCACTCGCCCTTTCGTGGCTGCTCGACCACCAGGGGTTCGGGTTGATTGCCGTCCCCTTGCGCCGCAATTCTATATACAGAGACTGCTTGCCGTCCCCGCCCATGTGTCCCACCGGTTCGCCGGTCAACAGCGACTGACCGACCACCGCCTGAAGCTGTGACAGCCCCGCCAACAAGGTATGGTATCCCTCGCCATGAGAGATGATCAAGATCAGGCCGTAGTCGCGAAACGTACCCGCGAATACGACCCGGCCGTCATAGGGCGCGACAACCTGCGCGCCCTCCCGTGTTTGCAGTGTGATACCCTGGGCCCGAGGTCCAAATCCAGTGCTTTCGCCATAGCGCCCCACCCGCTCGCCCTTTGCCGGCAGCCGCAGGCGGCCGCGAATCTTGGAAAACGGCAATGGCCCGGGCGCCATCGCCAGGCGCTTTTCCGCCGGCGCGGTTGACGGGGCGGTTGGCGGCGCTGGGCGCTGGGCGCTGCCGTCGGGGCTGGACCCCGTCTTATCGCCGTTGCCGCGACCGCGCTGTCCGCTCGCCAGGGCGCGGGCGATACCGGCGGCCAGACGTTGGCGATGGTGGCGGTCCCGCTGTTCGGCCGGGGTCTCTTGCGGCGTGTTGTCCCGCCCTGCCGCATCTTCCGCCAGGTTCCGGTCCTGGCGGTCTTGCCGATCCTCGCGCCGCTGGGCCGCCAAATCCAGGCGCCGCATCAGCCCCTGCAGATCCCGCGCCCGGCTTGCCAGCATTGCCAGGCGTTTGCCCTCGGCCTTGCCCGCCTGCTGCAATTGTTTTTCAAACGCGGCCCGTTCCCGCAACAGGGCTTGCAGTTCCTGACGGCGCCCGTTCAAGGTCGCCACGGCCGCCAAGCGGCGTTGTTGTTCCTGGCCCAATTGATGGCGCGCCTTGCCGGCCGCCAAAAGCAATGCGCCGACCGCCGCGGCATCCCGGTGCAGCGCCGGCACGGCGGCGGCCAGCAGACGACCGCCGCGCGCCGCATCCAGCATGGTCCCCGGAGAGGCCATGAGCGCGGCGGCGGGCTGGCGTTCCAGACGGGCCAGGGCGGTGATCGAGCGGGCCATGCCGTGGCGCATCTGGCCCAGACGGCGGCGATGATCGGCGTCCTGGCGGCGCAGCAGCACCAATCGTCCCTCTATACCGTTCAAGGCGGTTTCCTGCTGCTGTGCCTGATGGGCGGTCACCGCGGCGCGAATGCGCAGGCCATCGACCTGATCGCGAATGGCGCGGGCCTGATTGCCTAGGGCGCGCTGGCGGTATTGACCGTCGGCAATGGATTTCCGTGTGGTTTCAATGTCGCGCTGAACATCCTGGCGCCGGTCGGCGTTCGCCGCCGTCGGCCCCAGCCCCCACCAGAATTGGGCGGCAAGAAGCAAAACACCGGCGATATGCAGCGCCCTAGGCATTTTGCACGGCCAGCTCGGGCGCCAATTGCGCCGGCGTTATCAATAGCGAACGGCCCGTCATCTGCTCCGGGGCCGCCAATCCCATGAGGGCCAACAAGGTCGGCGCCAGGTCCGCCAGGCTGCCGTCGCGCAACTGAACGGGCACGCCGGGGGCGTTGACCAGAATGGCCGGCACCGGCCCCGTGGTATGGGCGGTGTGGGCGCCATGGTTCCCAGGGTCGCGCATCATCTCGATATTGCCGTGATCGGCGGTGATCAACATGCAGCCGCCGGCCTCCTGCAAGGTGGTGCATAAGCGGCCCAGGCAACGGTCGATCATCTCCACCGCCAGTACCGCCGCATCCAGTTCGCCCGTATGGCCGACCATGTCGGGATTGGCGTAATTCACCACGATCAGGTCGTATTTTGCCGCGCCGATCGCCGCCACCAGCTTCTCCGTGACTTCGCCGGCGGACATTTCCGGAGCCAGGTCATAGGTAGCGACTTTTGGCGATGGTATCAGTATGCGGTCCTCACCCTCGAACACCGCCTCGTCGCCGCCATTCAGAAAGAACGTCACGTGGGCATATTTCTCGGTCTCGGCAATGCGCAACTGGCGCAGGCCCGCCCGTGCCACCACCTCGCCCAAGGTCTGCTGCAGATGAATGACGGGAAACAGGGCGTTGATCCGGGCGTCCAGGGCGGCGGAATAGCTGACCATGCCCAGTTGATCGGCAAATGCGGGCAGGCGGCCGCGGGTGAAACCATCGAAATCGGGATCGGTCAGGGCGGTTAGAATTTCCCGCGCCCTATCGGCGCGGAAATTGGCCATCAACAGACCGTCGCCGTCGGCCATGCCGCCGTAGCCGTCAATCACCGTGGGGATAACAAACTCGTCGTTTATCCCTTCCGCATACGAGGCCCGCAAGGCCGTGACCGCATCCGCGGCGCCGCCGCCCTTGCCGTCGACCAACAAATCGTAGGCCCGCACCACCCGGTCCCAGCGGCTGTCCCGGTCCATGGCGTAGTAGCGGCCGCAGACGGTGGCGATGCCAATCTTATCCTGTTCGGCAATGGCCGAACCAACCTGGTCCATGTAGCCGGCGCCGCTGGTGGGCGGGGTATCCCGGCCATCCATGAAGCAATGCAGCCAGACCGTGATTCCCGCATCGGCAATGAGGCCCGCCAGGGCCAGCATATGATCCTGATGGGAATGCACGCCGCCCGGGGACAACAGGCCCATCAGATGACAGGCGCCGCCGCTGGCCCGCAAATTGGCGATGAACCCGGCCAGGCGGGGATTTTGCGCCATGCTGCCGTCCGCCACCGCCGCATCAATGCGCGGCAAATTCTGCAGCACCACGCGTCCGGCGCCAATATTCTGATGCCCCACTTCGGAGTTGCCCATCTGCCCGTCCGGCAAACCCACCGCCAGACCGGAAGTCTGTAACAAAGCATTGGGCGCCTCGGCCAGCAGCCGGTCATAGTTGGGGGTTTTGGCAACGGAGATGCCATTGTCAGCCGCGGCCTCCCGATGGCCCCAGCCATCCAGGATGCAAAGCACGACGGGTCGACATTGGTTCTTCACGTTAAACCTCAAAATCTAGTAGCTAGCCACTGATTCGACACCAATATGGCGCAGCTTCCACCGATTGCAACCGCTAACCTCAAGCCCGGTGATAGGGATGCCCGGACAGTATGGTCTGAGCACGGTATAATTGCTCCATCAACATCGCGCGAGCCAGCAAATGGGGCCAGGTCATGGCGCCCAGCGACAGCACCAAATCAGCCTGGCGGCGCAGCTCCGGGTGCAAGCCGTCGGCACCGCCAATGACAAAGGCCAGGTCCGCGATACCGTCATCCCGCCAGCGCCCCAGGCGCTGGGCAAAGGCCTCGCTGGAGAACGTTTTACCCTTGCCATCCATGGCGACCAGGATGGCCCGGTCGGGTACGGCGGCGCGCAACAACTCAGCCTCGGCCAGGGTAAGCTCTTCGCCGGCAAGATTCTTGCGCACCTCGACCTCGCGGATTTCCACCTTCCAGGGCAGCCGTTTCAGATAGATTTGACAGATTTCAGCCGCCGGACTGCCTTTGGCGCGGCCGACGGCGCAGATCGTGACTTTCATCACCCGGGCCGTCCACGGGCCAAAATGATTGCCTGGACGGAACGGGGGAGCGGCCGGCCCGACGACATAACGATAGGTTCAGTACGACCGGGGCATGTCGAGGACGTGCTGGCCGATGAAATTCAAGATCATCTCGCGGCTGACCGGGGCGATGCGGGCGATGAAGGCCTCCCGCATATAGCGTTCCACATGGAATTCCTTGGCATAGCCCATGCCGCCATGGGTCATCACCGCCGTCTCGCAGGCCGTGAAGCAGGCTTCCGCCGCCAGGTATTTCGCGGCATTGGCTTCGGCGCCGCAAGGCTCGCCCGCGTCATACAGCGTGGCGGCCTTCCAAACCATGGCATCGGCGGCTTCCAAGTGGGCCCAGGCCGCCGCCAAAGGATGCTGGATGGCCTGGTTCTGGCCGATGGGCCGGTTGAAAACGACGCGTTCGTTGGCGTAGTCCACCGCCTTGCGCAGGGCGGCCCGGCCCAGGCCGACGGCTTCCGCCGCCACCAGGATGCGTTCGGGATTGATGCCATCGATCAGATAGTAGAAACCCTTGCCTTCCTCACCGATGCGGTCGCTTTCGGGCACCGGCAGGTTGTCATAGAAGGTGGCATTGGAATCGACCGCTTTCCGGCCCATTTTCTCGATCACCTGGGCCTCGCAGTAATCCCGGTCGAAATCGGTATAGAACATCGTTATGCCGTCCATGGGCTTGGCGCCGTCCTCCCGCGCCGCCGTCCGCGCCAACAGAAGTATCTTGTTGGCGGTCTGCGCCGTGGAGGTCCACATCTTGCGGCCGTTGACGATATATTTCTCGCCATCCCAGACCGCCTTGGTCTCGATCCGGGTGGTATCCAGACCGGCATTGGGCTCGGTGACACCAAAACAGGTGCGGTCCTTGCCCGCGATCAGGGGCGGCAGCAGGCGGTCTTTTTGTTCATCGGTGCCGTGCACGACGATGGGGTTGGGGCCGAAAATGTTGATATGCACCGCCGAACAGCCCGAGAAACCGGCACCCGATTGGGCGATGGTCTGCATCATCAGCGAAGCCTCGATCACGCCCAGGCCGGAGCCGCCATATTCCTCCGGCATGGCGATGCCCAGCCAACCGCCCGTCGCCAGATCCTTGACGAATTCCTCCGGAAAGACGCCGTCCGCGTCCCGGGCCAACCAATAGGCGTCGTCATATTTCTCACACAGCTTGGCGATGGTGTCGCGCACCGCAATCTGTTCGTCTGTAAAGGAAAGGTCCATGATACGCCCGGCCGATGCCGGCTCCCAATTCTTGCTACATTTGCGCCCTTTATAGCGGATGAAATGGCGTGGGGCATAGGGGCGCATTGACGCTGACTCGTTGGGCCGGGAGAATGCGCCCTGGCCCGTCCATAAATGGGCGGGAAAGGATCTATTATGAGAAGAATTTATCTGCTTTTGTTTTGCCTCCTGGCGGTATTGCCGGGTTATGCCGCCGCTTCGGATTTGCCCCGCAACGAGCAACCAATGTACGGCAACGAAAAACTGCCACCCGAAGAACAGCGCGTGAATGACGCTTTTCTCGCGAAATTCGCCAAGCCCACGTGGCCGCTTATGTCGAACAAGGCGGTGGATATAGGCTGGCGGGCTCTGAGCCGAAACGATCCGGCCAAGGCCATGCGCCGCTTCAATCAAGGCTGGCTATTCAATCCTGACAATGGCCGGGTCTATTGGGGCTATGCGGTTGTCCTGCAGGTCAGGGACCGGAATTTGACCGGCTCGGTCGAGATGTTCGAGCGGGCGCGAAAATTACTGCCGAACAATCCGGAGCTATTGACGGACTGTGGCCGCATTCTGGAAGGTGGCGGCCGATATAAAGACGCGATAGCAAAATTCAACGCGGCCCTGGCCATGGACGAAAAGATCCCGCCCGCCTATTACGGGTTGGTTCGGTCGTACCTGGGCCTGAAGGATATTCAAAAGGCCGCACATTATGCCAAGGTGGGCCGGGAATTCGGCATTCCGTTATCGGATCGCGAGATCGATGAATTGCAGCGGCTTGCGGAGAAACAGCGTGAATGAGGAGAGTGTGAGATGAAGGACGGCGTGATCAAAACCGGTGAAAACCGATATCAGGAGACATTTGGCCGCTATTACGAAGATTTCACCGTCGGCGATATCTATGAACACCGTCCCGGCCGGACCATTACCGAGGCGGATAATACCTGGTTCACCTTGTTGACCATGAACCAGCACCCCCTGCATTTCGACGCCGAATACGCTAAGCATTCCGAATTCGGCAAGCCCATCGTCAATTCCGCCCTGACCGTTGCCATTGTCGCGGGGATGAGCGTCTCGGATGTCTCCCAGAAAGCCATCGCCAATCTGGGCTGGACCGATATCGTCATGCCGGCCCCGGTCTTCAACGGCGATACCCTGTATGCGGAGTCCGAAGTCCTGGGCAAAAAGGAGTCCAAATCCCGTCCCACCCAGGGCATTGTTGATGTCACCACGCGGGCCCACAAAGGCGACGGCACCCTTGTGATGAGCTTCAAGCGAACCGTCCTGGTGCCAAAGCGCGGGCACGGCGTGGACGACAAGATTCTGGCCGCGAAGCAATAGTGAGAAAGAGATCCCCATCATGAGCGAGATCCTGACAAGCCGCGTGGGCGAAAGCATCACGCGGGAAGACGAACGGCAGTTACTGGATTCGGTGCAAAAATGGCTGGACCGGGACGTGCGCGACAAGGTGCTGGAACTGGAGCATGGCGATATCTATCCCCATGAGATGGTCGAGCAGATGAAGGAACTGGGCCTGTTTGGCGCCACCATCGGGCAGGAATACGGCGGCCTGGGCCTGCCCGCCGGCACCTATGCCAAGATCGTTACCGCCGTTTCCGAAGTCTGGATGTCCCTCAGCGGCATTTTCAACTCGCACCTGATCATGTCGGCGGCGGTGGAACGTTTCGGCACGGAAGAGCAGAAACGCGCCTTCCTGCCCCGCTTCGCCACCGGCGAATTGCGCGGCGCCTTGGCCCTGACCGAGCCAAACTGCGGCACCGATCTGCAGGCCATCCGGACCCGCGCCGTCCGCGACGGTGATGACTATGTGATCAACGGCACCAAGATCTGGATCTCCAACGGTATCGAGGGCGGCTGCGTCGCCCTGTTGGTCAAGACCGATCCGGACGCGGAACCACGGCACAAGGGCACGTCGTTGTTTATCGCCGAAAAGGGCCCCGGTTTCACGGTTAGCCGCAAGTTGGAGAAGCTGGGTTACAAGGGTATCGATTCAGCCGAGCTGGTGTTCGATGACTACCGCATCCCCGCCGACCGGCTGATCGGCGGCGAGGAAGGCTCCGGCTTCCGCCATGCCGTGGGCGGCTTGGAATTGGGGCGCATCAATGTGGCGGCCCGCGGCGTCGGCATCGCCAATGCGGCCCTGAAGGACGCTACCGCCTATTCCCAGATCCGCGAGACCATGGGCAAACCCATTTGTCAGCATCAGGCCATTCAGACCAAGCTGGGCGATATGGCCACGCGCTGCGAGGCCGCCCGCCTGCTGGTGGAAAGCGCCGCCACCGCCTATGACAAGGGGGAGCGTTGCGATATGGAGGCCGGCATGGCCAAGCTGTTTGCCTCGGAATCGGCGCTGGAGAACGCCACCGAATGCATGCGCATCCACGGCGCCTATGGCTATTCCAAGGAGTTTCATGTGGAACGCTATTACCGGGACGCGCCATTGATGTGTATCGGCGAGGGCACCAACGAGATGCAGCGCATCATCATCGCGAGGCAACTGGTCGAAAGGAACCCGGTGTGAGTTTACCGCTGGCCGGCCTGCGCATTATCGCGGTCGAACATTACGGCGCCGGCCCTTATGGTACCGGTTTTCTGGCCGACTTGGGCGCCGATCTGATCAAGATTGAAAACCGCGAGATGGGCGGCGATATGTCCCGTGGCGTTGGCCCGCACTATCTGGGCGAGGGCGACAGCCAGTTCTTTCAGGCCTTCAACCGTAATAAACGTTCCTTGAGCCTGGATCTGAAGCATCCCGACGGCCAGGCGGTGCTGCACCGATTGGCCGCGAGTTCCCATGGCCTGGTCAATAACCTGCGTGGCGATCAGCCCGCCAAGCTGGGTCTGCGCCATGAGGACCTATCGCCGCATAATCCAGGCCTAGTCTGCGCCCATATCTCGGCCTATGGCAACGATGGCGAGCGCGCCGGCTGGCCCGGCTATGATTTCCTGATGCAGGCGGAAGCCGGCTTTATGTACATGAGCGGGGAGCCGGACGGACCGCCCGCCCGCATGGGTCTGTCCATCGTCGATTACATGACCGGTATTACCGCTAGCTTCGCCCTGTTGGCCGGGATTACCGAGGCCAGAGACAGCGGCCAGGGCCGGGATCTCGAGGTCTCGCTGTATGACGTGGCCATGCATCAGTTGAGCTATCCCGGCGTGTGGTACCTGAACGAGGGCGATGCCTCCTCTCGGGTGCCGCGATCAGGCCATCCCTTCATCGTGCCGTCGCAACTGTACCGCACCCAGGACGGCTGGATCTTCATCATGGCGCAGCACCAGCGCTTTTGGGAGAACCTCTGCGACAAGGTCGAACAGCCGGCATGGAAGACCGACCCACGGTTTCTCGACTACGAAGGGCGGCACGAACACCGGGACGAGCTGACATTGATGCTCGATGCCCAGCTGATCAAGCAGACGACGGCGCACTGGATTGAACATTTCGCCGGTGCCGTGCCCTGCGGGCCCGTCAATGACCTGG
>JASLLM010000054.1 GCA_030747035.1 Alphaproteobacteria bacterium | reverse complement strand
GCCATTGATCACCATGGCCCGGTCCTGGATCTTGTGCATGCCCAGAATGGCTGATTGCGGCGGGTTCAGGATCGGCATGGAGAGCAACGAGCCATAGACGCCGCCGTTGGAAATGGTGAAGGTGCCGCCCTGCATTTCGTCGATGCCAAGTTTGCCGTCCCGGGCACGGCGGCCGAAATCAACGATGGTGCCCTCGATATCGGCGAAGGACATGCTGTCGGCATCGCGCAAAACCGGCACCACCAAACCCTGGGGCGTGCCCACGGCGACGCCGACGTTGTAATAATTCTTGTAGATCAGATTATCGCCGTCGATCTCGGCATTGACCGCCGGTACCTCGGCCAGGGCCTGGGTGCAGGCGCGCACGAAGAAGGACATGAAGCCCAGGCGGTGGCCGTGGCGTTTTTCGAAGACATCGCGGTATTTGCTGCGTGCCGCCATCACCGCGCTCATATCCACCTCGTTAAAGGTACTCAACATGGCGGCGGTGTTCTGGGCATCTTTCAGGCGCCGGGCAATGGTTTTACGCAGGCGCGTCATGCGCACGATTTCTTCCAAACCGGCGTTGGGCCGCAGGCCGACATCCTGGTTACCCGCCGGCGCGGCGGCAACATTGGCGGGCGGAACAACCTGTTGCGCCGGAGCCGCCGGTGCCGCCGGAGCAGGGGCGGCCGGAACTGCTGCTGCCGGGGCGGGCGCGCCGCCAGCCTTGACGTAATTCAACACATCATCCTTCAACAGGCGGCCATCCTTGCCGCTGGCTGGAATGGCGCTGGGATTTAGGCCATGTTCCTGCACCAGGCGGCGCACGGCAGGTGATAGCGGCGCGGAAGCCGCCGCGGGCGCCGGTGCGGCGGCAGGTGCGGGCGCAGGTGCCGGATTAGAGGCGGGGGCTGGCGCCGCAGCGGCCACCACTGGGGCAGGGGCCGCGGCCTCGGCCATGGCAGGTGCCGCCGGCGCGGCCGCCGCAGTCTGGGTTTCATCTATCCGGCCCAACAGGCCGCCCATGGCGACCGTGGTTTCCTCGGGCGCGGCGATTTCGCTCAACACACCGGCCGACGGAGCTGGGACTTCCACCGCGACCTTGTCGGTTTCCAATTCCACCAGCGGCTCGTCCTGGGCGATCGCCTCGCCCACGGCCTTCAGCCATCGGGCCACGGTCGCCTCGGTCATGGATTCGCCCAATGTGGGAACCACGATATCGATCATCTAAGAACCCTCGTCTCGTTTCATGCGCTCAATATCGATTGCGCCTATTTGCCAAGCGCCTTGCTCACTAAGGCATTCTGTTCTTTCAAATGGTTCGCCGTGCTGCCGGCCGCGGTGGCGGCGCTTTCAGGCCGCCCGACGTACTTTGGCCGCTTTGTCTTGTGGCCGATTTTTTCCAGCACCTGTTCCAAACGGGGGGCCATGAACCACCAGGCGCCCATGTTCTGCGGCTCTTCCTGGCACCAAATCACCTCGGCCTTGGGAAAGCGCGCAAGTTCGTCGCTCAAGGCCTTTTCCGGGAAGGGATAGAGCTGTTCGGCGCGCATAAGATAGACGTTCTTTTTCTTCGCCGCCTCACGGGCCTCCAGCAGGTCGTAGTAGACCTTGCCGCTGCAGAGCACGACGCGGCGGATCTTGTCGTCCGTGGCCAGCACCGATGCATCACCTTCCGCATCATCCCACAGCACCCGGTGGAAGGTGGAGCCCGGCCCCATGTCGGCCAGGGTGGAGACGCAGCGTTTATGGCGCAACAGTGACTTCGGTGTCATCAGGATCAGCGGCTTGCGGAATTTGCGGTGCATCTGCCGGCGCAGGATGTGGAAATAGTTGGCTGGCGTGCTGCAGTTCGCCACCTGCATATTGTCCTCGGCGCAAAGCTGCAGATAGCGTTCAAGCCGGGCCGAGGAATGTTCCGGTCCCTGGCCCTCGAAACCGTGGGGCAACAGCATGACCAGGCCGCTCATGCGCAGCCATTTGCTTTCACCCGACGAGATGAATTGATCGATGATCACCTGGGCGCCATTGGCGAAATCGCCGAATTGCGCTTCCCACATGATCAGACCACGGGGTTCGGCCAGGGAGTAGCCGTATTCAAAGCCCAACACCGCCGCCTCCGACAGGGCCGAATTGACGACATCGTATTCAGCCTGCTTGCGGGCGAGAAAATTCAATGGCGTGTAGAGATGCTCGTCGACCTGATCGATAAACTGGGAATGGCGTTGGGAAAAGGTGCCCCGCGCGCTGTCCTGGCCCGACAGCCGGACCGGGAAACCTTCCATCAGCAACGAGCCGAAGGCCATGGCCTCCGCCGTCGCCCAATCGATGCCTTTGCCGCTCTTGATAATGGCGCGCTTGGCGGCCAGTTGACGGCCGACGGTGCGGTGCAGGTTAAAACCCTCGGGCGCTTCCGTCAGTACCTTGCCAATTTGGCGCAGGGTTTTCAGCTTGACCGAGGTATCGCCCCGCCGGGCCTCGCCGCGGGCGGTCTCCAGGCCCTGCCAGCGGCCTTCCAGCCAATCCGCCTTGTTCGGTTTGTAGCCCGAGGCCGCCTCGAAATCCTGTTCCATGCGGGCCTGGAAGTCGGTCACGGCGTTGTCGGCCTCTTCCTGGCTGACTGTGCCGTCGGCGACCAGTTTCTCGGCATAGATCTGCCGCGATGTGGGATGCTGGCCGATGGCCTTGTACATCAGGGGCTGGGTGAAATTGGGTTCGTCACCTTCGTTATGGCCATGGCGGCGATAACAGTACATATCGATGATGACATCTTTCTTGAACTGTTGGCGGAATTCCGCCGCCACCTTGCCGATGTAGCAGACCGCTTCGGGATCATCGCCGTTGACGTGAAAAATCGGCGTCTGCACCATCTTGCCCACGTCGGAAGGATAGGGCGAGGAACGGGAGAGGTGGGGATTGGTGGTAAAGCCAATCTGATTGTTGACGATGATATGGATGGTGCCGCCGACGGTGTAGCCGTCCAGATCCGACAGGGCGAAGCATTCACCCACCAGACCCTGGCCGGCAAAGGCCGCGTCGCCATGCATCAGCAGGGCCATGACCCGGCCCCGGTCTTCGTCGTTTTGCTGGTCCTGTTTCGCCCTGGCCTTGCCGAGCACAACCGGATTGGCGGCTTCCAGGTGCGAGGGGTTGGCGGCCAGGGACAGATGCACCATATGGCCGCCCAGTTCCCGGTCGGCGGAGGTGCCGAGGTGATATTTCACATCGCCCGAGCCCTGCACGTCCTGGGGATGGGCCGAGGTGCCTTGAAATTCCGAAAAAATCGCCGTGAACGGTTTGCGCATCAGGTTCGACAGCACGTTCAGGCGGCCACGGTGCGGCATGCCCAGGGATATTTCCCGCACCCCCAATTGTGCCGCGCGGATTAAGACGGAATGCAGCAGCGGCATCAGGCTTTCGCCGCCGTCCAGGCCAAAGCGCTTGGTGCCCGTATGCTTGACCTGTAGGAAGCTTTCAAACCCTTCCGCCTCGACCAACTCCCGCAGGATCTGCCGTTTTTCATGATCGGTAAGGCTGATTTCCTTGCCCCGGCCCTCGATCCGCTCCTGAATCCAGGCTTTCTCGTCCGGTCCCATGATGTGCATGAATTCCACACCGATGCTGCCGCAATACGTGCGGTTCAAGATATCCAGAATTTCCCGCAAAGTGGCGTTTTCCAGGCCCAGCACGTAGTTGATATAGATCGGCCGGTCCAAATCGGCCTCGGTGAAGCCGAAGCTGCGCGGATCCAGTTCGGAATGGGAGACGGTTTTTTGCAGGCCCAGGGGGTCCAGCTTGGCATGCAGGTGGCCGCGCACGCGATAATTCCGGATCAGCATCAAAGCCCGCAGACTATCCAGCGTGGCCTGCCGCACCTGCGCCGCCGAAACGGCGCCCAGCGCGCCTGGCGCGCGGCGGGCCCTTTCCAGGATATTGCGGCCCTCATCGTTGGCGGTATAGGGATCAGCCTGGGTTTCCAGGCTGCCGCGCGGGGCCCAGGGGGCGCCGCGAACCTCGGCCACCACGGCTTCCGCCTCGTCGCCCAATTCGGCGAAGAATTGCTGCCAGGAGGCATCAACCGAACTGGGAGACGTCAGGTAGCGCTGGTAGAGTTGTTCGATGAATGCGCTATTGGCGCCAAACAGGAACGACGAACCTTCAAGGTCCGTTCCGTCAGGGTCCACTATAGACATCTTTCAACCGGCGGCATTCTGCCACCGCCTCCAATACGAGCAATTGCCGCGCGCATACTGCGCGCAGATGGTTAACCCTTCATTACTGCTAACATGGTGCTGCCCAGCTCGGCCGGTGAATCCGCCACCTCGATACCGGCGCTTCGCATGGCTTCCATCTTGTCGCCGGCTGTGCCCTTGCCGCCCGAAATGATCGCGCCCGCATGGCCCATGCGCCTGCCGGGTGGTGCGGTGACACCGGCGATAAACCCAACCATCGGCTTCTTAACCTTGGATTGTTTAATGAAATCAGCCGCTTCTTCCTCGGCCGTGCCACCGATCTCGCCAATCATCACAATGCCCTCGGTCTCGTCATCGCCGAGGAACATCTCCAGGCAATCGATGAAGTTGGTGCCGTTGATAGGATCGCCGCCGATGCCGATACAGGTGCTTTGCCCCAGCCCGGCGGCGGTGGTCTGGCCCACGGCCTCATACGTCAGGGTGCCGGAGCGGGAGACCACGCCGATCTTGCCGCGGGTGTGGATATGGCCCGGCATGATGCCGATCTTGCACTCATCCGGCGTGATCACGCCCGGACAGTTCGGCCCGACCAGGCGCGTTTTGTCCGAGGCCTGCAAGGCCCGTTTTACCGCCACCATGTCCAGGACGGGGATACCTTCGGTGATGCAGATCGCCAGTTCGATCTCGCAATCGATGGCCTCCAATATGGCGTCGGCGGCGAACGGTGGCGGTACGTAAATTACGGAAGCATTGGCGCCCGTGGCTGCCACCGCGTCCGCTACCGTATCGAACACCGGCAGGCCAAGGTGCCTGTCCCCGCCCTTGCCAGGCGAGACGCCGCCAACCATCTGGGTGCCGTAGGCTATGGCCTGTTCGGAATGAAAGGTGCCTTGATTGCCGGTGAAACCCTGGCAGATCACCTTGGTGTTCTTGTCAACCAGCACTGCCATTACGCAGCCTCCTTCACGGCTGCGACCACCTTGGCGGCGGCATCCCCCAAATCATCGGCCGAGATGATCGTCAGGCCGGAGTTGGCCATGATCTCCTTGCCCTTTTCCACGTTGGTGCCTTCCAGGCGCACCACCAGTGGTTTGTCCAACTGGATTTCCCGGGCTGCGGCGACCACCCCTTCGGCGATGATATCGCAGCGCATGATGCCGCCGAATATGTTGACCAGAATGCCCTGGACGTTGCTGTCGGACAGGATGATCTTGAAAGCCTGGGTGACCCGCTCCTTGGTGGCGCCGCCGCCCACGTCCAGGAAGTTCGCCGGCTCACCGCCATGCAACTTGATGATATCCATGGTCGCCATGGCTAGGCCGGCGCCGTTGACCATGCAGCCGATTTCGCCGTCCAGCTTGATATAGTTCAAATCCGCCTTGGCGGCTTCCAACTCCGCCGGGTCCTCTTCATCGGCATCCCGCAACTCTTCGATGTTGGGATGGCGATAGAGGGCGTTGTCATCGAAGTTCATCTTGGCGTCCAGGGCCATGACCTCGCCGGCACCGGTAACCACCAACGGATTGATCTCCACCAGGGAGGCATCGGTATCGACGAACGCTTTGTACAGCGCCGTGATTAACTTGACGGCGGAGCTGACCTGCTTGCCCTCCAGGCCCAGGCCAAAGGCCAGCCGGCGGGCGTGATGGCCCTGCAGGCCCGTAATGGGATCGATCACCAGGGTCTGGATTTTTTCCGGCGTATCGGCTGCCACCGCCTCGATATCCATGCCGCCCTCGGTCGAGGCCATGATGGCGATGCGCGAGGTGCCGCGGTCCATAACGGCACTCAGATATAGTTCTTGCGCGATGTCGCAGCCGTCTTCGATATACAGCCGCTTAACCTCCTTGCCGCCGGGTCCGGTTTGATGCGTTACCAGGGTCATGCCCAGGATTTCGCCGGCCAGGCTGCGCACTTCCTCGATTGACTTGGCAATCTTGACGCCGCCGCCCTTGCCCCGCCCGCCAGCGTGGATCTGTGCCTTGACGACCCAGACCGGTCCGGGCAGCTTCTCCGCCACCTTGACCGCTTCGTCCACGCTATAGGCCACGCCGCCATCCGGTACGCTGACCCCATAGCCCCTTAGGACGTCCTTGGCCTGATGTTCATGAATATTCATCGCGGTTCCCGTTGCTTTGCCTCAATGACCGAATATTGGAGCCGTGCCTAGGCTTTCTTCTTGGCGGCCTTCTTCTTCGGCGCGGCACGCCGCGCTTTCTTGCCGAGCGAGGGGTCGAGTTTCTTGCAGGCGGCCACCAGATCCTTGACCGATTTCACGGAATTGTCGAATTCCTTCTTCTCGGACTTGTTCATGGCAATTTCGACGACACGCTCCACACCCTTGGCGCCGATTACCACGGGAACGCCGACATACATGTCCTTGACGCCATATTGGCCGGTCAGGTTGGCGGCGCAGGGCAGTACCCGTTTTTGATCGCCAAGATAGCTTTCCGCCATTTGAATGGCGGCGGAAGCCGGCGCGTAAAAGGCGGAACCGGTTTTCAGCAGACCGACGATTTCGGCGCCGCCGTCACGGGTGCGCTGAATAATCTTGTTCAGGCGTTCCTTGGTGGTCCAGCCCATCTTGACCAGATCGGGCAGGGGGATGCCGGCGACGGTCGAATAGCGCGGCAGGGGCACCATGGTATCGCCGTGGCCGCCCAGGACAAAGGCGGTGACGTCTTCGACGGAGACACCAAATTCCTCGGCCAGGAAATAGCGGAAGCGGGCGGAATCCAGCACGCCGGCCATGCCGACCACGCGATTCGCCGGCAGTCCCGTGACCTCCCGCAGCACCCAGACCATGGCGTCGAGCGGATTGGTGATGCAGATAACGAAGGCCTTGGGGGCGTATTTCTTGATACCGGCGCCAACCTGCTGCATCACCTTGATGTTGATGCCCAGCAGATCATCCCGGCTCATGCCCGGCTTGCGCGCCACGCCGGCGGTCACGATGATGACGTCCGCGCCCCTGATTCCGGCATAGGAGTTGGTGCCCTTCAGGCTGCTGTTATAGCCCTCAACCGGCGAGGCTTCCGCCAAATCCAGGGTCTTGCCCTGGGGCAGGCCATTGACGATATCGAACATCACCACGTCGCCCAATTCCTTCAATCCCGCCAGATGCGCCAGGGTGCCGCCGATGTTGCCGCCGCCAATCAAGGCGATCTTGTTCCGAGCCATTTTGCGTCCTTTCCGGATGTGATCCGCTAATGTTGGTTTGCTTTGTTTTCAATGTCTTGCATCAACGATGGGCGCCGCCAGTGTGCGCTGCCAGCCGCCCATGTCATCGACGCGTAAATCCGGCCCCCCTTGTACCCTTGGACGCCATGGGGCGCAACGGCAGTAGGTCTTTGTCATCACGAAAAAATGATCTCTTAGCCAAATCGCCCGGGGGCCGCTATTCTTTGCTTTCGATGATGGTTGGAACGGCAAGGAACTTACCTGATGACAAGGCGTGATGAGTTGGTGGCCGAGGTGTTGGATCTGTTGCAGCGATATCAAGGGGCCATTGAAACGGGCACGCGCGATGATATCCAGACCATGGTGCATTTGCCGGTCGGTTATATCACCGAGGATGATGTGCAGATGCGCGAGCGCTATCCCTTTGACCCGGTTAAATTGCGGGAGGTCACGGGGTTTCATCATGGTAAATCCGACTACGATGTGATCGCCATTGACGAGACCAAGGCGCACGTCGTCATCAGTGCGACCCGAATGCGGGCCGACGAAAGCCCGATCGAATATGTCTCCGCCTTCTACATTTTGCAAAAGCGCGAGGGCGAATGGAAAATAGCGGCCTTTTCCGGTATCCGCACCGCGGCCTGACGGCAAGAGAACAGGAATACAGTGATGAGTGCTTCGCAACAGGAACTTGATGAATTCCGGACGGAGGTTTCGGCCTGGTTCAGCGAGAACAAGCCCGCCGATCCAGGCTTCTTATTGCCCCAAAGCTTCATGGAAGTGGGCACGGATCAGCAGTTTGAATTTCTCCGCGACTGGCAGCGCAAGGTTTACGATGCGGGCTACCTGGGCATGGCCTGGCCGGCCGAATATGGCGGCGGCGGCAGGGAGCAGGCGTTTCAGGATATCGCCACGGCCGAAATGGTGCGCCAGAGGGTCCCCTTTATGACCAACACCATTGGCTTGAGCTGGGCCGGGCCGCTGATCCTGAACATGGGAACCGAGGCGCAGAAAGAGGCCTACATCAAACGTATCCTCAGTGCCGAGGATATCTGGTGCCAGGGCTTCTCCGAACCCGACAACGGCTCGGACCTGGGTAATGCGCAATTGCGCGCGGTGCGGGAAGGCAACGAATTCGTCCTGAACGGCTCCAAGATCTGGACCTCCCTGGGCGCCTATGCGGATTTCATTATCCTTCTGGCCCGCACCGACACCCAGACCAATACCAAGTACGAGGGGTTGAGCTATTTTCTCGCGCCCATGAAGATTACCGGTGTCGATCCCGCACCGATCAAGAAGTTGACCGGTGAGCATGGCTTTACCCAGACCTTTTTCAATGATGCCCGCATATCGGATAGCTGCCAGATCGGCGAAGAGGGCGGCGGCTGGCAGGTCGCCATGAAGACACTGACGTTTGAACGCGCGGTTAGCGGTGGCCAGGCGGGCGGGGTGCATTCCATGTCGGTCTCCGCCAATGAAGTGGTCGAGATGGCGCGCCGCGCCATGCGCGATGGCCGCCCGGCCATCGAAGATCCCATCATCCGCGATCAATTGGTCTCCTTCCTGATGGAGGAGCGGGGCCTGGCCCTGAACAACAAGCGGGCCGAGATACCGGGCCTGATAGCGGAACGGCCCGCCTCCATCGCCATGGCCCGGAAGCTGACCAATTCCGAATGGCGGCGGCGCCTGAACCAGTTCGCCGTGACCCTACAGGGCGCCAATGCTTCGCGCTATGTGGGGGACGGGGATGCCATTGACGGCGGCCGCTGGCAGCGCGGCTATTTCAATGCCTTCTCCGGCACCGTTGGTGGCGGCACCAGCCAGATTCAGAAAAACATCGTCGGCGAACGGGTCCTGGGCCTGCCGAAGTCGGAGTAGAGAGTAGCGATCATGACGGAAACCGCCGAAATCCTGTTCACGGACGAACAGGCGCAGCTTATGGACATCGCCGAGTCGTTCTCGGCCAGCAAGTCACCCGTCGATGCGGTGCGCCGACAGATTGAGGCCGAGGGCGCCATCGAGGCCGACATTTGGCAGGAAATGGCCGCCCTGGGCTGGCTGGGCATCGCCATACCGGAAGAATACGGTGGCAGCGGCCTGGGCCTGGGCGAAGTTGTCGCCATTGTCGAACCCATGGGCCGGAACCTGTTGTCTTCGCCCCTGGCCGCCACCACCTTGGCGGCGCGGGCCATTTTGCAGGGCGGCGATGACGGGCAGAAATCCCACTGGCTGCCGCAGCTGGCCGGCGGCACCGTCGCCGCCCTGGCCTTGACGGAGGCCCATGGCGATTGGGATCTGACCAATCTGACCTGTACGGCTGCCGCGTCAAGGGACGCCCTGACGCTCAGCGGCGGCAAGACCTTCGTCACCGATGCCGCCATGGCGGAGGTATTTCTGGTCTCCGTGGCGCTGGATGGCGCGCCGGCATTGCTGTTGGTCGAGGCGGCAAGCCTGCCGGCCGGTGCCCTGCGGCGCGAGATCGTGATCGACGAGACCAGGCGCAGCTATTCACTAAATCTTGACGGGATCGAGGTGCCGAAAGCCAATCTGCTGCCTGTGGATGGCGCGGCGGCGTGCCTGAAAAGCCTGCATCTGACCGCATGTCTGTTTTATGCGGCGGAAATGTGCGGCGGCATGGCCGGCGTTATCAACGTAACCCTGGAGTATCTGTTGACCCGCCGCCAGTTCGACCATTTCATCGGTGCCTATCAGGCCTTGAAACACCCAATGGTGGATGCCCTGGTCGGGATGGAGCAGGCCCGCTCCCACCTTTATCACGCGGCCACGGTCTTTGACGGCCCGGATGGCGCGGCGGCGGAGATCGCCGTGCGCATGGCCAAGGCCCAGGCGGCGGATGCCTTCGCCTTTGCCTCCGACCGGGCGATCCAGTTCCATGGCGCCTTCGGCTTCACCTATGATTGCGATGCCCAGCTATACCGCCGCCGCGCCCTGTGGTGCGAGCAGCAACATGGCGATGGCGCCCATCACCGCAAGCACTTGGCGGGATTGTTGCTGGATTAGCAGGCTGCTGAGCAACGATTTAGGCACGCCTAAAGGGCCCGCCAAGTCGTCATTCCCGCGAAAGCGGGAATCCATACTGAACTTGAAACTTCATATTTTTCAGTATCTTAAACGATTCGGCTGATGCAGGCATGGACTCCCGCTTTCGCGGGAGTGACGGTTTTCGCTTAGTCCCGTGCCTTGATGACGCGATAGCGTTCCAGTTCCGGGCCCGTGCTGTCGAAGGTCGTCAGATCGCCCTCGATATTCACCCAGTGCACCCTTTGGTCATGAAAGGCGTTGGCCTGGGGGGCGAGGTCGATCTCGCCCTGGATCAAGGCGCGGGCCACGTGGATTTCGCCCGGCGCCATGGTGGAGGCAAAGAACAAGGTCGTGCCGCAATGGCTGCAAAAACCCCGGCGGCTCTGTTCCGAGGATTGGTGCCAGACCAGCCGGCCTTCCGGATCATCCAGTTCAAAGCGTTCCTCCGCCACGCCGACCCAGGTGACGAATGCCGCGCCATGGGCCGCCTGGCAATAGGTGCAATGACAATGGGCGCAAAATAGGCTGGGCGGTTGCACACGGAAGCTTACGCCGCCGCACAGGCATGCGCCTTCATAGGAGTGCGCCATTGATCTGTCTCCTCAGATGAAACCTCTGAGTGACGATAATAGCTCATCTGTCCATGCCTTGGCGACGGCATGTAGAAGGTTTTGGCTGGTTTAGGCGCCGCTAAGCGAATTCAATGGCGCGGCGGCATAGGCGGCGGCCGCGGCCGCGGGCGAGACACCAATGCTTGGAGCGGCTGGTTTGTCTTCCACTCCGGTGGTGCCATTCTTGGCTTCGCCGGCGCTGGCGCTATCGCCAAAGGCGAAGCCTTCGATGAAGCCGGTCTCCTGATCAGAGTCTTCCGCGCCATTGGCGTTGGCCAGTTCCTCGGCCTTCTGCTGGGACAATTCGGCCTGTGCCGTCTGTTTCTGGGCGGCGGCCTTGGCGGCCACGGAACGGTCCGCGGCGGAGGGCTCAGCCGGCGCATTGGCGGCGCGCCGGACCACGTCCATTTTCTCGATCGTGGCTTTCGGATCGCCCGGAATGGGCGTCACGTCGATTGATACATGACCCGCCGTGGCATAGCGCTTGCCGTCCGGGCCGTCGGTATATTCATATTGCGGCGAACCGGCGTACTGTCCGCCGGCGGCGGCATGGGCCTGCTCATGGCGGCGGATCTCGGCGTCGTTCTTTTTCA
This sequence comes from Alphaproteobacteria bacterium, assembly GCA_030747035.1. GTDB lineage: Bacteria > Pseudomonadota > Alphaproteobacteria. The sequence continues at coordinate 10,891 of JASLLM010000054.1, read as the reverse complement.
GTTCCGCGACGTGTTTTTGCTCCGCCTCGGTCAATTGCGGACCCGGCTGCGGGGAGTCCTGCTTAGCGTTTGCTGATTCCTCGGCGCTGCCATGTTCCTGGGCCGCCAGCAGGGTATTCAGATCAACGGGTGAATGGGGCCGCGCGGGGTTGGCTTTCTTGGCCTCGCCGGCATGTCCATGCGCGTCGTTCCTGGCGGTATCATAGCGGCGCGGCTGATCCTGGTCATTGGCGGCGGCGGGAACCGGGCGCACCGGCGCCTGCGGGCGGTGGCCAACTCCAGGTAAGGCAATCACGTTTGAGGTCATTTAAGCCTGCGTCCAATAAGCCGTTCTACTCAAGGACGGTCCGTGCCGTTCTAGCTACTCTCGGATCGCATTATCGGCTGCCCGTCCCTAACAAGCCGTAAAGGGATAGGCTTAAGAAAACCTTACAATTCGTCGCGCACGACCCTGGCGCCCGCCACCATGGCCTCGGTCTTGCTGCGCGCCAGCCAGCGGGGAATGGCGGAAAAGCCGCAATCGGCGGTGATGGTCAATTTCTCCGCCGGAACATAGCGCAATACCTCGCGGATGCGGATCGCGACATCCTCGGCACTCTCCTCATGGAACGATTTCACATCCACCACGCCGGCGGCGATGTGATAGCGCTCCGACAAGGTGCTGAGTATATCCAGTTCGGCCATCTCCCGGTTGGCGAATTCCAGCACCAGCATGCCGGTCTCCAACTGTTCCATGGCGCCCATCAGCCTGGCCATGCCGCGCGGGGAGGAGGGGCGGGAGGCATTGTTGCCGAAACAGACATGGACGGCGGTATGCTCCACCAGGCCCCGGGTGACCTGATTGATGCAATTGGCCGCCTCGTCCGGGCTGCGCTGGGCCGGCACGAAGGTCAGGCCCGGCTCGTCAATCTGGATAAAATCGGCCCCGGCCAGGCGCAGCGCCTCGACCTCGTCCCGCAGCATCAGGATGACATCGTCCATCAGGGCATCGGCGGCGCCCGGGCCGTCGCCATAGTGGGGCCCGGGCAGGATGTTCGAGGCGAAGGTCAGCGGCCCGGGAAAGGCGATCTTGATGTTCCGGTCCGGCGCCAGACGGGCCAGATCCTCGTACTCCCGCACCAGACCCAGCCCGCCAGGGGCGCCGACCTTGTCCGTGGCATAGAATTTCGGCGCCATGTCGTAGCCGGGCACGCCCAGCTTGCGCGGCCGCTCCTGCCGGCCGATGCCGGAAATCCGGTCATACATTTCATAGACAAAGCGCTGCCGGCGCAATTCCCCATCCGAGACGATGTCGATGCCCGCCTCCACCTGATCGGCGATGGCCAGACGGGTGGCATCCTCGAACGCCTCGGCCACATCCATCGGCGCCGCCGCGTCGCGCATATGCCTTCGGAACAGATGCATCCAGCCGGGAATGGCATAGCTGCCCACACCCATGGTCGGCAAAATCGGCAGGTTTTTCATTGTTTGCGCTCCATACTTACCCTGTGCCCGGCAGTATGCCCCAGGCCCTTCACGGGGTGAAGGCCCGGACGGCCGCGCAAGAGGCAGTTGCGAAGGAATTCGCTATGCTGCATCCATGCTCGGGCGCAATCGTGGAGATATGGAATAGCAGTCATGAGTGACATCGCGATCATCGTCGAATATCAGGTCAAGCCCGGTGGCCTGGAGGAGCAGGAAAGGCGGCTTCTTGCCACCGCGAAGCAATGTTTGCAGGAGGATGGCTGTTTTCGCATGGAGGTGTTCAGGCCTATCGGTCAGGACAACACCCTGGTGCTGAGCGAGCTATGGCGGGACGAGGCGGCCTTGGAAGTACACCGGAGCCAGCCTGGCCACGCCGAACAGCATGAACACATGGATGAGCTTTGCACCGGCAAGCGGGTCTTGCGCGGCGTCGTCGTTTGATAGGTTCCTGGGATGAAGCGCTGCCGCAAATGGCAGCGGCGCCTTTCCGTGTCAATCAATCGCTGTTGACGGAGGACCTGCGGATCGGGGTCGCCGGGGTGCAGGGTGCGGGCGATATGTTGCTGCGGTGCACGCCGATGTCGGCCAGGGTGTGGTCGGGCAGGTGGGCGAGAGAAAATATCCGGTTGCGTCCGGCAAACCAATGCCAGGCCGAATTCTTGGGCCGGGCAGTGATGTTCTGTCCATTACAATTTGCCGCCTCATGGACCAGGTCATAGGAATAATCCGTAACCGCCGCCGCCAAGGTCATTTGAAACGCCATCGTTCTAACTCCCGTCTGCTCCAAAACCGCACCAAACTGCTGGATGGAATATGTGACAATTCTGTTTCCACAAAATGTCAGCGGCGGTTGGGAATTGTTTCAATTGCTTCAGGCACGGCGAACCGTTGGCGGCGGCTGAAACAATTGAAACGAATTAACGGCCTGCCTGACATGGCGAAGAAACATTGGCAAACCACCTCTTGCACAAGGAATAGCCGCGAGCAGCGGGGTTCCGTCTGTGCCTGCGTTGCGTCCCACAGCTTACAACCATGAATTTGCAGCGGATGGAATCCAACGATGAATACATCGCGGTGGAATGATTTGGGAAAGTTTCTGAAGGCCGGGAAAGGCCATGTCGCCAATGTCTCGACCGCTCCGGGTCGGGAGCTGGTTGCCGAGGATATTGGACCATCACGGCGCGACGTTGATCAGCGCGAAGAACGGCTGTTCCGCGCGCTGGATGACGATAACGATGATGCGGTTCTAGCCCGAGATCTAAAAGGTACGTTGCGGGATATTGGCTTGCTGGAGGACGACCAACGGCTGTGCGAAAGCATGGCGGCGATCACTTCGGCGCTGAACCCCAATCCCAAAACGGAAGAAGAAAACCGGCGGATCAACAAGTCCAGTTTTTGTCTGGCGATCCGGCACAACATCTTGCTGATAGAGCGCGCCCTCCAAGGCCGGATGGTGGTTCCGGATTTTGCCGGCTTTGAACAAAGGATGGCTGGGATTTTTGATCGGGTCCGCGCGGAAAACAGCGGCGTGCCGGCCGATTATATCCCGCAGTTGAATGTTCAGGGCGAAGAGGCGGATCGGTTTGGCGTGGCGCTCTGCACCACTGATGGACAACGCGCCTCTTTCGGTGATGCCCGGAAATTCTTTACCGTGCAATCGACGTCGAAGCCCATAACCTATGCCCTGGCGGTTGAGGAACATGGTTCCCGCTATGTGCATGAATTCGTCGGCCACGAGCCCAGCGGTGTTGGCTTCAACGAGTTGACATTGAATCGGGACAACCAGCCCCACAATCCCATGATCAACGCCGGTGCCATCATGACCGCTTCGTTGGTGGGCCTGACCGACAAACGCCGTCTGATCGGAGGGGGCGAGGCGCAAGGCGGCGGGTTGCGGGGCTGGAGCGGACGGCGTTTTGATCATGTGCTGGATCGCTGGAAGGCGCTGTGCGGCAATCAGGAGCCGCGCTTTTCGACTTCTGTTTTCTTGTCCGAGCGCGAGACAGCCGATCGGAATTTCGCCCTGGCCTATTTCATGCGGGAAAATGGAGCCTTTCCCGATGACGTGGATATGCATGATGTTCTGGAGTTCTACCTGCAATGCTGCTCCATCGAGGTGAATGCCGAGATGATGTCGGTAATTGCCGCGACTTTCGCCAATGGCGGCATATGCCCGGTTACGGGTGAGCGGGTCTTGCAGACCGATACCGTGCGCAATTGCCTGTCCCTGATGTCGGGATGCGGCATGTATGATTTCTCAGGCGAATTCGCCTTCACAATCGGCTTGCCGGCGAAAAGCGGTGTCTCCGGCGCGATGATGGTGGTGATCCCGAATGTCATGGGTTTTTGCGTGTGGTCGCCGCGCCTGGATGCGTTGGGTAACAGTGTGCGGGGCGTTGCATTTTGCCGCGAGTTGGTCAGGAAATTCAATTTTCACAACTATGATGACTTGACCGGCAGTTCCCGCCGGATGAATCCCCGGCTCAATCCAATTCAAGTCAGGGCGCGGGAGGTCAACGAGATGATCTGGGCCGCCAGCAAGGGTGACTTGGGAGCCATTCAGGATCAATTGGGCCGGGGTGCGGCCCTGAATTTCGGTGATTATGATCTGCGGACGCCGTTGCATTTGGCGGCGGCGGAAAATCAGTCCCATGTGGTGCGCTATTTCGTCGATCAGGCGGCAGCGGCAGGCGGCAATGGTAATCTGAGCCCCCGCGACCGCTGGGGCGGCACGCCTTTGGACGACGCCTATCAGCATGACAATCAGGCCATCGTTGCCATATTGGAAAAGGCCGGTGCTGAACGCGGTAAGGCCCGGTCTGCGGTGGATGTCGCCGACTGCGGCGGTTTGACGCCAGCGTCATTTGAATCGTCCAAGGTGGATGAATTGATCTGGGCCGCCAGCCTGGGCGATCTCATTGCCATTCGTCGTCTGGTGGCGCAGGGCGTGCCTTTGGACCTGGCCGACTATGACCGCCGTACCGCAATCCACCTGGCGGCGGCGGAGGGGCACGTTGACGTGGTGCGCTATTGTATTGCCCACCACGTGAGCTGCAATCCCACGGACCGTTGGGGAAATACGCCACTGGACGATGCAATCCGCCACGACCACCAGGACGTCGCCGAACTGTTGCGCGGCCATGGCGGCCGCGCGAGATCGGCCAGGTCGCCCGGCGGCTAACAAATTCGGGTGGGGTTTTCCGATTGCGTCTGGGCGATACGGATGCGGGCGCGCGCGTCGGGCTTGCCTATGCGGCGGATCATTGCCCATACTGCGGCACTTTGACGCATTCAACTCGCCTGGAGACGCAAAATGCCGCCGACGATCACCCCCATGGACACCACGATGGGCGCCACGGTCACCGATATCGATCTGGCCAATTTGGACGAAACGGAATGGCGCATGGTTGAGGATGCCTTCCACGAACATGCCATGCTGCTGTTCCCCCAACAGAACCTGACCGATGAAGCCCAGATAAACTTCGCCCTGCGCTTTGGCGAGATGGAACTGCTGCGTGGCGATCCGGAAGCCAAGGCGGTCAATATCAGCAATCAGAAGGCCGATGGCTCCGTCATGCAGCCGGGCGAGCATGGTTACAACACCCTGCGCGGCAACGAGGGCTGGCATACGGATAGCTCCTACATGCCGCTGGCGGCCAAGGCTTCCGTACTCTCGGCGCAGGTGGTGCCCTCGTCCGGGGGCGAGACCGCCGTGGCCGACATGCGGGATGCCTATGACAAGCTGGATCAGGAGATGAAGGACCGCATCGCCGATCTTTCCGCCTATCATTCCCTGTATCAAAGTCAGGCCAAGATCGGCGTGACCGTCAAGACCGGCGCCGGTTATGGCTTTCATACCAAGGGGGCGCCCCTGCGGCCCCTGGTCTATACGCACCCGGTCACGGGCCGCAAATCGCTGTTTATTGGCCGCCATGCCTACCGCATTCCCGGCATGGACGACGCCGAGGCCAAGGAACTGTTGGATGGCCTGCTGGAGTTCGCCTGCCAGCCGCCGCGCACCTACTATCATGCCTGGCGTCCGGGTGATGTGATGATGTGGGATAACCGCTGCACCCTGCATGCGGCGCGGCCTTATGACTACAGCGAGCCGCGGGTCATGCGCCACACCCGCATTGCCGGCGAGCCGGCGAATGACCTCGTCGCCACGGCCAGGGACGAAGCCGCCAGCGGTTTTGAGCCGAGTTCATCGAATTTGTAGCCTGAAAAGTGAGTTTGTGATGACCCATGGCATGGTTTCCGCACCGCAGCCCGAGGCGGTGGAAGCGGGGCTGGATATTCTCAAGGACGGCGGCAACGTGGTCGATGCGGCGGTCGGCGCTGCGTTGGTGCAGACGGCGGTTGATCCGCAGATGTGCGGCATTGCCGGTTTCGGCTCCATGCACCTCTATCTTGCCGACCGCGATGTTCATACCTGCATTGATTTCCATGGCCGGGCGCCGCTGGCGACCAGGCCGGAGATGTGGGAGGACCTGATCGTCCGGGAATGCGATGACGGTTTCGGTTTCGTGTTGCAGGGCGAAGTCAACGAAATCGGCTATCAATCCATGACCACGCCGCTGACCATCAAGGCCTTCGACGAAGCCTTGAACCGCTTCGGCACGCGCTCGCTGGCGCAGATGCTGGCGCCGGCCATCGAGTATTGCGAGGAAGGTTTTCTTGTCCGTCCCGCTGTGCATGGATTTTGGACCCGGGGGGCGGAAGCGGGGCGCATCGCGCGCATCCGCGGCCTGACCGATGATCCCGCCACCGCCAAGATCTATACCAAGGCCGACGGCTCGATCCGCGGCATCGGTGAGATTTTGCGCAATCCCGACATGGCCCAGACCTACCGGCGCATCGCCGAGGAAGGCGTGGAGGTATTCTACACAGGCGAAATCGCCCGCCAGATCGATGCCGACATGCGCGCCAACGGCGGCCTGATCACCTTGGAGGATCTGGCCACTTGCGAGACGGAGGAAATCGCGCCCCTGTGGACCGAGTACCGGGGCCATCGGGTGGCGACCAACCAGCCGCCTGGCGGCGGCCTGATGATCGTCGTGATGCTGAATATTCTGGAGAATTTCGATCTGGCCGCGATGGGCCATAACTCCGCCGACTATATCGCCACCGTGGCGGAGGCCATGAAGATCGCCACCGTCGACAAGGACACCCGCATGGGCGATCCGAGATTCTTCGACATTCCCTTCGATGAATTGATGTCAAAGGACTACGCCAGGGCCATGGCGGAGCGCATCAAGCGTGGCGAGAAGACAACCGTGCCCCGGATGAACCCGGGCGGCAGCGACAGCAAGGAGACGACCCACATCAACGTCGCCGATACCCAGGGCAATTGCGTCACCATGACCCACTCGCTGGGCTCCTCCTCCGGCACGGTCACGGACGGCTTGGGTTTTATGTACAACAACTGCATGATGGTGTTTGACCCGCGCCCTGGCCATACCGGTTCCCTGGCGCCGGGCAAGGCGCGTTTCTCCGCGCTGTCTCCGACCATCGTGTTCAAGGATGATAAGCCGTTCTTCCTGGTTGGCTCGCCGGGCGGCACGACCATTACCATGGGCAATCTGCAGGCCATCCTGAATGTCGTGGACTTTGCCATGACGGCGCAGGAAGCGGTCCTCGCGCCCCGCTTCACGGCGACCTCGGATGCCATCGAGGTGACCAACCGCATCCTGCGTTCGACCGAGCGGGAGCTCCAGGCACGGGGCTACCCGACCCAACGCCACGCCGTCAGCTATATGATCCCTATCGTCCAGGGTATCCGCATCGTCGACGGCGTGCTGGACGGCGGTTCCGACCCCGCCGGCGACGGCATGGCGGCCCAGGTCTAGGGGCGGCTGGACGGGGAGGGCGGCGGCATGCAGCAGAACAATCCCACATCGTTGCGCGTGCCGGATCCCGGCATCGCGGCCCTGTTCGAACAGGAGGCCCGCTGGCAGGCCTGGCTGGATGTGGAGGCGGCCTTGGCCAAGGGGGAGGCCGAACTGGGCATGATCCCGGAAGAGGCGGCGGTGGAAATCGTCCGCAAGTGCGACCTTTCCCTGTTCGACCGGGAGCGTCTGACCGAGGGTTTCCGCCGCACCGCGCACAGCCTGGTGCCCTTGATCTGGGAGTTGTCGCGCCTGTGCGATGGCGATGCCGGCAACTATGTGCACTGGGGCGCGACCACGCAGAACATCACCCAGACCGGTGATTTGCTGCAGCTACGCAAGGCGCATCGCATCTATTTGCGCCAGATCGGCGAAATTCTTGCCGCCCTGGCCGATCTGGCTGATCGGTCAAAGGACATGGCGCTGCCGGGCCGCACCCATGGCCAGCACGCGGTGCCGGCGACCTATGGCTTGAAGGCGGCGGTCTGGATCGACGAGTTCGTCCGCCATGTGGAACGCCTTCAGGCCTGCGAGCCACGGGTCTTTCAGGCCATGCTGGGCGGTGCCGCCGGCACGGTCGCCTCGTTCGACGAACAGGGATTGGAAGTACAGGCGCGTATGGCGGCGCATCTGGACATGCCGGCCATGGTGGTTCCCGCCCGTACTGTTCTGGATCATCTGGCCGAACACATCATGCTGCTGGCCCTGCTGGCGGCCAGTTGCGGTAAATTCGCCAACGAGATTTATACCGGCATGAAGCAGGAGTTTGGCGAGGTCGAGGAGCCGATTTCTCCCGGCACCGTGGGCAGCAGCACCATGCCGCAAAAACGCAATCCCCATCTCTCCCAGGACGTCATGGCCTATGCGGCGCAAATCCGGACCATGGTGCCCCTGGCTCTTGAATGCGTGATGACGGAGCATGAAGCGAACCGCCAGACTTCGTTGATGATGCGCCATGCGCAGGATCAGGTTTGCGTCCTCATGGGCGACACGTTGGAGAGGGTACGGATGCTGGCCGAGGGTTTGGAGCTAAAGCCCGAACGCATGCGCGCCAACCTTGACTTGAGCGAGGGTCTGATCATGGCGGAGCCGGTAATGCTGGCCCTGGGCGAGTTTGTCGGCCGGCAGGAAGCGCACGACATCGTCTATGACGCCGCCCAGGCAGCGGCGGGCGGTGGCGGCAGTGCTGGCCGCTGACGCGCGCATCAGCCAGCATCTTTCGGAAACCCAGATCGAGACCATGCTGGATCCGACACGATATACCGGCCTCAGCAGCCAACTGGCCGAGACCCAGGCGGCCCGTGCCCGCGAACTGGCGGCGAAACTGTCCGCCGGCTAATCTCCCAGCCGACCGGCCCGCTGCAATCCCGCCAATGCCTCGGCGCTCAGGTCTTCCATAACCTCCGCCACGCTGCGTTTTGCCGTGCTCCAGGTAACGCCCTGGCCGGCGGGGGAGTGCAGCATTGGGTCGACTTCGTGCTCCTCGATCGCCGTCATCAGATCGCCGACCAGGGCATGCTGATACGGCATGGGCAGGGGGCGGGGCGCGGTCGGGGCTGACCATTCCTCGGTCCAGGCGGAACGGATCTGCCGCTGCGGCTTGCCGCTGCTGCCGCGCGTCAGGCCCGTATCGCCGCTGCCCGCGGCGAACAGCTTGTCCCGCAGCTTGTCGCCGATGGCATGATCGCCACTGGCATGTTCTTCAGTCGACAGCCAGGTGGTGCCCAGCCAGACCCCCTGGGCGCCCATGGCCAGGGCGGCGGCGATTTGCGAGCCGTGGCCAATGCCGCCCGCCGCCAGCACGGGCAGGTCGCCCGCCATTTGCACGATTTCCGGCACCAGGACCATGGTACCGATGGTGCCGGTATGGCCGCCGGCCTCGGACCCCTGGGCGACGATGAAATCCAGGCCGACATCGCGGTAGGCCTGGAAATGCCGGGGGCTGCCGATCAACGCGCCGACGATCTTGCCCTTGGCCTTCAGGCGGCTGACCGCATCCGGCGTCAGCCCGACGCCGAAGGCGACCAGGTCCACATCCGAATCCAACAGGGCCTGCAACTGCCCCTCAAAATAACTCGGGGTGCGCAGAATGGAATTGAAGAAGGTTTTCTTCGTGGCCGCCGGCACCTGGTATTTCTCGCCCAGTTCGCGGACGTAATCGACATGTTCGGCCGGCAGATTGGCCTGCACGGATTCCAGGGTCTCGGACTCCGGCATGCCCTTGGGCATCATGATATCGATACAGAACGGCCGCTCGGGGATCTGTTGACGGATTGCGGCGATCTTGACCGGCACGTTGTCCGGTGGATCATGGGCGATGCCGTAAACCCCCATGCCGCCGGCCTTGGTGATGGCGGCGGTGACATCGACGCTGTGGGAAAATCCAAGAATAGGTATGTCGATGCCCAGACGTTCGGCGAGCCGGGTCTTGATCTTGGCCATGGGGATACGTCCTAACTAATGGCGGCCAAATTTGGTATCAGGCCTTGGCGCTGGGCCGGGCCGAGACAGCGGCATGCCAGCGGGCCAGATTGGGGCGGTCGTCACCGACCCGCAGGCCGATGACCTTGCCGAAATCGACACCGCACAGGGCCGTGATATCGGCAACGGTATAATGGTCGCCGGCGACGAATTCGCGGTCCGCCAGCACGCCGTCCAGCCAATCGAACCGGGCCGGCGCCTTCTGCTGGTTCAATTCTCCCCAGGCCGGAACCTGGTCCTCCAATTCGGCGAAGAATTTATTGGTGTGGCGAAAACTTGCCGCGACACAGCCGGACAGTTGGAATTCGACCCGTCGGCTCCACATTTCCACCAGGGCCTTGTCCTTGGGGTCGTTGCCGAATAGGGCGGGTTGGGGTTGAATCTCCTCGAAATAGCGGCAGATCGCCATGCTTTCGGAAATATGGCTGCCGTCATCCAGTTCCAGGGTCGGCACCTGGCCCAACTGATTGACCGAACCGATATAGTCGGCGGATTTATGCTCCTGCTTGCCGATATCCATGGCCACCAGGGGTATGTCGATACCTTTTTCGGCCAGGAAAATGCGCACCCGGCGTGGATTCGGCGCCATCTGACTGTCGAATAGTTTCATGCCTGCTCTCCCAAAATTTCCTTGATCTTAGAGCATCACCGCCGTCGGTCAATTCAAGCCGTCTTGGGCTTTGCGGACCCGGCGTCACATCACGGGTATTCAGGAACCGTCGTCGGCGGATTTGATGAATGCGGCCGCGCCTTCCGCCCGGCCAAATCTCGGGTCATTGGCGCTTGGCAGCTTGGCGATGCCGTTGCAGCGCAGAACCGGGCCCTCCGGGCCGATCATCAGGCCGGAGGCGAAACCGAGGCGCCGCGTGGTGTGGCGGAAATCGATTTCGCTGACCAGCCATTGATCCTTGAAGGCCGGCTTCAGGAAATCGTAGGTCATCTGAATGGTCGGCGAAAAGGCCTCCGTCTTGGCCGCCAGTTGCACGTTCATGCCCACGGCCATGTCCATCAAGGTCATCATCATGCCGCCGTGGCAGATACCCGCCGGGTTCAGGTGA
>JASLLM010000053.1 GCA_030747035.1 Alphaproteobacteria bacterium | reverse complement strand
AAGGCCGAACTGGCCGCGTCGATGAAAACCGAAGTACAAGTTGAAACAGCAGTGGATGAACGTATCCTGGGCGGCATGGTCGTCAAGGTCGGTTCTCGCATGGTCGATTCATCCCTGCGAACGAAAATTCAAAATCTCAGATTTGCCATGAGGGGAGTTGAGTAATGGATCTGCGCGCCGCAGAAATTTCCGCCATCCTGAAGGAGCAGATCGCCAACTTCGGCACGGAAGCCGAGGTATCGGAGGTTGGCCAAGTTTTGTCCGTGGGTGATGGCATCGCCCGCGTCTACGGTCTGGATCAGGTCCAGGCCGGTGAAATGGTCGAATTCCCGGGCGGTATCAAGGGCATGGCGTTGAACCTGGAAAGCGACAACGTCGGCGTCGTGATTTTCGGCAACGACAGCGCCATTACCGAGGGCGACACCGTCAAACGTACCGGCGACATCGTCGACGTGCCGGTGGGCAAGGGCCTGTTGGGCCGGGTCGTTGACGCCCTGGGCAACCCCATTGACGGCAAGGGCCCGATCGAGGGCGCGGAACGCCGCCTCGTCGACGTCAAGGCGCCGGGCATCATCCCGCGCAAGTCGGTGCATGAACCCATGCAGACCGGCCTGAAGGCGCTGGACAGCCTGGTGCCCGTTGGCCGCGGCCAACGCGAATTGATCATTGGTGACCGCCAGACCGGCAAGACCGCCGTGGCGATTGACACCTTCATCAACCAGAAGCCGATTAATCAGGGCGACGACGAATCGAAGAAGCTGTATTGCATCTACGTCGCCGTCGGCCAGAAGCGCTCTTCCGTGGCGCAGATCGTCAAGGCGCTGGAAGACAGCGGTGCCATGGAATATTCCATCGTCGTCGCCGCCACCGCGTCCGAGCCCGCGCCGCTGCAGTTCCTGGCACCCTATGCCGGCTGCACCATGGGTGAGTATTTCCGGGACAACGGCATGCATGCCGTGATCGTGTATGACGATTTGACCAAGCAGGCCGTGGCCTATCGGCAAATGTCCCTGCTGCTGCGCCGCCCGCCAGGGCGTGAAGCCTATCCGGGCGATGTCTTCTATCTGCATTCGCGGCTGCTGGAACGCTCCGCAAAGATGAACGAAGACAACGGTTTGGGCTCGCTAACGGCGCTGCCGGTCATCGAAACCCAGGCCAATGACGTCTCGGCCTACATTCCGACCAACGTGATTTCCATTACGGACGGCCAGATCTTCCTGGAAACCGATCTGTTCTATCGCGGCATCCGCCCGGCCATTAACGTTGGCCTGTCGGTCTCCCGCGTCGGTTCGGCGGCCCAGGTCAAGGCCATGAAAAAAGTCGCCGGCACGATCAAGCTGGAATTGGCCCAGTACCGCGAGATGGAGGCCTTTGCGCAATTTGGTTCGGATCTGGATGCGGCCACGCAACAACTGCTGAACCGTGGTGTGCGTCTGACCGAGCTCTTGAAGCAGGACCAGTACGTGCCCATGCCGGTGGAGGAGCAGGTTATCTGCATCTTCGCCGGTGTGCGCGGCTTCCTCGATCGGATTGAAGTCGAGCAGATTGGCCGCTTCGAACAGGAATTGCTGAACGAAGTCCGCGACAAGAAGCCGGAGATTCTGGCCTCGATCCGCGACAGTGGTGACCTTGACGACGATACGGACAAGCAACTGAGCGAATACCTGGAAGACTTCACCAAGAAGTTCGCCTAGCTGCCCATCTGATCAAGGAAGTTAAAGGCGCCTATCCATGGCAAACCTGAAAGAACTGAAAAACCGGATCACCTCCGTCACCTCGACGCAGAAGATCACCAAGGCCATGCAGATGGTGGCGGCGGCAAAACTGCGCCGGGCGCAGGAGGCGGCCGAGCAATCCCGACCCTATGCCAATCGCATGGAGAGGATGATCGCCTCTGTCGCCTCTAATCTGCCCAGTCTCGATTCCGCACCGCCCCTGGTGGTCGGCAGCGGCAAGGACGATGTGCATTTGCTGGTGGTGGTAACGGCGGAACGCGGCCTGTGCGGCGCATTTAACAGCAATATTGTCCGCGCCGTGCGGCAAAAGGCCAAGGAACTGCAGGAAGAAGGCAAGACGGTGAAGCTGTTCTGTGTCGGCCGCAAGGGCGAGGAAAGCCTGCGCCGGGACATGGAAGACCGGATCGCGGAATATATCACCCTGCGTGAAGTGAAAAACTTGACCTTCGCCGATGCCCGGCCGATCGCGGAAAAGCTGTCGCAAATGTTCAACGACGGCGAGTTCGATGTCTGCACGGTCTTCTACAACGCCTTCAAATCAGTAATCAGCCAAGTGGTCACGGAGCAACAGTTGATCCCCGTGAAACTGCCTGATCCAGAGGCGGCGGATGACGACGATGCAGTGGATCTGGGTGGCGCCATTTACGACTACGAACCGGAGGAAAACGATCTCCTCGGCGTTCTGGTGCCGCGGAACATGTCGGTGCAGATCTATCGCTCGCTGTTGGAAAGCAGTGCGGCGGAACAGGCCGCCCGCATGACGTCCATGGATAACGCGACGCGCAACGCCGGCGATATGATCGACAGCCTGACATTGACGTACAACCGTACGCGCCAGGCCATCATCACCAAGGAATTGATTGAAATTGTCTCCGGAGCGGAAGCGCTGTAGCGCCCCGTTTTGGAAAAGAAACAAGTTACGGATAGTCCAAGGGAAATTCGAACATGACCAGCAATCTTGTGGGACGGGTTCATCAGGTAATCGGCGCCGTCGTCGACGTGCAGTTCGATGCTGAACTGCCGGCGATCCTGTCGGCCCTGGAAATCAAGCAGGAGGACCGCACCTTGGTCCTGGAAGTGGCCCAGCATTTGGGCGAATCCGCCGTTCGCACCATCGCCATGGACACCACCGAAGGTTTGGTGCGTGGCCAGGAAGTGGTTGCCACCGGCGAAGCCATCTCGGTCCCGGTCGGTGCCGCCACCCTGGGCCGGATCATGAACGTGGTCGGCGAGCCGGTGGACGAGCGCGGCCCCATCGCCCGTGACGAGACCCGGGCGATCCATCAGGACGCGCCACCGTTTGTGGAGCAATCCACGGAAACGGAAATGTTGGCCACCGGCATCAAGGTTGTCGACCTCCTCGCCCCATACGTGAAGGGCGGCAAGATCGGCCTGTTCGGCGGCGCCGGCGTGGGCAAGACCGTCATCATCATGGAATTGATCAACAACATCGCGACCGCCCATGGCGGCTATTCGGTGTTCGCCGGCGTGGGCGAGCGTACCCGCGAAGGCAACGATCTGTACTACGAAATGGTTGAATCCGGCGTTATCAACCTGGAAGGCGAGGGTTCCAAGGCCTCTCTGGTGTATGGCCAGATGAATGAGCCTCCCGGCGCGCGCTCCCGCGTTGGCCTGACCGGCCTGACCGTGGCGGAGCAGTTCCGCGATGAAGGCCGCGACGTGCTGTTCTTCGTGGATAATATCTTCCGCTTCACCCAGGCCGGCTCCGAAGTGTCCGCCCTGTTGGGTCGTATTCCCTCCGCCGTGGGTTATCAGCCCACGCTGGCGACGGACATGGGTACTTTGCAGGAGCGTATTACCACAACGACCAAGGGCTCGATCACTTCGGTGCAGGCGATTTACGTCCCCGCCGATGACTTGACCGATCCCGCGCCGGCCACCTCGTTTGCCCATCTGGACGCCACCACGGTGCTGTCGCGGCAAATCGCCGAACTGGGCATCTACCCGGCCGTGGATCCGCTGGATTCCACTTCCCGCATTCTCGATGCCCGCGTCCTGGGTCAGGAACATTATGATATCGCCCGTGAAGTGCAGCGTATCCTGCAACAGTACAAGGCCCTGCAGGACATCATCGCCATTCTGGGCATGGACGAGTTGTCGGAAGAGGATCGCCTGACCGTGGCCCGGGCCCGGAAGATCCAGCGCTTCCTCTCCCAGCCCTTCCACGTGGCTGAGGTCTTCACCGGCTCGCCCGGCGTCTTCGTTCAGGTTGAAGACACCATCAAGGGCTTCAAGGAAATCTGCGCCGGACAGCACGACGAGTTGCCGGAACAGGCTTTCTACATGGTGGGAACCATTGAAGAGGCCGTGGAGAAAGCCAAGCGGATGGCGGCGGAAGCGGCCTAGTTTAGCTAGCAAGAGGTACGGATAGCATGGCCGACAAGGTCTCATTCGAACTGGTATCGCCTGACCGGCTGTTGATGGCCGTGGACGCCGATGCCGTGGCCATGCCCGGCATGGAGGGCGATTTCGGTGTCCTGCCGGGCCATGCGCCGTTGATCTCGGCGCTGCGCGCCGGCGTCATCGAAGTTGAAGGCGCCGACGGCGATAGCCCCGACCGGGTCTATATCGCCGGTGGTTTCGCTGAAGTCGCAGCCGACCGTCTGGTCGTTCTGGCCGAGGAGGCCGTCGTGGTCGCCGATATGGATCGGGCGGAATTGGAAGAACGCATCCAGGATGCCAATGGCGAGTTGGAGGCTGCGGAAGAGGGCGAGGGCCGCCGTTTAGCTGAAGCGAAAATCAGCGTTCTGCAGGAAATGTTGGGCGCTGCCCGTTAGGACACGGGCAAAATCTGGAATGGAAGCCCGCCTGTAGTTGCCACGGCGGGCTTTTTTCTTTGGCAGACTATTTGAAGGGCAAGGATAGGACATGACGGTACGACGGGGACGTAATTTTCTACAGACACCGGGCCCAACCAATATCCCGGAGCGTATTCTGCGCGCCATGCACCAGCCGGCCTGGGAATATTCCGGCCCGGATTTCGTCGAACTGGCCCGTGAATGCCTGCACGACATCCGCCCCATCTTCAAGACCCAGGAAGAAGTCTTCATCTACGCCTCCAACGGCCATGGTGCCTGGGAGGCGGCCCTGTCCAACATTCTCTCGCCCGGCGACAAGGTCCTGGTGCCCGAAACCGGCCTGTTCTCCTTCGCCTGGTCGAACATGGCCGAGCAATTGGGCGTCAGCATCGACACCATCCCCTCGGACTGGCGCCACGCCATCATCGCCGACGAGGTCGAGGAACGGCTGCGCGCGGACAAGGCCGGCGAATACCGCGCCGTCCTGATGGTCCACACCGAAACGGCGACGGGCATCACCTCCGATATCCCCGCCGTGCGCAAGGCCATCAATAACGCCGGCCATGACGCTCTGCTGGTCACGGACGTTATCGCCTCGCTCGCCTGCACCGATTTCCGCATGGACGAATGGGGCGTCGACATCGCCATCGGCGGTTCGCAAAAGGGCCTGATGTGTCCTATCGGACTAGGCTTCAACGCCGTCAGCAAGAAGGCGCGAGGGGTGGCTGACAATGGCGGCAGCCCGCGCAGCTATTGGGACTGGAATTCCCGCAGCATGGTCCGGCCCGAAGCCTACCGCTGGTTCTCGGGCACGGCGCCGGAGCATATGATTTTTGGCCTGCGCGAGGCCCTGGACATGATCGCGGAGGAAGGCCTGGATACCGCTTTTGCCCGGCACGCTCGCCTGGGCGACGCCACCCGCGCCGCCATTGCAGCCTGGTCGACGGCAGGAGCCATGGAGATCAACGCCCTGGTGCCCGAGCAGCGGGCCGAGTCCATCACCACGATCCGCGTTGGCGAAGACTTCGACGTCAAACAATTCCAAAGTATCCTGCGGGATAAATTCAACGTCGCGGTCGGCGGTGGCCTGGGCCAGTTGGAGGGCAAGGCCTTCCGCATCGGCCATATGGGCGATATCAACGAACCGATGATCCTGGGCACCCTGGCTAGCGTCGAGTCTGTATTCGATATCCTCGGCATCCCCCACGGCGAAGGCGCCCTGCCCGCCGCCATCGCCTCTCTCGCGGTGGCGCACAAGCAGTAGCGGAAGGCCTTTCCTTTACATTAGAGAATTGATTTGCGTTAAGGCTGGCCCCTGAACTTGCCATAAAATGGCGGCTGCAATGACCAGAAAAGCCGCAGATGAGCATGTCGGGTCCCCGACGGCGTTTTCCGTTCGGGGCTTGACCAAGGTATACGGGACGGGCGAGGCGGAAGTCCGCGCCCTGCGTGGCATCAACCTTGATCTACGCGAAGGTGAATTGGTGGTTCTGCTGGGGCCGTCGGGCAGCGGCAAGTCCACATTCCTGAATATTCTCGGCGGCCTGGACAACCCCACCTCTGGCACGGTCAGCTTTCAAGGACAGGAGATAACCGCCCTCGGCGCCGGTGGGCTGACCCAATACCGCCGCGATCATGTGGGCTTCGTCTTTCAGTTCTATAACCTGATCCCCTCGCTGACGGCGCGGGAGAACGTTGCCCTGGTGACCGAGATCGCCCCCGATCCCCTGTCGCCCGAGGAGGCCTTGGATATCGTCAGCCTGTCCGACCGCATTGACCATTTCCCGGCGCAGCTTTCGGGTGGCGAACAGCAGCGCGTCGCCGTGGCCCGGGCCATTGCCAAGAAACCGGATGTATTGCTGTGTGATGAGCCGACCGGCGCCCTCGATAGCCAGACCGGCATTGGCGTTCTAGAAGCCATCGAACAGGTCAACCGGGAGTTTGGCACAACGGCGGCCGTTATCACGCACAACGCCGCCATCGCCGATATTGCCGACCGCGTGGTGATCTTCGCTGACGGAGCACTGTCCGAGGTCCGCGTCAACGAACGCAAGATTCCCGCCGCCGAGGTCAGTTGGTAATGTCGGCCCTGAACCGGAAACTGTTGCGGGATCTGTGGCATATCCGGGGCCAGGCCCTGGCCATCGCCACTGTGATTGCCTGCGGCGTCAGCACCGTGGTGATGTCATTTGGAACGCTCGAATCCCTGGAAATCACCCGCGATGCCTACTATGAACAGCAGCGTTTCGCCGATGTTTTTGCCCATTTGAAGCGGGCGCCCGCATCGATCAGGGATGAGATCGCCCGCATCGACGGCGTGCGTAGTGTGGATACCCGCATCGTGGAAGCGGCCAACCTGGATGTCGCCGGCATGGACGAGCCGGTTTTGGGCCGCCTGATTTCCCTGCCCCGGCGGGGCGCGGTGGCCCTCAACCAGGCTGTCCTGCGCCGGGGCCGTCTGCCCGATGGCAAGCGGCCCGACGAGGCCATCTTGAGCGAGCCCTTTGCCGATGCCCATGGCCTGCTCCCTGGCGATCAAATTCAGGCCACCATAAACGGCCACAAGCGCCGGCTGGATATTGTCGGTATTGCCCTGTCGCCGGAGTATATCTACGCCATCGGCCCCGGCGTCATCATGCCCGATGACGAACGTTTCGGCATTGTCTGGATGGGGCGCGAGGCTATGGCGGCCAGTTTCGATTTGAAATCCGCATTCAACGACGTCAGCCTGAGCCTGATGCGGTCGGCGGATAAAAGCGCCGTGATCAGACAACTGGACCAAATTCTGGCGCCATGGGGCGGCATTGGCGCCTATGGCCGGGCCGACCAGATTTCCCACGCCTTTGTTGCCAATGAAATGGAACAGCTTAGAAGTCTGGGCAACATCGTGCCGCCGATCTTCCTGGCGGTGGCGGCATTTCTGCTCAACGTGGTGATCTCGCGCATCATCACGACGGAGCGGGAGGAAATCGGCCTCATGAAGGCCTTCGGCTATTCCAATCTGGCGGTCGGGGTCCACTATCTCAAGCTTGTGCTGCTGATCACCGCCGTCGGCGTTGCCTTGGGCTTTCTTGTGGGTGCCTGGTTCGGGCGGGCGGTGACAGAGCTTTATGCGGATCTTCTCTTCCGCTTTCCGGTGCTTTACTTCCGTTTCGATTTGCAGATCTTCGCCGCCGCCGGTGGGGTCAGCCTCGCGGCCAGCGGCCTTGGCGCCTTGGGCGCGATCCGCTCAGCCGTCAATCTGCCGCCCGCCGTTGCGATGCAGCCGGCCGCACCCACCGTCTATCATCGCGGCCTGCTGAACAGGATGGGCCTGAGCAAGGGGTTGAGCCAGCCGACATTGATGATCCTCCGCCACCTTGGCCGCTGGCCCATCCGGGCCGGGCTGACGACATTGGGAATTTCCATGGCCGTGGCCATTCTCGTGGCCTCGCTGTTCTTTTTCGATGCCGTAGAGCATCTGCTTGATATCTATTTCCATCATGGCCAGCGCCAGGACGCGACGGTGGTCTTCAGCGAGCCCCGTGACATAGGCGCGATGGTGGAGATTGGGCATCTGCCTGGCGTGATGGCGGCGGAGCCCTATCGGGCGGTGGCGGTGAAGCTGCACCTTGGCGCGCGCAGCGAACGGGGATCAATTACTGGTCTGGACGGCGAAACCACGCTGCACCGGGTATTGGACCGGGACCTGAATGCGGTCTCGCTACCCCATACTGGGTTGGTGCTATCGACCCAGTTGGCGGAAATGCTGAACGCCCGAACCGGTATGCGCGTCCGGGTCGAGGTCTTGGAAGGGCGCCGCCCCGTTGTCGATGTTCCGGTCACCTCGATCGTCGAAGAATACATCGCCGCACCCGCATATATGCGGCGTGCCGCCCTGAACAAGCTGATGGGTGAGGGCCGCTTAATCTCCGGCGTCTACTTGCAAGTCGACAGCCAGTATTCAGGCCAGCTCTACCGCCACCTGAAGGAGACGCCCGCAGTGGCCGGTGTGTCCTTGCAAACCGCCGCATTGGATACATTCCGCAAAACCATGGCGGAAACCTTGAACATCATGCTGTTCTTTTATGTTCTGTTTGGCGCCCTGATTGCCATCGGCGTGGTGTATAACAGCGCCCGCGTGTCTCTGTCCGAACGGGGGCGGGAGTTGGCCTCGCTGCGCGTATTAGGCTTCACCCGGGGCGAAGTTTCCTACATTCTGCTGGGCGAACTTACGATCCTGACCTTGGTGGCGTTACCTCTTGGCTGCATCTTCGGCCTGGGCTTGGCGCACGTGATGGTATCCAACCTAAACACTGAGCTGTTCCGCGTGCCCATGGTCGTGGCGCCGGCAACCTTTGCCGTGTCAATGCTGACGGTGATCGCGGCCTCGGCCGCTTCCGGTCTGATCGTGCGCCGGCGGATCGACCGCTTCGACCTGGTCGCGGTTCTAAAAACAAGGGAGTGAAGGGCATGTTGTCACCCTGGCCACGCCGCATCGTCTATCTCACCGTGACCGCCGCCGTCGCTGGCGCCCTGGCCCTTGCACTGCGGCCCCAGCCCGCCGCCGTCAGTCTGGCGCAGGTCACCACGGGGCCCATGACTGTTACCTTGGATGATGAAGGCCGCACACGGGTCAGGGAAATCTATGTCGTCTCCGCCCCTGTGGCGGGGCGTAAGCTCCGGATCACGCAGAAAGTCGGCGCCAAGGTTACGGCGCATGAAACAGTGCTCGCCTCCATCGAACCCAGCGAACCGGCCTTCCTGGATCTGCGTTCAGCGGCAGAGGCCAAGGCCAGGATCAAGGCGGCACAGGCAGCCCGTACCCTGGCGGAGGCAGAGTTGAAACGCAGTCTGGCGGAGTTGGATTTCGCCCGTGCCGATTTCGATCGGGCCCAGGCGCTGGTTAAGCGGGGGACCATATCCAAGCGCGAGTTGGAGCGGGCCGAGTTGGCCGTCAGGACCAAGGAAGCCGCCGCCTCCACCGCCCGGGCCGGCTTGCGCGTCAAACAGTTCGAGCTTGAAACCGCCTCCGCCGCACTGATCGACCCTGCGGCGCGCAGCGATAATGCGCCGACGGCCTGCTGTGTCGCCGTGCGTTCACCAATCACTGGGCGGATCCTGCGTCTGGTATTGGAAAGCGCCGCCGTTGTTTCCATGGGGGCACCGTTGGTGGAGGTCGGTGATCCGGCGGACCTGGAAATCGTGGTTGATCTGCTGTCCTCGGATGCGGTTCAGGTACAGGCCGGCGACGAGGTTCTGATCGATGATTGGGGTGGCGGCGTCACCCTGGCGGGCCAGGTACGGCGGGTCGAACCGGCGGGCTTCACCAAGATCTCAGCCCTGGGCATCGAGGAGCAACGGGTCAATGTGCTGATCGATTTCACCGATCCGCCCGAACGCTACGCCCGCCTGGGCCATGGCTACCGGGTCGATACCCGCATCATCACCTGGCGCGGCGACAAGGTCTTGCGGCTGCCCATGAGCGCGCTGTTCCGGGACGGTGACCATTGGGCCGTTTTCACCGCAAAAGAGGACAGGGCGCGGCTAAGGCATGTGGAGATCGGCAAGAGCAACGGTGACTGGGCCCAGGTGCTGGGCGGCCTGGCGGAAGGCGATCAGGTCATCCAACACCCCAGCGACGTCCTGAAAGACGGCGCCAAGATCGTCCAGCGCGGCGGATAGGCATGGCTATCTCTTGTATTCCGCCGCGACTTTTTCCAAGGCATCGACCAAGGTATGCATCAACGTAGTTGGGTTGCCGTGATGTTCTGGCGCGCCAACTTCCCGCAGTTGTTTCAACGTTCGAGCCGCATTGATTTTCGCTTGAGGCAAACGGCCGTGCAGCAATTCAAAATGATCCCCGCGCCCCTTACTATAGTTCTCAAAGCCTTTCTTGCCTTTTAATACCGCAATCAAGTTGCCGCATGCCGATTTACGGCCTCCCTTTTCATAAGGTCTCGCATGTGCTTCGAAATGTAGCAAAAACCAAATCTCGAAGCAGGGAATGGATGTTATGGCTGCAACAACCTTACCTTTGAACTCTGGCTGCTTCTGTAAATTTTCAACCAACAACCACGCGGCGTCATAATCCTTGTGCGAGTCCCGATCAAAAACGAAGAAAACCAGATCGAAGTCAGGATCGTCCTTGAATTTACTTTCACCAAAATTCACGACACTTGTGGGAGCAGGATCCCCCTCGCCGGAAACTTCGACCTGGGCCGTCGTCATGCCCAGGCTGGCGACCAATGTCTTGAGATAGATGGGTTCGGTCTTGGCACCTTCGCAGACGATCAATACCCGACGTCTTTCCGGCACCGTCGCTTTTTGCCGCGCTATGTCTTTTTTCCTCTTGGCCTTCCGTTTTTAAAATAACTGATCGCTACGGCTAGCCATGCACATACTCTTTCAACTTCGGAACCGCGCCGTACCGCCCGTCGAGATACGCTTTCTGAAAAGACGAAATATCCCTCACTTTGTAATCGGAGAGCGGGATCAATTTTGAACTCTCAGCATCATCTTTCTCGACAAGCCAAACCTGGTCCTGATGCATGAAGCCCTTCGCCATTACAGACGTTTCGTGACTTGTAAAGATGAGTTGTGCATTGTTGGCATTAATTTTTGGATCCTGGAACATATTCACTAGAAGCCGCAATGCATGTGGATGCAGGCTGTTATGGAGTTCATCAATGACGAGGGTGAAGCCGCATTCCAAGGCAGTTAGCCAGATAGCGGCAATACTGAATACAACGCGACTACCGTCGGATTCATCTTCGAAATCCAATGGAATAAGTGTTCCATCCTGCCCTTGGTGATAGGACTTGATCTGATATTCCATTTGCCCGCCCAACAAACGAGCAACCACTCTACGCGCCGTCTCTGAAGATGAATTCGATGAAATCCCGTCGAGATCAAATTCTTTGGTCTCGATATCAAATTTCTCAATTCCAATATCAACAGCTCGAAGTAGATCAAGGATCTGGTCACTTAATCCATACTTACTGCACTGACTTGCTGTGAATTGAGGAGACAGCCGCTCTGGCGATTCGATTACATATAGAAAATTCTGAATCCAATCGAACGGATCCCTGAAGACCTCCGCTTTCAATTGAATTGCGGTGGACAAGAATAGAGCATTAGCTCGCGTAGATGTCTTCCAGAGTTCCTTTGCTCCTTTGACGTATGTTTTGCTTATCTGCCAGGCATAGGCGCTTTTATCTTCGTCATATTCCCGCTGGAATAACCTGCGGGTTCTTGCACCAGCTGCGTTTGGCTTTGTGAACAGCCATTCGCTCCAAACGCGTTCTTCATCAACTGCAAAGCCATATTGATAATATGCTCCGTCAAAAATGAACGTCGCTTCCATTTCAGTTGGCTTTCCCCGCCATGCATCGTCAAATCTAAAGGATGAAATTTCGATCTTTTCTCCTTCTTGTGAATCTTTTGCAGACGAGATTACAAACTTTTGGAAGAAATGAAGCGCCTGAACAAGGGCAGACTTACCAGCGCCATTCGGACCGAATAAACAAACCGATCGAAGAAGATCAGGCGCCAGCGAATTTCCTGACGCGAAGGAGAATCTTTCTTGCTGCCGCGCACTCGTACCAGCAGCCATCGACAAGGTTTGCCTAGCGGCAAAGGATCGGTAGTTTTGCACACCGAATGAAACCAACATAATAGGTTCTCCATACCCGTTAAGCTGGCTATATGGACATTTTTTCCAAAAAACGCAAATTAAATGACCTCTAAAGGTAATTTATACCACAGCACAATTCCTATTATTTCCATACTACCTACTGCGCGTTCAGGAAACCCAATAGGGCGTTGGTGAAGCCTTCCGCCTGTTCGATGTTCGACAGATGCGCGGCGTCATCGAGCACGACCAGTTGCGAATTGGGGATACGCTCGCGCATGGCCTCGGACGCCGAAACCGGCGTGCCCATGTCATCGGCACCGACGATAATCAGGGTCGGCAGATCGATGGCATCCAATTGATCGAGATAGTCCAGCACCTTCAGGGCATGGCAACAGCCGATGAAGCCGGCCGGCGGGGTGGCCAGGAACTGCTCCCGAATGGCATCGACAGAGGACGGCTTGCTTGCCATATAGGGTGCGGTGAACCAGCGCTCCATGGTCGGCTCGGCCAGCGGCGCCATGCCCCCGGCGGTAACGGCGGCAATGCGCTCGTTCCAGGTGGCGCGCCCCTCCGCCGGGATCTGCGACGAGGTGTCACAAAGCGAGAGGCTCTTGAAACGGCCGTTCTGGCGCAGGGCCAGGTTCTGGCCGATCATCCCGCCCATGGACAGTCCCACCCAGTGCACCTGATGCATTTCCAGGCCGTCCATCAAGGCCAGGGCATCGTCGCCAAGTTGATCCAGGCTATAGGCACCTTCGGGCGCCGCCGTGCCGCCATGGCCCCGGGTGTCGTAGCACAAGACCCGGTATTTCTCCGCCAGCTTGGGCAATTGCGGCGCCCACATCACCGAAGATGAACCCAGCGAATGGCTCAACACCACCACCGGCGCGCCCTCGGGCCCGAAAAGTTCGTATTCAATACTGATGCCGTTGCCCAGGAATTTCATCTCGAACCCTCCAAATTATTCTTAGTTATCTTCGATGGAATGCGCTTTCAGCTCAACCTCGATGAAGACCAGTTCTGCCGCCCCCGCGTTGATCACATTGTGCTCAACCCCGGCCCGGCGGTAATAGGAGACGCCCTGGGTCAGTTCCACATGGCTCTCCGAGCCGTCGGGCGCGATGATCAGCAGCAGACCATCCGTCTGCGGCACCACCACATAGTCCCATTGATGCACGTGCGGTGCCGTCTCCGCCCCCGGTGCAAAGCGGTGTTCGGTAACCCGGACCCTGTCGTTGTCCTCCTGCACGGTGCCTACGGCGAGCGGCCGGCTGGTCTGGTCGGTCATGGCGTGGTCTCCTCCCAAGAGGCGAAACTAGCACGAATATTGGCGGCGCCGCAGCCCTTGTCGTGCCGGACATCCTGGGGCAATGTCAAAAGATGAATGATGTAACAGAGCAAGCCGTTACCGGCGGCGACGTCCTGGTCGACACCTTGGTGGCCCATGGCGTCGATACCGCCTCCACCGTTTCGGGCGAGAGTTTCCTCGCCGTGCTGGAGGCGTTGCGGCGCAAACGCAATCAGATCAACCTGATCACCAACCGCCATGAAGGCGGCGGTTCCTTCGCGGCGGAAGCCTATGGCAAACTGACGGGCCGGCCGGCGGCCCTGTTCGTCTCCCGCGGGCCCGGCGCCACCAACGCCGCCATCGGGGTGCACACGGCCAGGCAGGACTGCTCGCCCATGCTGCTGTTCGTGGGCCATGTGCGCAGCACCTCCCAGGGCCGGGAAGCGTTTCAGGAAATCGATCAGGCCGCCATGTTCAGGCCCATCGCCAAGGCGGTGCTGCAACCCAATAATTCGGACCAGATCGCCGCCGTCACCGCCCAGGCCGTCGCCCTGTCGATGGCGGGGCGGCCCGGCCCCGTGGTGGTGGTTCTGCCCCGCGACCTGACCGATGGCGCCGTAAGCGATGCGACTATTCCCATTCCCCGGCCGCGTCAGGCGGTGACGCCCGACGCCGATACCCTGGGCCGGGCAGCGCAAATGCTGGCGCAGGCCGAGCGGCCATTGTTGCTGTCGGGTGAGATCATCGCCATCCAGGATGCATCCGCGCCTCTGTTGGCCCTGGCGGAAGCCATGGGCGCGCCGGTGATGAGCAGCTATCGCAGGCAGGACACCTTTCCAAATGAGCATCCCGCCTATGTCGGGCATCTGGAGATCAACCGTCTGCCCTATCAGCAAGCCGCCCTGAACGATGCCGACCTGTTGATCTCCGTCGGCGGCCGCATGGACGGTATCACATCGGAAGACGGCGCCCTGCCCCGGAACCATCAACGTTTCCTGCAGATCTATCCCGAGGCGGAGGTTCTGGCACGCTGCCAGAGCGATCTGTCCCTATTGTCGGATCCCGCCGCCGCCTGCGCGGCGCTGGCGGAGCGGCTGAACACGGCCGTGGATCCGGCCTGGCGCGACGGCTTGCACGAAGCCTATCTGGCGAGCCGCGAACCCGGCGCCGTGGCGGTGCGGGGCGCGGTCGATCTGTCCTGGGTGGCGGCTGAGGTTCAGCGCCAGGTGCCGCCCGAAGCGGTGATCCTGACCGATGGCGGCAGCTTTGCCCGCTGGATTCACCGTTTCTACAGCTTCCGCGCCGCCCATAGCCAGGCCGGACCTGTCTCGGGCGCCATGGGCTATGGCGTACCGGGTGCCATTGGCGCCCGCCTGGCCCGGCCCGAACGGGCGGCGATCGCCTTCGTTGGCGACGGCGGTTTCATGATGACCGGTCAGGAAATGGTCACGGCGGTGGAACAGAATATCGATCTGGTGGTGGTGGTCTGCGACAATGGCGTGCATGGCTCCATCCTGGAAGGACAGCGGCAGCGTTTCGGCGCCGATCATATTTACGGCACCCGCCTGTCCAGCCCCGATTTTGCCGCTCTGGCGCGGTCCTACGGCTGTGCCGCCTGGCGCGTCGAACGAAACGAGGATTTCGCCGCTGCACTGTCCGGTGCCTTGGCACACACCGGTCCCAGCCTGATCCATCTGCTGACCGACGACCGCGATATCGCGCCGTTCGACAAGGGCCCCGACGCGGTCTAGGTGATAGCCTCCGCCTCGCGCCCTTTCGCCATGGCGTGCAGCACCAGGAACATTGGGATCGTAAGAACCAGAACGCTGGCGGAAAAATACAGCGGCGTGGCGGCTGTACCGGTGTGATCGGCGCTCCAGCCGATAAGACTGGGTACCAGTCCCATACCGCCATAGAAAAAGGTGTAGAGGATGGCGTTGCCCTGGGCCCGATAGGGTGGCGACATCAGGGAGATCGCCCGGCCCATGATGATTCCGGCAGGCGCGGCGGCGAACAGACCGACAGCAGCGCACAAGATATAGGGAAAACTGGTCAATGGTAGCGCGGCCGCGGCGACGGCAGCCAGAACGCAGCAAACGCACAGGATAAGGTCCGGCCGGCCGGTGCGGTCGGACAGGTAGCCGCCCAGCGGCAGGGCCGGCAGCGCGGCCCAGCTCGCCAGGCTGATGGCGCGGCCCGCCGATGCGACATCAAGTCCGCGTTCCAGCAACAAGGCTGGTCCAAACGAGATAAACGAGAAATAGGCGAGATTGTAGAACATCCAGACCAGGCCGGCGTAAAAGACCATGGTCAGCTCCCGCCGGGGCACACGGAATACCGAATGACCGCCCACCGCCGCGCCACCCGGTGGCAGGCTATATCCCAGCCAGACCGCCACAACCGAGATCATGCAGACAAAAGCCGTCAGATACATCACCGGCTGCCAACCCCAATGCTCGGCCAGGGGCCCCAGCGTCGCAAGGGCGATGGCGATACCGACCGGCCAGCCGCACAACATTAGGGCCATGGCGGTCACCACGGATTTTTCATCGAACCAATCAGCGATCATCTTGACCAGGAAAATACTTTGCACCACTGCGCCGGCGCCGCTCAATAAACGCCCGAACGCCAGCATGGCGAAGCCATCGGACAGGCCGGCGACGACACCGCCCAGGGCCATGACCGCAACCCCGAACAACACCATGGACAGGTCGGTAAAACGGCTGCCCAAAATGGCGCCCGGGATGGCAAGAAACACGCCCGGCAACATATAGAACCCGACCAGGGTGCCAATCTCGGCATAATCCAATCCCAGGTCGGCGGAAATAATGGGCGTCATGGAGGCGACCGCCTGGAACTGAAATCCCATGGCCACCCGAACCACAATAAGAATCGCCAGAACGGCCCAACGATTGGTGAACATATGCGCTACCCGGTGTTACCTGGTTTGGCCGGCAGGTTTACTTCGCGTCCGGGTTCTTGAAGTCAACCGCCACATTGGGCAGGTTCTTGTCCAGCCGCCGCAGCACTTCCTCGGTGACGCTGAGGCGTTGATCGAAGACCAGAACCGCCTTGCGCGCCAGGGTAAGGGTAATTTTTCTCTCCGCCATCAGTTCCGCCAAAACCTTGGCGATTTCATTGCGCAGTTTCCGCGTCGCACCGGTGAAAGCCCGGCTCAAGATACCCCGGCGCTGTTCCGCCTTACGCCGCAGGTCGGAAATCCTGGTCTCCAAATCCCGGCGTTTTTCGTTCATGGCCTCGGGCGACAGAATTGTGCTTTGCTTGCGCAGTTTCTGTTCCTCGGCCTTCAACTCCTTGCGCTCCGCCGCGATTTCCTCTTCAAACGCCTTGCGCCGTGCTTCCATGGCGACACCAATGCCCTTGGCGGCGGCGGCGCGGCGCAATACCGACTGCACATCCAGAACCGCGATCACCAATTTCTCGGCATCCGCGGCATGTGCCGGGCTGGGCGGGCTGAAGGGGCTGCCCAATAGTCCCGCCACCATCGCGGCGGCCGCAATAACGATCCATCGAGCCATTAGGCAACCATTCCCTTAAGGCAACTCCGACAACCCCGAATACGATGAACCACGCCCGAGGGCGGCAGCCATGCGCGCGGAGCACGCCAACCGGCAAAAGCATAACCCATTCCCGGCGAACTTGGAATCACCATGCCGGGGCGAGGCCCGTGACGCAACGCATTATGGTAAGTGTTATTGAGAAAGCCGGATTTGTTTTATACTTAAAACATCATCGCATCTGCCATGGGGAGGCTGAAGGGCGTGAAAGCAAACATTATCGGCGGCGGTCCGGCCGGCCTGTATTTCGCCATTCTCGCCAAGAAGCAGCATCCCGGCGATCAAATCACCGTCTACGAACGCAACCGATTCGACGACACGTTCGGTTTCGGCGTGGTTTTTTCCGATGAAACCCTTGGCTTTTTCCGCCAGGCCGACGAGGAAAGCTATGATCGGATCATCGACAGCTTCGCTTATTGGGACGAGATCGAAACCCATTATGGCGGCCAGGTGATACGTTCGTCCGGCCATGGATTTTGCGGCATGAGCCGGGTCGGGCTGTTGCGGATTTTGCAGGACCGGGCCCGGGATCTTGGTGTCGAGATCCATTACGAGACCGAGATCGCCGATCCCGCGGCCTATCGTGATGCCGATCTTGTGGTGGCCGCCGACGGCGTCAACAGCCTGATTCGCGAAACTTATGCCGCCGCCTTCAAACCCAGCATCGATTACCGCCCCAACCGCTTCGTCTGGTTGGGCACCACCGCGCCATTGCAGGCCTTCACCTTCATTTTCAAGCAGGACCGGCACGGTATCTGGAATGTGCATGCCTACCGCTATCAGGAAGGCCTGGCGACCTTGATCGTCGAGACAACGGAGGCGACCTGGAAGGCGGCTGGCATGGACCAGGCCGGCGAGACGGAAACGGCGGCCTTCATGGCGGAGCTGTTCAGGGAAGAGCTGGCCGGGGCGGAAATTCTGACCAACCGCTCCAACTGGCGGGCCTTTCCCAATATCCACTGTGAAAGCTGGGTGCATGAAAACGTCGTGCTGCTGGGCGATGCCGCCCATACGGCACATTTTTCCATCGGCTCCGGCACCAAGCTGGCCATGGAGGACGCCATCGCCCTGCACCAGGCCTGCGAGGAGGAGCGGAACAATCTCGGCGCGGCGCCGCAACGCTATGACCATGAGCGGCGGGAGGAGGTGGAACGTATCCAGCATGCCGCCAATACATCGCTGACCTGGTTCGAGACCGTGGCCCGGTTCTGGGGCATGGACCCCATTCAGTTCAATTTCTCCATGCTGACCCGGTCGAAACAGATCACCTACGAGAACCTCTCCCTGCGCGACCCGCACCTGGTGGCCAACGTCCGTGACTGGTTCGCGGCTCAAGCTGGGGCGGCGGCTGAAACCGTTCCCATGTTCACGCCCTTCGCCTTGCGGGGAATGGCGCTGGATAACCGTGTCGTGGTTTCGCCCATGTGCCAGTATTCCGCCCATGACGGCGTGCCCAATGACTGGCACATGGTGCACCTGGGCGGCCACTGCCTGGGCGGGGCCGGCCTGATCTTTACCGAGATGACAGCGGTTGAAAAAGACGGGCGCATCAGTCCCGGCTGCACCGGCATCTATAACGAGACACAGTTGCAGGCCTGGGCCCGTATCGTCGATTTCGTCCACGGCAACAGCCAGGCGAAGATTTGCCTGCAACTGGGCCATGCGGGGCGCAAGGCATCGACGCAACTGGGCTGGCAACAGCCCGACCATCCGCTGCCAAACGGCAACTGGCCGATCATCTCCGCCTCCCCCCTGCCCTATTTTCCCGACAGCGCCGTGCCGCGGGAGATGACGGAAGGCGACATGGATGCGCTGGTCACGGCCTATGTCCGGGCGGCGGGGCTGGCTCTGGAAGCCGGCTTCGACATGCTGGAAATCCACATGGCACACGGCTATCTGCTGGCCAGCTTCATTTCGCCCCTGACCAACCAGCGGCGCGATGGTTATGGCGGCAGCATCGAAAACCGCATGGCCCTGCCCCTGCGGCTGTTCCGGGCAGTCCGGGAGGTGTGGCCCGAGGAGCGGCCGATATCGGTGCGCCTCTCGGCCACGGACTGGCATCCCGATGGCTTGACATCCGAGGATCTGCTGGCCGCAGCCGCGATGTTGCAAGCGGCCGGGTGCGACCTGATCGATGTTTCCGCCGGCCAGACCGTGCCCGATCAACAGCCGGTTTATGGACGGATGTTCCAGACGCCGTTTTCCGACCAGATCCGCAACGAAGTCGGCGTCCCCACCATGGCCGTGGGCAACATCACCACCGCCGATCAGGTCAACACCATCCTGGCGGCGGGACGGGCCGACCTGGTCGCCCTGGCGCGGCCGCACCTGGCCGATCCGCATTTCACCCTTGCCGCCGCCGCCCGCTATGACCATCAGGCACAGATTTGGCCCGCACAATACGAAACCGCCCAGCCCCAGGCCCACGCCGTGGCCAGCCGGCAGCGCGAGGACATTGAGGAACTGCGCCGCCAGGCCCGTCCCGCCAAGCCGCAACCGTCAGCTTAGTCGAGCATGCCGTCCAGGCGTTCCCGGGATTCCAGCATCTCGTTCAAAAGCTCGTAAAATACTTCCCTGACGGAGATTTCTTCCTCGAAATCGCCGACCACCTGGCCCACGGGATAGGTCAGGAAATCATGGGCCCGGACCCGTTCCACCCGCGTCCGCCCCTCCTGCCACCACAAATAATTCTGCGTTGGCGCCGGCAGGGTCTGCGGCGCGCCGGGGCGATCATAGGCTTCGGAAAACTTGTTGCGCAGGGTGCGGCAGGGTTTGCCGGTGACCGTGGTGGTCAAAATCGCATCGGAGGCCTCCGCCGCGAACATCTTTTGCTTGATCTCCGGCATGACCTCGCTTTGCACGGTCTTTAGCCACAGGGAACCGGTCCAGACCCCTTCACAACCCAACACCAGGGCGGCGGCAAGCTGACGGCCCCGGCCGACACCGCCGGCGCCCAGGACGGGCATGGGCGCCACCGCATCGACGATGCTGGGCCACAGCACCATGGAGGAGACATCGCCCGTATGCCCCCCTGCTTCCGTCCCCACGGCAACCACGAAATCACAGCCCGCATTGCGGTGCCGCAAGGCATGTTTCGGCTTGCCCGCCAGGGCGCCGACCTTGATGCCCTGGGCGTGCGCCCGCTGAACCAAATCCAGGGGCGGTGAGCCCAGGGCGTTGACGATCAACTTGATGGGATGCTTCATGGCCGTTTCGATCATGGCCAGGCTTTCCTTGGGCGCGAAATTCATGCCCTTGACGATCTCGCGCTTGATCTCCGCCGCCTCGTCCTCCGGCAGGGGCGGTACGCCGGCCTCGTCCAGCAGTTCGCGGACGAATTCCACATGCTCCTTGGGCAGCAGTTTATCGGGCTCGAACTTCATGTCGCTGCTGTCTTCCAGGCTGCTGGGCATCAGCACATCGATGCCGTAAGGCTTGCCGCCGATATGTTCATCGATCCAGCTCAACTCGGCTTCGACATGCTCCGGGCTCATGCGGGCCATGCCCAATACGCCCATGCCGCCGGCCTTGGAGACTTCAACCACCACATCGCGGCAATGGGAAAAAGCGAAGATCGGCACATCAATACCGAACATCTCGCACATCCTGCTTTTCATCTGACAAATCCTGGATAATCTTTGATCTGTTCAGCAAAATAGCCAAATGGGGAGGCCATGGGAATGACAATCAAAATCGTCGATATCGAGGCCGAATTGGCGCCGCTGCCCGTGTTGAAATGCCGGGGCGAGGCAACCACGGAAGCAGAGGCCATGGCGGCCTTCGCCATCCTGGCGCCTTATCGTAACGGCGCTATCTTCGCGGGTTCGTTCGAGGGCGACAGCGGTTGGGAGAAACATGCCAACGGCGATGAAGTAGTGCAGATCCTGAAAGGCGCCACCAGCCTGACGATCCTCACAGACAACGGCCCGGAAACATTGCAGCTCGCCGCCGGCATGCTGGTCGTGGTGCCGCGGGACCATTGGCACCGTTTCGACGCACCGGAAGGCGTGACGGTGATGACCGTGACGCCGCAGCCGACCGATCACAGCTTCGCCGACGATCCCCGCTAGGCCGCTATTTGCAGCAGCTCCGGCGCGATGCTAGCCTTGGGGCAAGAGGCAGAAAATGGGGATAAACAGGATGAACGAAGCATCACCAACCCGCGCGGAACATGCCGCCGGCATGGCCGCATACATGGCGGAAGGAGAGCGCCGGGCCCAAGCAATCGACAATCGCGGCCCCGTGCGGTTCGACGCGGACGGCAAGCTTCACGCCGATATTCTGGAAGCATATTGGAAGGATGGATACTACGTCTTTGAAGGCGTCATTGACGCGGACGAAATTGCGCAGCTTCGCGCCGGCACCAGCAATATGATCGAGCGGGCGCCGGTAAACCGGGATGCCAAGGTGGATGCTCAGGGCCGGCCCGCCCTGGGGCTGGATTTTGCCCGCGATCCTTACACATTCGCCAAGCCGTTGTCTGACCCTTGGGGCGGCACGGGCGTTCTGGGCGGTCGGCATCCAAGCCAGATGACCCAGCCCACGCCCGAAGCGGATGCGCCCGAGGATGTGCCGTTTCTAATGCGGGGCATGTGCATGACCATGGATTCGGGGCTGCGCCTGTACGGCCATCCCCATCTGCTGGCGATTGCCGAGGCCATCAATGGCGCGGACTTCGTTCCCTTCAACGACGCCATCTTCGTCAAGCAGCCGGGGCTGGGCGGCTCGGTCGCCTGGCACCAGGACGGCGTCACCCATTGGGAATCCGCCGACTGGGACGAGGGCATCCACGGTTTCAATTTTCAGGTCCAACTGTATCCGACAACGGCGGGCAACTGCCTTTGGGTTATTCCGGGCAGCCACAAGGATGGACGCATCGACATCAAACGCCTGGTTGCCGAGAACGGCGGCAGCGAGCAACTGCCCGGCGCGGTACCGCTGATTTGCAGTCCGGGCGATGTCACCATGGTCAACCGCCAGGCCTTGCACGGCTCGTTCGCCAATACTTCGCCGGACCTGCGCGTCTCCATCACATTCGGCTTTCACCGCCGGTCATCGGTGCTTGGTCAAAAGGGTGCGCTTAGCATGGAATCCGACGATGTCTATGACGAGCAGCGGATCTTTGACCGCGCGGCCGTCATCGCCGTTGCCATCGATGCCCGCCAGCAGCACTATCCCGACGAGACACCTTTTCACTACCAGCCCTTCGCGGGTCTGAAAGACGACTACCGCCTGACCGAGGAGACCTTCAGGCGGGTAATCTGGGACTATAACGTTAAGGATTTAGC
The DNA here is from genome assembly GCA_030747035.1 of Alphaproteobacteria bacterium. Taxonomy (GTDB): domain Bacteria; phylum Pseudomonadota; class Alphaproteobacteria. The sequence continues at coordinate 329 of JASLLM010000053.1, read as the reverse complement.
GATTTAGCATCATGGCAACAATCACTTCAAAAGCACAGTTGCGGGAGCTCTACCCGCCGGCGGTCGAACGCGCCGTCAAGAAACAGATGGCCTCCCTCGACCGTCACGCGCGGCGCTTTATTGAGCTGTCGCCGTTTGTCACATTGGCAACCACGGGGACGGATGGCCTTGGCGATGTAACGCCGCGCGGCGGCGAGCCGGGGCAGGTGAAGGTGGAAAACGACAATGCTGTCCTGCTGCCCGACTGGCCGGGCAACAACCGCCTGGATTCCCTGGAGAACATTATCGATCATCCCGGCGTGGGCTTGTTGTTCCTGATCCCCGGCGTC
>JASLLM010000052.1 GCA_030747035.1 Alphaproteobacteria bacterium | reverse complement strand
GCAGCCATGTCTTGGAACCTGCACATCGGCTTGGGCCTCGCCGCCTGTATCGTGACCTATCTGGCCACCGGCGTGGTGTTGCGCCTGTTGCATGCGCGCGAGATCCTGGATCATCCCAACGACCGCTCCAGCCACAGCAGGGCCGTGCCCAGGGGCGGCGGCCTGGCGGTGATGGCCGTGGTTGTCGCGGGATGGTGCGCGCTGGCATGGCTGGCGCCATCGAAAGCGGGCGATTCGTTCAATATCATCGCCACCGCCCTGCTGGCCGCAGGCCTAGCGGGATTTTCCTTTCTTGACGATATCCGCGGCCTGCCCGCCTGGCAAAGGCTGGCCTTGCAGGCCCTGGCGGTTCTCCTGGGCTGCCTGGTGTTGCCGGAGAGTCCGGTTTTTCAGGGCCTGCTGCCGCCCGTGGCGGACCGCCTGGCGGCTGCCTTTTGCTGGCTATGGTTCATTAACCTGTTCAATTTCATGGACGGCATTGACGGCATATCGGCGGTGGAAGCCGGCAGCATCGGCATCGGCATCGCCCTGATCGCGAATTTCAGCGGCAGCGCGGCCGATCTGGCGCCGCCCGCCGTCATGCTGGCCGGCGCGGCGATCGGCTTCGGCATCCTCAATTGGCACCCAGCGAAGATTTTTCTGGGCGATGTGGGCAGCGTCGGCTTGGGCTTTCTGCTGGGCTGGTTGCTGCTGTCCCTGGCGGCAGCGGGACAATGGGTGCCGGCGCTGTTATTGGGCCTGTACTATCTGTGCGATGCGACCTGGACATTGCTGCGGCGCATGCTGCGGGGAGAGCCGTTCTGGCGCGCCCATCGCAGCCATTTCTATCAGCACGCCGCGCACAGCCACGGCAGTCACAGCCGCATCTCCCTGTTGATCCTGGGCTGCAACATCGTCCTTGTGGCGGCCGCCTCGTGGGCCGCAATGGGGAACAACGAAATGCCGGCCCTCATCCTTGGCGGCATCGCGGTGGCGTTTCTGTTATGCTATTTCGCCACAATGAAACCGCAGGACAGGATCGAATGACCGTGGGCTGGCTTCCCAAGTTCGTCAGGCGCATGAACGGACGCATCGCGACGGTGGCGGTGCACGATGTCTTCATGGCGGCGCTGTCCTTCGAACTGGCGGTCTGGTTCCGCTACCAGACCTACGGCAAACCGCAGGATTTCTTCTTTCTATGGCATGGCACGGCGATCTTCACCGTGGTCTGCGCCCTGGTGTTCTGGCGCATGGGACTGTACCGGGGGATCTGGCACTATGCCTCGCTGTCGGACCTGATCGCCATCGTCAAGGCGGTGACCCTGGCGATCCTTGTCTATCTGCCGGTCATGTTCGTGCTGGACCGGCTGGCCAATTTTCCCCGCAGCGCGATGATCCTGAACCTGCCGTTGCTGGTGGTCATGCTGTCGGCCTCGCGCCTAATCTACCGCTTTTCCAAGGACGGCGATCTACGGGCCGTATTTGAGCGCGCCGATGACGGACGGGTGCCGGTTTTGCTGATCGGTGCCGGCGACGAGGCGGAAGCCTTTATCCGCACCATGGCTCGGGATCGCCAGGCCAGCTACCGCGTCGTCGGTATCGTCGATCACAAACGCAGCCGCATCGGCCGGGATATCCGTGGCGTCACCGTGCTGGGCGGCCTTGACGAGGTCGAGGCCATCGTCGATGGGCTGCAGCGCAAGGGACGCAAGCCGCAACGCATGATCATCACTTGGCCGAAGCTGGACGGCGATACCATTGGCGGCCTGTTGGAACAGGCGGAGAGCCTGGGCCTGGTCCTCTCCCGCATGCCCCGCCTGACGGATTTTCAAAGCGGCGGCAATAGCGGCAACAATGGCACCAATCTGGAGCCGCAACCGGTGGAGGTGGAGGATCTGCTGGGCCGGCCGCAGCAGGTCCTGGACCGGGAGTCCATGCGGGCCCTGATATCCGGACGCCGGGTCATGATCACCGGCGCCGGCGGCACCATCGGCTCGGAACTGGCGCGCCAGATCGCCGCCCATGCGCCGGCCCACGTCTCGCTGCTGGATAACGGCGAACATGCCCTTTACCGGATCGATCTGGAGTTCGATGAGAGCTGGCCCGAGCTATCGCGCCGCGCCATATTGGGCGATGTGCGGGATGCCGAACGCCTGGAGGTGGTTTTCGCGCGGGAACAGCCGGAACTGGTTTTCCACGCCGCCGCCTTCAAGCATGTTCCCATGGTCGAGGAAAATCCCAACGAGGGCGTGCTGACCAATGTCCTGGGCACCGCCAATGTGGCGCGGGCCTGTCAGGCGGCGGGCGTCAAGGTGATGGTGCAGATTTCCACTGACAAGGCAGTCAATCCCACCTCCGTCATGGGTGCGACGAAGCGCATCGCCGAGATGATCTGCCAGGGTTTGAGCCTGTCGGCGGCCAGTTGCCGCTTCGTCACCGTACGCTTTGGCAATGTTCTGGGTTCGACCGGATCGGTGGTACCCCTATTCCAGCGTCAATTGGCCCGCGGCGGGCCTTTGACCGTTACCGACCCGGAAGTGACCCGCTACTTCATGACCACGCGGGAGGCGGGGGAACTGGTCCTGCAGGCCACCGCCGCCGCGCCGATGGGGGAAGAGGGCGGCAAGATTTTCGTGCTCGATATGGGCAAGCCGGTGCGCATCCTGGATCTGGCCCGGCAGATGATACGCCTGGCCGGCTTGACGCCGGAAGTGGATATCCCCATCGCCTTTACCGGCCTGCGGCCTGGCGAAAAGCTGTACGAGGAACTGCTGCACGACGGCGAGGCGCCGCAGCCAACCAATCTGGCCGGGGTCAATCTGGCGGCACCCCGGGTTATTGATCATGACTTGCTAAGCGCGCAGGTGGAGAAACTGGCCGCCGCCGCGACCGCCCGTGACACGGCGCAAACCCTGACCCTGATTCGTCACCTGGTGCCTGAAATGCAGACCAGCCCGGACGACCGGATGGCACCGAAAGCCCCACGGGCCGCTGGCCTGCAGGCGGAATAAAACCGTCCCTTTGGCGGCTGGAAAAGCCATGCTATAGGGCCGGTTCGGTTTCCAACAGTACTCATACCGCGACAGGAGTAGACGATGTCGACAGCGCCGGCGAATGATTTGGTTGTCATCAAACGAGCCTTGATTTCAGTTTCAGACAAGGATGGATTGCTGGAATTTGGCCGCGCCCTGGCGGATCATGGCGTGGAAATCCTGTCCACCGGCGGCACCGCCCGCGCCTTGGCCGAGGCCGGCATCCCGGTCAAGGAAGTCAGCGATCATACGGGCTTTCCGGAGATGATGGACGGTAGGGTCAAGACCCTGCATCCGAAAGTGCATGGCGGCCTTTTGGCGCTGCGCGACAATCCCGAACACGCCCAGGCCATGACGGATCATGATATCGGCGCCATTGATCTGGTGGCGGTGAACCTCTATCCGTTCGAGGCGACGGTGGCCAAGGGCGCTGATTTCGCCACCTGCATCGAGAATATCGACATCGGCGGCCCGGCCATGATCCGTTCCGCCGCCAAGAACCATGCCTATGTGGCGGTGCTGACAGATCCCGGCGATTATACCGGTGTGCTCGAAGCCATGGCGGCAAACAATGGCGCTACCGATGGCGCCCTGCGCCGGGAGCTGGCCGCCAGGGCCTATGCGCGGACGGGCAGTTATGACGGCGCCATCGCCACCTGGTTCGCGGCCCAGCAGGGCGAGACCTTTCCCGACCGCTTGGTGGTCGCGGCGGAGAAGCAGGCGGAACTCCGCTATGGCGAGAACCCCCATCAGGCTGCCGCCTTCTACACCTCCGGCAGCGCCCGGCCCGGCGTCGCCACGGCGCGGCAGTTGCAAGGCAAGGAGTTGAGCTACAACAATCTCAATGATACCGACGCCGCCTTCGAGCTTGTCGGAGAATTCGACCAGAGCGAGGCCGCCGTGGCCATCATCAAGCATGCCAATCCCTGCGGTGTGGCCGTGGGAGAGGACCTGCTGGATGCCTATCAAAAAGCCTTGCGTTGCGACCCGGTCAGCGCATTTGGCGGCATCATTGCCACCAACCGCACCCTGGATGGCGCGGCGGCCGAGGCCATGGTGGATATCTTTACCGAAGTGATCATCGCGCCCGATGCCGACGATGCGGCGAAGGCGGCGATCGGTGCCAAGAAGAATCTACGCCTGTTGCTAACCGGCGGTCTGCCTGATCCCGCCGCCGGCGGTATGACATTGAAAAGCCTGGCGGGAGGTTACCTGCTGCAGTCCCGCGATGCCGGGCGCATCGGCGCCGGTGATGTCCAGGTGGTGACCAAACGCCAGCCCAGCGAGCAGGAAATGGCGGATTTGCTGTTGGCTTTCCGGATCTGCAAGCACGTCAAATCCAACGCCATCATCTATGTCAAGGATGGCGCCACGGTGGGTATCGGCGCGGGACAGATGAGCCGGGTCGATTCAGCCCGCATTGCCGCCCGCAAGTCGGAGGACGCAGCGGAAGCGGCGGGCCTGAGCGAAGCCCTGGCCAAGGGATCGGTGGTTGCCTCGGATGCTTTCTTCCCCTTTGCCGATGGTCTACTGGCGGCGGCGGAAGCAGGCGCCACGGCGGTGATCCAGCCCGGCGGCTCCATGCGGGACAAAGAGGTCATCGCCGCCGCCGATGAAGCCGGCCTGGCCATGGTGCTAACCGGCATGCGCCATTTCCGCCATTAGGCTGTTGAGAGCGGAACGGTAAAACTAAAAGTGCTGCCTTGATCGGGTGTGCATTCGGCCCAGATATGGCCGCCCTGCAACTCCACCAATTCCTTGCACAGGAGCAGGCCAAGGCCGAGGCCGGTCTCGCCGCTGGTGCCATCGGTGGTCACCGCCAGATCGCTTTGGAATAGTCCGTCGATTTGTTCAACCGTCATGCCAACGCCGTTGTCGGCGATGTTCAGACACAATTCCGTTGCTCGGCCCGCCTGCCTGAGCAAACGGCCGTCGACGGCGACCTTGCCCCCCCGACTGCTGTACTTGATGCCATTGGTAATCAAATTGCGCAGAATGGTATTGGTCATATGCTGGTCCACGCGCACGTATTGCGTCGGCAGGGCGCCGCGCGCCAATGCCACGCCCTTGCGTCTGGCCATGGGTTCAACGAGTGCCAAGGTGCCGTCGATCAGACTGGCCAGATCCACGTCCTCAGGCCGTGGTGTCCAGGCCTGGCCTTCACGGCTTGACCAATCCAATATCTGTTCCAACAAACCATGACCATTTAGCGCCGCCTGACTTATCAGGCCGGCATATTCGATAATTTTCTCATGGTTGTTATTGTCAACATGTGTCTCCAGCAATTGGGAAAATCCGATCAAGGCGTTGAATGGCTGGCGCAAGTCATGACCGATGACTGAAAGCAGCGTATTGGCGGTCCGGTTCAAACTTTCCAGCTTCTTATGCTGCTCCAGACGATGCTCCTCAGCCTCCTTGCGTGCCGTGATGTCATAAAGCCAGCCGGCCAGGCATTCCTCGCCCTCGTAGATGATCGGCTCGATGGAGACCAATCCCCAAAAGTGGCTTCCGTCCATGCGCTTGCGCCGCGCCTCGAACACCTGGACCCGGCCCTCCTTGGCGAACAGCGCCAAGGCTCGGTCGCGGTCTTTCGCATCAACGTATGAATCATCTGCCAGCGCGCCGATAAAGTCCGCAACCGGGGCCCGCATCAATTCGGCATATTGTTGGTTGACGTAGCGGCGCAAGCGATCGGGCCCGACGATCGATATGGCAACCGGGCAAGCCCCCAAGAGTTGGTGAAGCAAACGCAGATTCCCTTCCCCAAGGGCACCCGCGCCAGCTTGGCCATCATTTTCCGACATGGTCTCTTCCGTTACGCCGGGCGGTTGGCGCGCTCCTCCCGCACAGGGAGCATCAATAGCAGGCCCAAGGTTAAGAAAACCAGTATGGCGGCGATGCCGGCCCGCTGGCTTTGCGTCATGCCGGTGATTAGGCCGACCGCCAGTGGCGCAATGAAGGCCGTCGCCTTGCCCGATAGAGCATAGAGGCCATAAAACTCGCCGATCTTATCGACCGGCACCAGCCGCGAAACCATGGTTCGCGATGCGGCCTGGGCCGGGCCGCCGAAAATGCCGATCATGATGCCGAAGACCAGGAAGATCTGCTCCGCCAGTGTGGTGAACATCCCCTCGCCCGGCGGTGCCACGGCATACTGGATAAAGAACAGCACGGTATCCCTGCGCCCATCGCTGCCCAGACCATCAACGGTAATGGAGACAATCCCCAAGGTCGCGACGATCAGACCCGCCACGGCCAGCAGAATGGTCCGTTTGGAACCGATACGGTCATCCAGCCGGCCGCCGACAAAGGCGCCAATGGCGGCGAATATGATCAGGATGATGCCAAAGACGCCCAAATTCGTCGTCGTCCAGCCGAAGATGCCGGCGGCATAGATGCCGCCAAAGGCGAACACCGCCGACAGGCCGTCGAAGTAGATCATCCGTGCGATCAGGAACAACATGACATTGCGGTAGTGGCGTAGGGAGCCGAGCGTGCCGGCCAGTTGGCGCAATCCCTGGCGCGCCGCGCGGGCCGCGCCCATGCCGCTGGCCGGCGCGTCCGGCGTGAACAGCATGAGGGGCATGATAAAGATGATCATCCAACTCGCCGACAGGGGACCGACCATGCGGTCATGTTCATGGCTGGCCTTGTCCAGGCCGAACAGGGGCACCTCCGGCAGGCTAAACCCACCGAGGACGAAGCCCAGGGAGACCAGGCCGCCCAGATAGCCCAGGGCCCAGGCATAACCCGACAGACGGCCCAGGCGGGCCTGGGAGACCAGGCCCGGCAGCATGGCATTGTTGAACACGGTGGCGAATTCGGCGCCCAGGCTGGCCAGCACCACCAGCCCCAGGATCAAGATCAGGTCCCTTTCCCCCGCACCCGGCACTGCCAGCCAAAGGCCGGCGCAGGCCACCACGCAAAGGGCCTGAAACGCCAGGATCCACGGCTTGCGCGGGCCGCTGGCATCCGCCATGGCGCCCATGACCGGGCTTAACAGGGCAATGCAGAGCCCGGCCACGGCCTGACCATAGCCCCATAGCTCCTGCCCGCGGATCGCGTTACCGACCACGTGGGAGGTAAAATAGGGTGCAAAGATGAAGGTGGTGACCAGGGTGAAATAGGGCTGGTTGGCCCAATCAAACAGGGCCCAACTGAACTGCCCGAGACGCGGTGCCGGCATTACGCCGGTAACGGTCAATCCGTCGTCCTGGATGTCATTCCCAGACTCATCCGCCGCCGTCATCGCACGCGCCTCCCCCGATTCCGAGGAGGCAAGTCTAACCGATGATCAACCTGCGAATATAGCGATTTGCCAGGGCCAGTTTGGCGATATCGATGCCGCCCGCCTCGAACTCCGCGATCATGTCGTCGCTACGGGCGATCTCGGTCCGGTTGGCGCCGCACCATTTTTCCACCGCCTCATCACCGCCCGCACCGTTGGCCTGGCGCAGGACAACGGACGTTAGGGCCCGTTGCTGCCCGCGCAGATCCTCGACGATTGATGCAATGGCCTGACGCTGCCAATGGTCCTCGGCCTCCAGCATTTCAGCCGCGCCGCAGAGACGGTCCAGGCCGAGACGCGCGCCAAGCGCGAAGTGGACACGGCCGACCTCTTCCACCGGGCGGCCGCTATCGGCCGCGACCTGAACGATATCGCAGGCGGCGGTCATGGGCTCCAGCCCCTCGATACGACGGGCCAGGCTTTCCGCCACCCCCTGTTTAAACAGCTCCGCCGCGCCGGAGGTCATTTGCTTGTTCTCGTGGCTGCCGATCACCTTGTCGAGCTGCCCGGCGAGGCTGGATACGCCCGGCCCAAAGGCGGTCAGGATTGTGTTGATCTTCAGCGGTTGTTCCACATTGCGCAGGAACCATAATGTCATCCGGCGCAGGAATTCCGCCGTGGCCAGGACCATGCGCGTCTGCACCGCGGCCGGAACCGTGTTGTCCAGGGTTTCGATCTGATTCCACAACTGCCGCATGTCGAACAGATCACGGGCGGCGGCATAACTGCGGGCAACAGCCTCCACGGAAGCACCGGTTTCCTCCATGACGTCATGGACGAACGTGATGCCCAGCCGATTGACAATGGAATTGGCCGTGACCGTGGCAATGATCTCGCGCCGCAGGCGGTGCTGCAGGATGGCGGCCCGTTGGCGCCGGCGCAGTTGCCGGGGGAAGTATTTGACCAGATCAGGCACCAGGCCCTGGGAATTCGCCAGATCGCTTTCCAGCAACTCCTCGTACAGCACCATTTTGGCGTAGGCCAGCAGGACCGACAGTTCCGGCCGGGTCAGCCCCTCGTCCTCGGCAGCGCGATCAGCCAGGGTCTCGTCATTGGGCAGGTATTCGACCTCGCGGTTCAGCAGGCCACCGCGTTCCAAATCCCGCATATAGCGGGCATGGGATTCCAACAGCACCGGGGCCCGATGCTGCAACACACTCAGGGACTGGGTTTGCAGATAATTGTCGCGCAATACCAGTTCGCCCACCTCGTCAGTCATTTCGACCAACAGGCGGTCGCGCTGCTTGGCGGTCATCTCGCCCTCGGCAACCACCGCGTCGATTAGGATCTTGATATTGACCTCGTGGTCGGAGCAATCGACGCCGGCGGAATTGTCAATGGCATCGGTATTCAAGCGGCCGCCATGGCGCGCGATTTCCAGGCGGGCCAACTGGGTGATGCCCAGATTGCCGCCTTCGCCGATCACCTTGCAGCGCAATTCGTTGCCATCCACCCGCACCGCGTCATTGGCGCGATCGCCTGCGTCCGAATGGCTTTCACTGCTGGCCTTGATATAGGTGCCAATGCCGCCGAACCAGAGCAGATCGACATCGGCCAACAGCAGGGCATGGATCAATTCATTCGGCGTCACGGATTTCGATTTCAGGCCCGACAGGCGCTTCATCTCCGGGCTCAACTCGATCGCCTTGGCCTTACGGTCGAAGACGCCACCGCCCTTGCTGATCAGCTCGGCGTCATAGTCTTCCCAGGAAGAGCGGGGCAAGGCAAACAGGCGGTTGCGCTCGGCCCAGCTGACGGCGGCATCGGGTGCGGGATCGATAAAGATGTTGCGGTGATCGAAGGCCGCCTGCAGACGGATATGCTTGGACAGCAGCATGCCATTGCCGAAGACATCGCCGGACATGTCACCACAGCCGACAACGGTGAAATCCTCGCTTTGGATATCGCGGTCCAGTTCGCGGAAATGCCTTTTGACGGATTCCCAGGCACCCTTGGCGGTGATGCCCATTACCTTGTGGTCGTAGCCCTTGGCACCGCCGGAAGCGAACGCATCGCCCAGCCAGAAGCCGTAGTCGATCGCCACACCATTGGCGATATCGGAAAACGTGGCGGTGCCCTTGTCGGCGGCGACCACCAGATAGGGATCGTCATCGTCGTAACGGACGACCAGGGGCGGCGGCACGATATCCTGGCCGTTCAGATTGTCGGTCAGATCCAAAAGGCCGCGGATGAAAGTCTTGTAACAGGCAATAGCCTCTTCCTGGATCGCCTCCCGACCGCCCGCGGCGGGCAGCCGCTTGGGCACGAAACCGCCTTTCGAGCCGACGGGCACGATGACCGCGTTCTTCACCATCTGCGCCTTCATCAGGCCCAGCACCTCGGTGCGGAAGTCCTCCCGCCGGTCGGACCAGCGCAGACCGCCGCGGGCCACCTTGCCGCCCCTCAGATGCACCCCCTCGACCTGTGGCGAATAGACGAATATTTCACGGTACGGCCGGGGCAGCGGCAACTCATCCACCGCCTGGCTGTCAAACTTGATGGAAAGATAGGGCTTTGGCCCGCCGCCCTCGGCGGACTGGAAATAGTTGGTCCGCAAGGCGGCCTGCACCAGGTTCAGGAAACGGCGCAGAATGCGGTCCTCGTCCAGGCTTTCCACCGCCTCCAGACCATCAATAACCGCCTTGGCCAGCTTGTCGGCCCTGGCCTGGCGCTTCGCCTCCGCCTCGGGGTCAAAACGGGTGTGAAACAGATCCGCGATGATGCGGGTGATGCCGTGATTATTCGCCAGGGTATCTTCCATATAATCCTGGCTGTAGGCGATCCCGGTTTGCCGCAGATACTTGCACAAGGTCCGCAGGACAACCACCTGGCGCCAACCCAGGCCCGCCTTCAGGACCAAGCGGTTGAAACCATCATCCTCGATCTCGCCGGCCCATACCTTGGCGAATGCCTCTTCAAAGCTGCCCTTCAAGGCGCCGAGATCGATCGCTTCGCCATCCTGCTCTTGCAGTTCAAAATTATGGATCCAGATCGTTTCTTCATCCTGCAAGGTGACCTGAAACGGCTCCTCGCCAATCACCCGCAGGCCCATGTTTTCCATCATCGGCAGGCAGTCCGACAAGGGCAGGGCCTGGCCGGGGTGATAGATCTTGAACCGCACCACATGATCGGCGTCTTCGATCAGACGATAGATGTTCAAACTCACGCCCACGCCATCGGCCAGGGCCTCTATGCCTTCAATATCACGCAACGCCATTTCGGCGTTGAAGCGCTCTGTATAAGAGGTCGGGAACGCCTTGCCGTAGCGCGCGGCCAGGCGATTGCCGCCTTCCTCGCCCCAACGGTCCACCAGGACATCGTAGAAATCGTCCCGCCAGTGCCGCGCCGCCGCGATCAGGCGCGTTTCAACGGCGGCGAAGTCCAGATCGTCCGGCGCGCCGCCTTCATTGATGCCAAGGATGAAATGCACCCGGGCCAGGGGGCTTTGGGTTACCTCGGTATAGTAATTCGAGAGCCGGCCATTGACGGCCTTGCAGAGCAGGTCCGAGAATTTTTCCCGCAGCTCCGTGCTCAGCCTCTCGCGCGGCATATAGACCAGAACGGTGAAGTAGCGGTCAAAGGTATCCTTGCGCGCAAAGAGACGGAAACGGGGCCGCTCCTGTAATGCCAGGATGCCGGAGGCGATCCTGGTCAGGGTTTCCACATCGATTTGCCAGAGCTCGTCCCTTGGATAGGTTTCCAGAATATGGGTCAGGGCCTTGCCGTCGTGACTGGATGGCTCCATCCCGGCCTGCTCCAGCGCCTGGGCCAATTTGCGCCGCAACAGGGGAATGTCGCGCGGCGTGCGGTTGAAGGCGGAGGCCGTGAAAAGACCGACAAAGCGCCGCTCACCCACCAATTTGCCTTTGCCGTCGTAACGCTTGATGCCGATGTAATCCATGTGCACCGGGCGATGCACGGTGCCGCGCACACCGGTCTTGGTGACCAGCAGGATTTCTTCACGGCGGATGAAGCGTTGGGCGATCGGCGCCGTACCGGGAGCTCCCATGCCGTCCTGGCGGGTCAGGACATGGCGGTCCTCGTCGCGAAAAATACCCAGCGAACTGTCAGGCACCACGGCCAGCTCGTCCGCGCCTTTCTTGCTGCTGTAGCTGTAGTCGCGGCAGCCAAGTAGGGTGAAATGGTTGTCCCGCATCCAGGACAGAAAGGCGCGGGATTCTGCAACCTCTTCCTTGCTTTGCGGAAAGGTGCCGGTTTTCAATTGTTCGACGGCGTTATCAAGCTGGTCCAGCATCGCCGGCCAATCCGCCACCGAAACCTTTACATCGTCCAGCACGCCGTGCAGATCATCGGCAATCTTCTCCAGCGCCACCTGATCGCTGAGCTCGGCAATTTGAACATGCAGGACAGATTCGCTCAATCCCGGCTTGCCATTGGTCATCGGCGGCAGCAACTCCTGCCGCAGGCCCTTCTCATCCCGGACAAGGCGGATCACCGGATGGATCGCCAAATGAACCTCGCGGTCCCAATGGTTCAGGTTTCCGATAACGGAATCCACCAGAAACGGCATGTCATCGGTGATGATTTCGACAATGGTGTGGGACGAGTTCCAGCCGTGCTCCTCCATGCGCGGATTGTAGACCCGCAGCTTGACCTCGCCGGCCTTACGCTGGGCGGCAAATTTCCAAAGTGACAGGGCCGCGCCGTAGAGATTTTCCGGCGAGGCCTCGTTGACATCCTCGGCCGGTACGCGGGCGTAAAACTGCTCGAAAAAATCCCTGATTTCCGCGGCTTTGGCGCGTTTGAAACGTTCGCCCAACATGCGGGACAAACCTTCCAGGCGGCTGTCCCTTTCTTCCCGTGCCCTACTGTCCATCATTGCCGTATTCCTTGAAAACGCCGTCGTTGCGGCCAAAGAATTGTCCGGGCTTGGTCACCAGTTTCAAAAACAAAACAAAATGAAGCGTTCGTATCAAACCAAAAATCACGAAACATGCCCAGGCCAGTAACATTTCGCCGAAATACTAGCTTTGAAATAGTTACGAATTTATTGTAATCGCGAGAGACAATTTTTGTGAATATTGGTGCATATTTTCGCGGCACAAATATCCATTACCCACACCCCGCCGGAAATATCAAGAAAATTTCTAGGCCAGCCTGTCGCCCGGGCGCAAGGGGTTGCCGCGAAGAAATTCGGCCGCCGACATGGCACCCTTGCCGGACCGCTGCAGATGCATCAGGCGCAACGCGCCGGCACCACATGCGATCAACAGAGCATCGTCAAGGACCAATCCCGGCTCGGCATCATTGGCACGGGCCTCGGGCTGGGCCAGCAGGACCTTGATGCGGCTGCCCTGCCATTCACACCAGGCGCCGGGAAACGGCGACAGACCGCGGATCAGATTGTCCAGTTCCGCGGCCGAGCGGCTCCAATCGATGCGCGCCTCCGCCTTGTCGATTTTCTTGGCATAGGTAATGCCATTTTCGGGTTGTGCCGTCGGCCTCAATTGTCCGGCCGCTACGCCGCGTAACGCCTCGAGCATCAGCGGCGCGCCCAGTTTGGCCAGCTTGTCGTGCAATTCACCCGCCGTGGCCTCGGCGGCTATGGGTACTTCCGCGCGTGACAATTCGGGGCCGGTATCCAAGCCTTCATCCATCACCATGACGCAGACCCCGGTCCGCTCATCCCCGGCCATGACGGCCCGCTGGATTGGCGCCGCACCGCGCCAGCGCGGCAGCAGCGAGCCATGCAGGTTGAAGCAGCCCAGGCGCGGTGCCCTTAAAACCGCGCCCGGCAAAATCAGGCCATAGGCGACCACGACGGCCGCATCCGCGTCCAAGGCCCTGAGTTCGGCCTGAACCTCTTCCGATTTCAGGCTGGTCGGGGTGAAAACGGCAATGCCAGCGTCCAGGGCCGCCTCGTGGATCGGCGTGCGCCGGGTCTTTTTGCCGCGCCCGGCCTGGCGCGGCGGCTGGGTATAGACCGCCGCCACCTCAATATCGGGGGCGGCCAGCAGGGCGCTGAGGGTCGGCACCGCGAAATCCGGCGTACCCATGAAGATGACGCGCAAATGTGCCATGCCGCCGCGCGCCGCCCTAGGCTGAAACCTTTTGGCGTCTAATCTTTTCCAGCTTGCGCAGGATCATGCCGCGTTTGACGGCGGATAAATGATCCACGAACAAACGGCCCTTTAAATGGTCCATTTCGTGTTGAATACAACGCGATAGCAGGCCGTCGGCGCGCAGTTGTTGCGGTGCGCCATGATAGTCCAGATATTGCACCGTGATCTCGCCCGGCCGCTCCAGGTCGGCGAACTGATCCGGCAACGAAAGACAGCCTTCGTTGTAGGTCTCCAGCTCTTCCGAATAGGCCACGATTTCCGGATTGACCAGAAACAGCGGCGCATCTTCTTCATCGTCTCGCGAGACATCAACCGTTATCAGACATTTCGGCACGCCGACCTGCACCCCGGACAGACCGATGCCCGGGGCCTGGTACATGGTTTCCAGCATATCATCGAGGACGCGTCGGATCGCGTCGTCGACGGCTTCAACCGGCTTGGATTTCACCTTCAGCCGGCGGTCCGGTGCGGTGATAATGTGTAGAATAGCCATGATTCGTTTGTCGCGCTCAGGTCGGATCTTCGGTTTCGCATAGCAAAGCTTGGGTATGGAAGCTTCTGGGCACTAGGTAGTATGCCGCCCCAATCGGGTCAAGTTTCTGGGAAGGACCATGGAATGGAATTTTTGATCGGCGCGGCGGGAGCATCGGCCATACTGCTGGTACTTGGCGGCATTGCCTATCTCCTATGGCAACGCCGGGCGGCCGGCGCCGAGGACGAGCGCCTGGACGCACTGGCGGCGACGGCCGCCAGCCTGGCAACGGCGCAGGCGGATCTGGGTGGCCGCTTGAGCCAGATGTCGGCGCAGTCGGCTGCCGAGCGGGCGGAACTGATGCGCACCCTGCACGAACGCCTTGATGGCGTCAGCAAGCGCATGGGCGACAGCCTTGAACAATCGGCCACCCGTACGGCGGCCTCGCTTGGTGAATTGGGCAAACACCTGAATGTCATTGATCAGGCGCAGAAAAATATCTCCGATCTGGCCGGACAGGTAATCGGCCTGCAGGATATCCTGGACAACAAGCAATCTCGTGGCGCCTTTGGTGAAATTCAGTTGCAGGATTTGGTCACCTCGATCCTGCCGCCGTCGGCTTTTGCCTTTCAGGCCCCGCTGTCGAATCAAAGGCGGGTCGACTGCCTGATCCAACTGCCCCAGCCCCCCGGTCCGATCGGGATCGACGCCAAGTTTCCGCTGGAAAGCTATCATGCCCTGCGCCAGGCCGAAGATGAAACCCAGACGAAGGCGGCGCAACGGGCGTTTCGCGCGGCCATCGGCAAGCACATCAAGGACATTCAAGACCGCTATATCCTGCCCGGCGAAACCGCCGACAGCGCCCTGATGTTCCTGCCGTCCGAGGCGGTCTATGCGGAACTGCACGCCAATTTTCCCGAAACGGTGGAGCAGTCTTACCGGGCCCGGGTCTGGATCGTTTCGCCCACCACCCTGATGGCCACACTGAACACGGTGCGCGCGGTCCTGAAGGATGCCCGCATGCGCGAACAGGCCGGTGTCATTCAGGCGGAAGTGCTGAAGCTGCTGGACGACGTGCAGCGCCTGGACGAACGGACCGAAAATCTGCAAAGGCATTTCGCCCAGGCCGAAAAGGATTTGGGGCAGATCGCCACCTCGACCAAGAAAATCACCCGGCGGGCGGAGCAGATCGAGTCTGTTCAGTTGGCGGATCCGGAAGCGGAAGCGGATGCCCTGGCCCCCTCCCATGACGAACTTCCCGATCATGGTGCCGCGGTGGTCGACCTCTCGAAGCGTGGCGCCTGACCATTCGGACAAATCCCGACCCCCAAATTTGGCGCCGGGCACAGCGTAGCGGCTCATTACGCGATCCGACGGTCCGGTTTCGGCCATTGGGTCCGGTGGAAAATCAAACTTATCGGTAAGATTCTTGAAAAAAAGTAAGAAAAAAGCGACAATTTATATCAATTCGATATATTATGCTTCACAATATTATCATCATATAGTTTTACAGTAGTTGGAAACACTGGATGGATCGCTTCCATCAAGGCAATGCAACAAAGGCCGCGGGAGGCGCGGCACGAGGATGAAATGTTAGAATTCAAACGCCCAGAACCGAAAGCAGCCCTGACCTGGATAGCCGTATGGCTAGTCGCGCTGATCGGTCTGGCCATCATACCCATGGACGAGGCCCGTCCCGAATTCGCCGGCATGCCGGACGAAATTCATTACAGTCATGGAACGAACATAGAGATCCCTGGCCAAATCGGGCAGCCCGTAAAGGTGCAGGGGTAAAAGCGCGGTCCACCGGACGTGGCATTTAGCAACCGCGGCAAGGGTATACGATTGCGCAAAGACGAACCGGGTCGGCGCAGCCATGAAGGCGGCACCGGCCCGGCCTGAATCTCACTGATCCCAAGAAATACTGTTAGTCAATTTGCCATTTAGGGCTTGCATGCCAGGCAGACGATTTCCTGCAACGGCACTTGCAATGACTCTGGGCCGTAAATTTCTCCAATTTCCCGCGCCAGGGCATTGATTATGGTATCGGGATCCACATCCCCCCGTTCCCTGATTTGCAAAATTCCCGGATTGCCTTCCACGAAACCGCGGGCGATGCCGACGGCGTCGGGCCGCTCGACGATGGCTGAAACCGTATTGATCTCAGGCTCAAGAAATCCCGCGCCGGCGATCAGGCCGCGAATGGGCTCGATGTCGTGGAAGCCAAAGGGAACGGTCAGAAAATCCGGTGGATTGCTGTCGAAGAAACCGGCGATGGTCTCGCGCGCCAGGCCCGCGACCTGGTTATGCTCGAAAGAATCCCAGACGTTGAAGGCGAGCAGGCCGCCGGGGCGCAGGACACGCGCCATTTCGGCGAATGCCTGGGTCTTGTCCGGCATGAACATGATGCCGAACTGACAAACCACGGCATCGAAGCTACCGTCCTCGAAGGGTAATGCCTGGGCATCGGCCTGGCGGTAGCTGACGTTGTTGAAGGTACCGCGCTTCGCCTCGGCATAGGCCAGCATGGCCTCGTTCAAATCCGTGGCGACGATTTCAGTCTCTGAATTCAAGGCCCGCCAAAGGTACTCGGTGGAGATGCCGGTGCCGCAGGCCACTTCCAGGACCCGTTTGGCATCAGGCAGGGCATCGGCAACCCGTTTGGCAAGATCCGCGGCTGAAAATTGGAACAGCAACGGGCCCAGATGGGCGTCATATACGGCCGGAATGGAGCCGACAAACTGTGCCGCCGTCGCATCGCCGCCCGCCGGCTGTTGGGTGGTAATCTGTGTCATCTTGTTCATGATTCATCATCCCGATTGGTCAATATGTGAAGCTGATTTTCGCCACGCGCCGTCAGAAATCCGTGAGAAGCGGCGAAGCGGAAGCGCCGGCAGCGTGAGAAATTCGTAAAAACTGTCCGGATGACGTAAAAATTGCCGCTAATATGCTTTGAAACCGGCGATTTCTAATCAGAGGCATTTGGGGACATTGGCGAAATACCAGTTGCGGCTACTTGGCGGATTTGCCCTCCATGGGAGAGACGGCAGGCCCGTCGCGCTGTCGTCGAAAAAGGCGGCGGCGCTGCTGGCATATCTTTGCCATCGCCCGGGCGCGGCGGTCTCGCGATCCAAGATCGCCGCGCTGCTGTGGCCGGACAGGGGCGAGGAACAGGCCAGGAGCAGCCCGCGCCAAACGCTGTCGGTCCTGCGCAAGGCGCTGGACAACGACGCTGGCACGGTAATCGTTGCGGCAGCGCAGGATTTGTCGGTCGCCAGTGATGTCATAACCGTTGACAGCGTCGAGTTCGAGGCGGCGGAGACCGGCGCGGAGGCAGCCGCTGATTTGTACCAAGGCGCATTCCTGGACGGCTTTGATATCCGCGCCGAGACATTCGAAGATTGGCTGCGCGGCGAGCGTGCCCGCCTTGCCGCCCATGCCGCGCGGATATTCAGCCTGCGTCTCGAACAATGCCAAGACCGCAACGAACATGATGAAGCCCTGAACATCGCCATCAAGCTTCTTGCCTTGGACCCCTTGCGCGAGGACATCCACCGGCTGGTGATGGGGCTATATCAGCAACAGGGCCATTGGAATGAAGCGCTGCGCCAATATCAGGATTGCCGCGATATCCTGGAGGCGGAACTGGGCGTTGAGCCCGAGGATGAGACCCGGGCTTTGTACGATGAGATCAAGAATCAACGCGACGGTGCCCCGTCCGCGAGCAAGGTCGAGGCTGCGGCGCTGCGCCGGTTCGGCAGTCACCCGGCCATCGCGGTCATGCCTTTCGAAAATCTGGGCGACGATCCGGACCAGACCTTCTTCGCGGACGGCATTACCGAAGATATCATCACCGAATTGTCCCGCTTCCCAACCTTGTTCGTGGTGGCGCGCAATTCCGCCTTTTCCTACAAAGACCGCGCCTTTGCCGTGGACGAGGTCGGGGCCGAGTTCGGCGTGCAGTATCTGGTCAAGGGCAGCGTGCGAAAGGCCAGCAATCAGGTCCGGCTAACGGCGCAATTACTGGAGACCGGCAGTGGCACGCATATTTGGGCCGAGCGCTACGACCGCGAACTTGCCGATATCTTTGCCCTGCAGGATGAACTGACCCGCGCCATCGTTGCCGTCCTGCCTGGCCGGGTGGAAAATTATCAGGCCCGAAGCATAGGCCAGAAACCGCCCAGGGACATGGCCGCCTACGAATTACTGCTGGCCGGAAAGATCCACCACCACCGTTATAGCGAAGCCGACTGCGTGGCCGCGCTGGATCTGTTGAACCGGGCGATCGGCCTGGAACCGGATTACGCCGCCGCCCATGCCTGGAAGGCCTGTGTTCTGGGGCAGGCCCTGGCCCGGGGCTATCTGCCGGACCCCGAAAGCTTATTCAATGGCGCCGTCACGGCGGTCGACACGGCCCTGCGGCTGGACGAAAACGAGGTCGAAGCCCACCGGGTTCAGGCCGAAATCGCCATCGTCACCAAACGCCTGGATGCCGCCGTTCAGCACAACGAGCGCGCCCTTTCGCTGAACCCCAATGACCCCCGTTTGGTGGCACAAAAGGGCGAATTGCTCACCCTTCTGGGACAGGCCTCCGAAGGGTCGCAATGGATCAACATGGCCATGCGCCTGGACCCCTATTCCAGCGCCCACTGGGCCCACCTGCTGGGCACGGCGCTAATGCTGTCGGGCAGATACGAGGAAGCGCTGGCAGCATATGGGCAAAGCGCATGGCCGCGTTCTAGTCACCACGCCAACATGGCCGGCTGTCTCGCCATGCTGGGGCAGACCGACGATGCGGCGGGGCAAGCGGCCATGGCGCTGGAGTTGCAGTCCGACTTCACGATCAGCGCCTATATCGACGGAATGGCCTATCGCCATGAGGCGGAGCGTAAACAACACCGGGATATCCTGGGCGCGGCGCCGCTGCCCATATAATGCCCGCCGGCTGGACCCCGGAATTGCGCGGGTGGGCATGGGGCGCTAACGTGGCGGCGATTTCTTGCACGGGGCGGAGCGATATGACCGATCAAATCAGACCATTCGAAGTGGCTATTCCCGATGACGCGCTGGACGACCTGCGCCGGCGCCTCCATGCCACGCGCTGGCCCGACGCCGAGACGCCCGATGACTGGTCCCAGGGCATTCCCCTGTCATACATGCAGGATGTTTGCCGCTATTGGGCCGACGGCTACGATTGGCGCCGATGCGAAAATCTGCTGAACGGCTGGGATCAGTTTCAGACCGTGATCGATGGCGTCGACATTCATTTCCTCCACGTCCGCTCGCCCCACAGCGATGCCATGCCGCTGCTGATCACCCACGGCTGGCCCGGATCCGTGCTTGAATTCCGTCATGTCATCGGCCCCCTGACCGACCCCACCGCTCACGGCGGCGCGGCGGCGGATGCCTTTCACATCATCGCGCCATCGTTGCCCGGCTATGGCTTTTCCGGCAAGCCGGAGGCGCCGGGCTGGTCGGTGCAGCGCATCGCCGCCGCCTGGGAGCAACTGATGGCCCGCCTGGGCTATGACCGTTTTGTCGCCCAGGGCGGCGATTGGGGCTCCGCCATTACGCGGCAGATCGGGGTCAATGCCAGCGGGCAAGAAGATGCGCCCTGCCTGGCCATCAACCTGAACATGGTGACCGAGCGACCCGACCCCGAGACCATGGATAGTCTGACAGAGTTCGAACAGAACGCCTTGGCCGCGGCCAAGCATTATGTGGATTGGGATTCGGGCTATTCGAAGCAGCAAAGCACCCGGCCGCAGACCCTTGGCTATGGTCTGGCGGATTCGCCGTCCGGCCAGGCGGCCTGGATCTTGGAAAAATTCTGGGCGTGGACCGATTGCGACGGGCATCCGGAAAACGCCGTCAGCCGGGATGATCTGCTGGACAATGTCATGCTCTACTGGCTGCCCGGAACAGCCGCCTCCTCGGCCCGGCTGTATTGGGAAAGTTTCGGCAAACGCAGCCAGGAAGACGTGAGCATTCCGGTGGGTTGCAGCCTGTTTCCAAAGGATATTTTCGCCGCCTCCCGCCGCTGGGCGGAAAAGCGCTTTCACAACATCATCCATTGGAACGAGTTGGACAAGGGCGGCCATTTCGCGGCCTTGGAACAACCTGATCTGTTCGTTCAGGAACTGCGCACCTGTTTCCGGGCCGTGCGCTAAAACACCCCCATGACCCAGAGGTTACCCGAGACGGCCGGTTCGGTCTCCGTGCCAATTCTCATTCCGGCCTTGCTGATCATGGCCTCCGCCGTCTCGATCCTATCGACGGATCTCTACACCCCGTCCCTGCCTCATTTGCAGGGTGTCTTCCATACGGACGCGGGGCGGGTGCAATTGACCATGACCCTGAACCTGGTTGCCTATGCCCTGGCGCAGCTTTTCTATGGTCCTTTGTCGGACCGTATTGGCCGACGGCCGGTCCTGCTGGCGGGCATGATCGGCTTTGCCGTTGCCTCCATGGGCTGCGCAGCCGCCGGTTCCATCGAAAGCCTGATCGCCGCCCGGGTGCTGCAGGGCCTGACCGCCTGCGCCGAAGCAGTGGTCGGCTACGCCGTGATCCGTGAATTGTATGACGAGGCCGGGGCGGTACGGGTGCTGGCCGCCTATGGCATGGCCATCGCCCTGGCCCCGGCGGTGGGCCCGGTGGTCGGCGGACACATGCATGTCTGGTTTGGCTGGCGTTCCAACTTCATCCTGCTGACGGGCCTGATCGTCCTGGTGATCCTATTGATCTGGCGTTTCCTGCCCGAAACCCTGAAGCAGCCGGACCGCGGCGCCCTGCGACCCCGGCGTCTGTTGCGCGGCTATCTCACCCTGCTGCGCGACGGTCCCTTCATGACCTACACGCTGATCATGTCCCTGGTCCTGGGCGGCCTGTTCGCTATTCTCACGGCATTTCCCTTCGTGTTCATAGAACGGCTGGCGGTACCGACGGAACAATACGGCTATTACTACGCCGCCATCGTGGTGGCATTCTTTCTGGGTTCCCTGGTGGTCAACCGGGTGGCGGGACGCTTCGCCTCGGATCCGCTGCTCATGGCGGGTCTTGGCGCCTGCCTTCTGGGTGGGCTTGGTTTCACCATTCTGCTCCTTAGCGGGCTGGAAACGCCGGTTCGGATCACCGCGACGCAGTGCTTTTTCGGCTTTGGCCTGGGTTTGGTATTCGCCACTGCGCCGGTTCGCGCCTTTGATGTCTGCCGTGCCGGGCATGGCCATGCAGCGGCGATGCTGGGGGCCCTGCCCATGGCGGGTGGCGGCCTCGGCACATTTTGCGTCGTGCTGTGGCACGATGGCAGCGCCTGGCCGGTCGCCATGATCCTGACGCTCACCGCGTTGATGGGCACCGCCATGTACCTGGTCATTCGGCCCTGGCGGGTCCGCGCCGGACGCGGTTGAGACGCAGAAGGGCTACACCGGACGGCGGGAACCAAGCGCGGTGGCCAGGGTGCCGTCGTCAAGATAATCCAGCTCACCGCCCACGGGAACGCCATGGGCCAGGCCGGAAACCTTGACGCCGCAATCGGCCAGCTTCTCGGCCAGATAATGGGCCGTGGTCTGGCCGTCGACGGTGGCATTGGTGGCCAGGATGACTTCCGCCACCGCCCCCTCCCCGGCCCGGGCCAGCAGTGCACCCACGTTCAAGTCTTCCGGGCCGATACCGTCCAGGGCCGAGAGCGTACCGCCCAGGACATGGTAACGGCCACGAAACACCCCGGACCGTTCCAGGGCCCACAGATCGGCGACGCTTTCAACGACGCAGATCATGCTGCCATCGCGCCGTTCGTCACGGCAGATGGCGCAGGGCTGCACGCTATCGAGATTGCCGCAGACATCGCATGGCGCCACCGAATCCGCCGCCTGGCTCATGGCCTGGGCCAAGGGCCGCAACAGGCTTTCCTTGCGGTCGATCAAATGCAGCGCCGCCCGGCGGGCCGAACGGGGCCCGAGACCAGGCAGCTTCGCCAACAACAGGATCAACTGATCGATCTGGGTTCCAGTCATTGCGCCTTGGATTCCGAGGCTAGAACGGCAGTTTCAAACCGTCCGGCAGGTTCAGGCCGCCGGTCAGTTTGCTCATTTCTTCTTGCGTGTATTCCTCGACCCGCCGTTTGGCATCGTTGTGGGCCGCGATGATCAGGTCTTCCATCACCTCGATATCGCCGTCCTTCAGACTGGCATCCATCTTCAGGCCACGCATTTCGCCCTTGCCATTCATAGTGACGGTGACCATGCCGGCGCCCGCCTGGCCGGTCATCTCCACCTCTCCCATGCGGGCCTGCATTTCCTGCATCTTGCCCTGCATCTCCTGGGCCTGCTTCATCATCTGGCTCAGATTTTTCATCGCGGTTCGTCTCCATTCGAAGAATCGGTGCTTTCCGGCACAAAACCCCTGTCCGCATCAGCCCGGTTATCGCCTAGGGGGCGGACATCGGTAATTTGCGCGTCGGGAAAAGTGTCGAGGACGGCCTTGACCAGGGGGTCGCCCTTGGTATCGGTCAGAAGATCAGCCTCCGCCTGGCGCTGCTGCGCCGCCAACGGCGGCTCTCCCGCCGCCTGGGCATTGACCACGACGGCCCAGCTATCACCGGTCCATTCTTCCAGC
Source organism: Alphaproteobacteria bacterium (assembly GCA_030747035.1). Taxonomy (GTDB): domain Bacteria; phylum Pseudomonadota; class Alphaproteobacteria. Next base: position 466 of record JASLLM010000052.1, on the reverse strand, counting down.
TTGGCACGCAGCCTGTTGGCAAGATCGGTCGGCGCATTGTCTTCGGGGCGGATTTCCAAATGGCCGGGCCGAAAATCCACCAACCGGACATCCTCCATCAAATGATGATACAGGCGCGCCTCGCGCATGCCCTGGGTCTGGGCCACCAGCTCAGCGAAACTATTAAGCACCACCGGCCCCCGGGCCGCTGGCGGCGCGGACCCGTCGGCATCGGCATCGGAACCGTCAAAGGATAGCTCCACGGACGCCTCCGGTATGGCTTCCGTGACATAGTCCGGTACATCATCCGCCACATCATCCGCTATGTCCTGCGGCATTTCCCGCACCGCCGCCTGGGCCGCCGCCGCACCCATTTGCGACGTTGCAATGGTGACCTGCGCGGGCACCGGGTTAGCGGCCGGAGTGGGCCCGGCAGTGGCGGCGGACAGGGCGGTTGCGCCCGCGCCGTCGGCCGGCGCCGCCGGTG
>JASLLM010000051.1 GCA_030747035.1 Alphaproteobacteria bacterium | reverse complement strand
ATCTCGGCCGCCCTGTTCGGACCGACCGCATGGGAACGCAGGTAGCCGACAATGGCGCGGATATCCCGGCGTCCCAAATGGGAGAAGGGCGGCATCCCGGTATCTTCCCGCCCATCGCGGATGGTGGCCTGGAAGAAGCGGTCGGAGGCGGTCGCCAGCAGTTCAGGATTGGTCAGTGACGGTGCCACGCCCGGCTTGCCGATGGCATCCGCCTGATGGCAGACGGCGCAGTTTTCAACAAACAACGCCTTGCCTTTCTTCAATGTCGCCGGTGAGACGGTCTTAGCCAGAACTGGCGGCGAAAGCGTCAACAACGCCAAGCCCATCAGTCCAAGGAGAAATTTGTTTCGAAGTATCATGATCCCCTCCTTCGAGTGTCCATGCGTATCATCTTTCAGCCCATTTGGCCAAACGACGAACTCGCGAACTTAGTCATCATCATTCCGCGCACCTGCCCTGCGCCTATGACATGTGCGGCATTTCACTTTTTCCTTTTCCAGCCGATCATGAATTGCATCAATATCCGCATCCCTGTTAAAGCCCAGTGGCAAGTGATGGGCAATGCCCTTGTGGCAATTGATACAGGTCATTTCCCATTTCAGGGCCAATTGATGCATTCTGCCAGCAACGGTCGCCTGCGCGCCAGCGTTCATGGAGCCTATTTCGTGACAGTTTCGGCATTCGCGCGAATCCGTTGCTTCCATGCTCGACCAGACTTTTTGTGCCAGTGCCAGGCGCTTGGCGGCAAATTTTTCCGGCGTGTCGATGGTGCCCTGAAACCAATGAAACAATTCCTTGGTCGCCTGCACCTTGCGCACCACCTTGTGAATCCATTCCTGGGGCACGTGACAGTCCGGGCAAGACGCGCGCACGCCGGTTCTGTTGCGGTAGTGGACCGTAATCTTGTATTCCTGATAGACGTAGTCGCGCATCACATGACAGGAGATGCAGAAGCGTTCGGTGTTAGCCAACTCCAGCGACCAGTTGAAGCCACCCCAGAAAATCACGCCGCTCAGGAAAAGCACCACCGTCGCGATGATGGGCCGGCGCCTTATTACGGCAAGCAAGCCAGCTCGAAGACTCATTACCGATGCTTCGGCGAACGTGCCTACCATGGTGTCCTTCACATTTTCTCTTGCTTGCGCCTCCCGGCGCGCACCCAGGTACGCCCACATTTGACAGGCCAAAGGTTTCCTAAACCTTAAAACCATCAACGATATTGTTAGCAGGAACAACACCGGCCACCGTAATCATGCATGAAACAGGCATCACAATTGCGGCGGCGGGTTGCGCGAATCAGCATCCGCGAAACAATCCAACGCTAACAACTGCAAAGACGCACTTCAAGCCGTGATGACGGGGTATGAGTGCAAATTTAGCAACGCCGGATACCTCTCGCTTGGTCAGAATATGCTAGGCTGAGCCATACGGAATTCACCGAGGCGCGCATACCCCATGCCGGGCCTTCGGACATAGCGGAGTGAGGACAGGATGAGTTATCGCCTATTTAATCGGCCCGGTTCGGGCGGCTTCGTGGTCGAGGCGGCGCTGAGCCTGGCGGACGCGCCGTTCGAATTGCAGGAGTTCGAGTCCAAGCCGGGCACCCCTATGCCCGAGAGTTTCCGCGCCACCAATCCCTGGGGCCAGTTGCCGACCCTGATCCTGCCCGACGGCACCACGATGACCGAGGCGGCGGCGATCCTGATCCATCTGGCCGCCGCTTTTCCCGACAAGGGCCTGGGGCCGGCTCCTGGAACCTCGGCCCATGGCCAATTCCTGCGCTGGCTGGTCTTTGCTAGCGTCAACCTGTACGAGGCCGTTCTGCGGCGCGGCTATCCGTTCCGCTATACCACCGACCCCGACGGCTACGCCGCCCTGGGCGCCGCTGCGGACGCCAGATTTAAAGATGGTTTGACCGTGCTGGACGCCGCCGTTGCACCGGGACCCTTCCTGCTGGGAGAGCAGATGAGCGTGGCCGATATCTACCTCGCCATGTTGTTCACCTGGTTCCATGGCCAGATCGAAACGCCGCATCTCGAGGCCATGAAAAACGGCGTCAAGGCGCACGCCGTGGTCGGCCCGATCTGGCGGCGCCACTTTGGCGATCGTTGATCAGACGGCTGTGCCGAAATAGACTTTCGACCCGCTGTCTAGCCGTAGCTCTTGGAGATGCTGTCCAACGGTGATTTTTGCAGGCCGTGGTTGGGAATTGGGTAGCGCAGGCCAACTTTGCTGAGTTCTTCCAGGCCCTTGACGACACTGGGCAGATAGCTGGGCGGCAGCGCCACCAGCATCTCGTCATCCTGCACGCCGCCGAATTTCCGCTCCGCATAGCAGGGAATGGAGACTGACGGTTCGCCGGTGGCCAGGGCATTGCCCCAGGAATCGGCGCAGGCGCTTTCGCCGACGCAGGTGAATTCATACTTCTTGTAGTTTATGTGCTGCAGGCCGTTGATGAAGGTGATCATCTGCCCCGGTGTCATATAGATCAGGCAGATGTCGGGGTTGTCCAGCCGGCCCGAGACCAGCGGCGAAGTGGCCAGCGCCTCGTAGTCGCCATAGGAGGCGCAGGTCATGGCCGCCTGGTGGGCGGCGCTGTCTTCCAGCGTGCCGTACCAGACACCGTTCATCCGCTCTCCCGAGGCCCAGTCATCGTCTTGGGGATGCAGACCGACCACGGCCCCGCATTGCGCGCCCATCAGATTGTCCATGGTGATACCCAGGGTATATCCGATCCAGCGGGTCTGGCCGACGACCTGATCCATGGCGATTTTTTCGTTCGGGTCCGGCCGGCGTATCCGCGGTACCGCCTCCATGTCCGCCACGGTCTTGAACCGCTTCATGCCGATCGGCGTTGCCTTCAGCCGGAGATACCGGTTCAGGCCGTCAACAATGCCGCCGAAGTCATATTCGAATTTGTCGCCGAAGCAATTCGCCGTGGTCATTTTCACTCTCCATTTCGTACGCGGTTCTGAAATTCAGAGTAACAAGGCGGGGCCGATTGTCAATTTGCGGACGGACGGCTTTTGCCTTATAGCCCATAGCCGCCATGCCCGCCTTCACGGCGGAACCATCGACAGCAGGAGGAGACGAGTCATGCCGGAACGGACGGGACCATTGGCCGGGGTCAAGGCCGTAACCTGCTCGACCGCACAGGCGGGAACCGTGCCCTATATGCTGATGGCGGATTTGGGCGCCGAAGTCATCAAGATCGAGGTCCCAGGCGTTGGCGACGGCTCCAGAACCGCCGGTGAATTGAAGGGCGGTATCAGTTCGTTTTTCGAGACCAACAACCGGGGTGTGAAAAGCTTGACCTTGAACCTCAAATCCGAGGAGGGCCGGGCGATACTTCACGAACTGGTCAAGGACGCGGACATTTTCGGACAGAATTTCCGTCCCGGCGCGGCGGAGAAAAACGGCTTCGGCTATGACGAGCTAAAGAAAATCAATCCGGCCTTGGTCTACGTCTCGATTTCCGGCTATGGCCAGCTTGGACCCCATGGCTCCCTACCGGGGACGGATGCGGTCGGCCAGGCCTTGGGCGGCGTGGCCGAAGCTTACGCGGGTCCGGGCGAGACCATGCGTACCGGCGTGGTCTCGGTGGCCGATGAATCCTGCGCCATTCTAACCTTCGGCGGGCTTCTGGCGGCGCTCTATCATGCCAAGAGCACCGGCGTCGGGCAGAAGGTGGAGACTTCGCTGGTGGGCGGCATTGTCCGCCTGATGGGCTGGACCATGACGACGACCATGTGGCGCGACACCAATCCGATTACCGGCGCGCGCATCAACGGCACCCGCGAACGGCCGGGCATCGCGGCCACATTCAATGACCGGGACGGCAAGCCGTTGGTATTCCAACTGGATCACCGGGCCTGGAAGCGGGCCATGGAAGCGCTGGGTTTCCTCTCGACGCTGGAAGAACGCGGCGCCGACGATCTGGGACTGGCCCTGGTCTCGGACGAGATGAAAGACAAGATCCTGGTCACATTGGCCGAACTGTTCGCCACGGACAGCCGCGAACGCTGGGTGGAGGTTCTGCGCGCCGCCGATATCGTCTCGGCGCCGGTCAACACTCTGCTCGAGGCTTCGAACGACCCCGACGTTCTAGCGAACGGCTATATCACGGAGGTCGAGTACCCGGAGATCGGCGAAACCCTCAAGGTGCATGGCACACCATGGCAATTTTCGGAAACTCCCGCCAAGCCCGGCATCGCGCCCAAGCTGGGCCAGCACAATGGCGAAATTCTGTCGGGGCTCGGCTACAGCGAGGCCGATATCAAATCTCTCGAGGCGCGGGAGATCATCTAGTCGGTAATCAATTCCTCTGCTCCAAGCAGCATGCTAACCTGATACCACCTGTCCAAGATTGAGAATGGGCGCGGCCGGTAGCACCCATGCATTGAAAGTAAGGTTCGGATTGGCGACGGAGAACACCGAGACTCTGCTCGCGCGTTACGGTCCCGCGTATAGATGGATCGTTACCCTGACAGGGATGACCGCCGCCATGACGATGATCCTGTCGTCGACCATGGTGAACGTGGCCGTGCCCGCCATCATGGGTACCTTTGGCGTTGGACAAAGCGATGCGCAGTGGATGTCAACGGCCTTCCTGTCGGCGATGACGGCCAGTCAATTGCTGGGCGCCTGGGCGATTTCGGTATTCGGGCCCCGGGGCGGGTACATTGGCGCGGTGGGATTGTTTTTCTGCGGCTCCCTGCTTGGCGCCTGGGCGCCCAACATCGATATCCTGATCCTGGCGCGGACCTTGCAGGGCGTCGCCGCCGGCATCGTCCAGCCCATTGCCATGGTGACCATATTCCGCGTATTTCCCGCCCAGCAACGGGGTCTGGCACTGGCCATCTATGGCATGGGCATCATGCTGGCGCCGATCATGGGGCCGGTCGTCGGCGGCGTCACCATCGATGCGGCGGGCTGGCGTTTCCTGTTCTTTATCCCGCTGCCCATCGCCGGCCTGGCGGTCTTGCTGGGCAGCCTGTTCATGCCGGCCCGGGAAAGGGATACGGTCCGCCTGCCCTTCGATTGGGTCGGATACGGACTGATCGTCGGCGCCATCATCTGCTCCATGACCGCCATCGCCAACGGCCACCGCGATGGCTGGTTCTCCAACAAGATCCTGCTGCTGGGGTCGGCCGGCATCGGCCTGGGCACCGCCTTCGTCATCTCGCAACTGCGGGCGGCGGCGCCGATCCTTAACTTCGCGGTCTTTCGCAGCAAGCAATTCGCGGCGGCGGCGGCGCTGGGCTTTGTTTTCGGGGCGGGGAATTTCGCCTCGACCTATATCATTCCGGTGTTCGTGCAGACGGTGCAGAACTTCACGCCGACGGCAGCCGGCATGGTGACCGCGCCCGCTGGTTTGGTGGTGATGGCGTTCTTTCCCATCGCCGGCCGCCTGGTCGATACCTTTCCGGCCCGTTATCTGACCATGGTCGGGCTGCTGTTGTTCGCCCTCGGCGCCGCCTTGCTGTATACCACCGGCGTCAACACCGCCTTCTATGTCCTTGCCTTCTATGTTGTCGTCGGGCGTATCGGACAGAGCATCATGCTGCCCGCGATCAATGTTTCCGCCCTCAGCGCCCTGCCGCCCGATCAACTGAACAACGGCTCGGGCACGATTAATTTCATCCGCCTGATGGGCGGCGCGTTCGGCGTCAACCTGCTGGTTGTTTTCATGGAACAGCGCCGGGAATTGCACGCCTTGGCATTGACCGTCACCCAGACGCCGGAAAACTCCCTCAGCCGGGAACTTCTTGCCCGCGTCATGGAACTACTCTCCCAAGGGGGCATGCCCGATACGCTGCTGCGCCCAGGCTCGCTGCACTATCTTGGCCGAGTTGTAGAGGCCCAGGCCAACGCCTTGGGCTTCAAGGACGGCTTCATGGCGATCGTCGTAGTGTTCATCTGCGCCCTGGTGCCCGCCTTCATGCTGGGCAATGGCAAGAAGAAATAGTCTCCGCCGCTACGGCCAAGGACGCAAAAAAGGGGGCGCGGGAGATATTGCGACTCCCGCGCCCCTCGGCTTTCTTGACGCGGTATCCCTAGCGGAGCGCCATCGGCGAACCGTTGGAACCGGTGCCGCCTCTAATCGGCGCCGGAGCGTAGGCATAGGCAAAAACATAGGTCTTATCGTCGACCAGCTGCTTCAGACGCAGGTTTTCCTGATTGACGACACCATGCCGGGTCTGCAGATAGTTATGCACGCAGAAGGCACAGGCAGGTTCATTGGGATAAGGCACCGGGTCGGTCGCGGCCCAGCTATCGCCGCCGGTAACGCCGGCCTTGACATCCTCGGCCACCCAGCGGGCGACATCCATGCAGATGCCGGGCTGTCCGGCATTGTATGCCTTGGGATCCTCCCAATACTTCTCCCAGCCGGTGCGGAACATGATGGCGTCGCCGTTCTTGAAGGCAAAGTCAGCCATGCCCTGCATCTGCAGCGCCTTTTTCACATCCGCCATGCTGGCGCATTCACCTGCCTTCATCGCCTCGACGCCCCGCGCGGCGGCGAGATCGATCAGGATGCCGCGGCCGAAGATCGGATGCAGTTTCTCGACGCCAAGTTTCTTCAGTCCCAACGAGCTGCCGATTTCCGCGCCGGTGAAACCGTTGTAATAGCGCATGTTAGCCAGGTCACCCGCGCCGCCGACCTGCACGCCCACGTGGCCAAGGCCGTCAAACTGCGTGCCGGCCTGGCCGATTTCGGTAGCCAGGAATTCGTCATGATAGACGATCTGGTTCTGGCCGAACGGCCCGCCTGTGGGCGTGCCGGGAATCCGCAACACAAATTTGCGGGCGCCGAACATGGGCATTCCGGCATGATAGTCATGGCCAAGGCGATAGATCTTGCCGCTCTTGATCAGGTCGGAACCACGTTTAACGACCTCGGCCTTGGTGTACCAGTTGGTCGAGCCGGCCTGGTCGCCCTTGCCCCACAGGGCGTTCGGCCACCATTTTGAACCCATGGGCGTTTCCATCTTCTTGCCGTCAACCCATGGCTTGCCGGCACAGTCCTTCCAGTTATCCTTGCATGCGGCCATTGCCTGGCCGCCTATGGCCAAGGAGCCGAGCAGGGCCGTCAAAGCGATAGCAACGTTTCTCATATCTTGTCCTCCCCAGAATATTTTCAGTTTTACAAAATATACAACGCGCCTAATACACAGGCTGCCCGCAAGGCTAGATGGCGGTGCCGGGCATTGCAAGGCCAGTTGAGTCAATGTGATACGCGGCGCATGTTGAAAACACGCCGCCTGCTGTATACTTGCCGGCAAAATTGGTTGCTATCGGAAGGGCGAAATTATGAGCGTGGCGACAAGTGAAGCGACGTTGGGTGCGATCGATCAGCTGCGGGCCCTTTTGGGTGACCGCCTGTCCACGGCGGATGCTGTCCGCGATGCCCATGGCCATGACGAAAGCTGGCATCCGACCCAGGCGCCGGACGCCGTCGCCTTTGCGCAATCGACCGAGGAAGTTTCCCAGATCGTGCGCATCTGCCATGCCACGGGCACGCCCATCATTCCCTATGGCGCGGGCACCTCGGTGGAAGGCCATATCCAGGCAACCCGGGGCGGCATCAGTGTCGATGTCGGCGGCATGAACGAGATCCTGGCGGTCCATGCGGAAGACCTGGATTGCACGGTGCAGCCGGGCGTACGGCGCAAACAGTTGAACGATTACCTGCGTGACACCGGCCTGTTCTTCCCCATCGATCCGGGCGCCGATGCCTCGATCGGCGGCATGACCGGCACCAGGGCGTCGGGCACCAATGCGGTGCGTTATGGCACCATGCGGGAAAATGTCATTTCCCTGACCGTGGTCTTGCCCAATGGCGAGGTCATCCGCACGGCGCGGCGGTCGCGCAAATCCTCCGCCGGCTACGATCTGACCCGCCTGTTCGTGGGCTCCGAGGGCACCTTGGGCATTATTACCGAGATTACCCTGCGGCTTTATGGCATTCCGGAGAACATCTCCTCCGCCGTGGTACCGTTCGATACCGTGGAAGGCGCGGTCGACACCACGATCTGCACCATTCAATCGGGCATTCCCATCGCCCGTATCGAGTTGCTGGACGATGTGCAGATGGACGCCCTGAACAAATATTCCAAGATGGATCATCCGGTGAAGCCGACGCTGTTCTTGGAATTCCATGGTACCGACGCCGGCGTGGCCGAGCAGATCGCCATGGTGAAGGCGTTCGGCGAGGAATTCGGCGCCGGCGAATTTCAATGGTCCGACCAGTTGGAGGACCGCAACCGCCTGTGGCAGGCCCGCCATGACCTGGCATACGCCTGCAAAGCCCTGCGGCCCGGCTGCGAAATTTGGGCCACGGATGTTTGCGTGCCGCTGTCCCGCCTGGCGGAATGCATCGCGGAAACCCGCAAGGATCTGGAAGGCGCGACGATCCCCGCGCCCATGTGCGGCCACGTTGGCGACGGCAATTTTCATCTTGCCTTTGTCCTGGATCCGAACGCACCGGCGGAAATGCGCGAGGCCGAGGAGTTGAATGAACGTCTGGTCAACCGGGCCCTGGCCATGGATGGCACCTGCACCGGCGAACATGGCGTCGGCCTGGGCAAGCAGAAATACATGCGGGCCGAACATGGCGATGCGATCAAGGTCATGCGCGCCGTCAAGGCGGCGATCGATCCGGACGGCATCATGAATCCGGGCAAGATGCTGCCGGCGCAGAACTAGCGGATCGCAAGAAATGCAAAAGGGTAGCCTGGGGCCCCTGGGAGCGGTCAGCCGGCTGACCCTGGGCGGCGGCGGCCTGGGCCAGTTGTGGGGCCAGACCGATCGGGCCGAATGTGTGGCCACCCTGCGGGCGGCGGTGGATGCGGGCATTGATCTGATCGATCTGGCCTACCGCTACGGCGAGGGAGAGGCGGAAGAGGTCTTTGGCGAAGCCTTTGCAGGCCGTCCGCCCGATGGCGTGCGCGTAACCTCGAAATGCCTACTGGGCAATACGCCGAAGGATCAGATCGAAGGCCGCCTGCGCCAATCGATCCACGACAGCCTGTCCCGGCTGCGCCTGCAACGCCTGGATCTGTTTTTCCTGCATTCCAACGTGGCGCCGGACGGCCATCCGATGCAACAGCACCCCGATGCCGGCGCCCGCATGACCGCCCATAGCGACTTTGTCGCCACCGTGCGGCCCTGCTTTGAAGCATTCGCGGCGGAAGGCCTGATCGGCGCCTGGGGTCTGACCGGCATCGGCCATCCCGATGCCATCATCGATTTGCTGAACGACCAACCAGCGCCGGCGGCGGTGCAATGCATCGCCAACGCCATGGATTCTCCCGGCGCCCTGAAATTCTACGATGAACCGGCCCGGCCCCGCGAAATCATCGCGGCGGCCCAGGCCAACGGTGTCGGCGTCATGGGCATCCGCGCGGTTCAGGCTGGCGCCCTGACCGATGCCATCGACCGCGACCTGCCGCCTGATCACGCGGAGGTCCGCGACTACAATCTCGCCGCTGCCTACCGCACCCTGGCGGCGGAACTGGGCCTCTCGGCGGCGGAACTGGGCCACCGCTATGCCTTGAGCATGCCAGGTGTGGACACGGTGGTGCTGGGTGTAAAGAACCGCACCGAACTGGCGGAATGCCTGGCGGCCGAGCACGCCGGTCCACTGCCGGCTGACATTATTGCCCGGGTTGATGGCTGTTTCACGCATCAGTGATGGCAGATTGCGGTTGACGTACCGGCAACTACAAGACGAGAATAGTTCAGTGCTAGCGATCAGCATTCATTAGAAAGTGTTGATTTGGGTGTAAGCATATGCGTCGTTGCCTACGTTCGGGCTGCATCAGCCTTGGACGAATATCTAAAAATTGACAGAGAAGAATCAGGGAGAGGGCTTCATGCTTAAGAACTTGGCCAAGGCCGCCATGGGGGCCGCCATGACGGCTGCCATGACCGTAACTCTCGCCGGCCCCGCGTCGGCGTTGGATGTGAAACTGGAAGAGGTCGCCTCGGGCCTGCAGCATCCCTTGCTGCTGGTATCACCGCCCGGCGATGACCGGCGTTTTATTATCGAACAGATCGGCACCATCAAGGTCCTGCAGCCCGATGGCAAGATGTCAACCTTCCTCGATGTTAAGGAAATGATCATTCCGTTGGTACCGGAGTTTGACGAGCGCGGCTTGCTGGGCCTGGCGTTTCACCCGGACTTCAAGAACAATGGACTGTTCTATATTTCCTATTCGATCACGCTGCATGGCAGCCCGAATTTGGCCAATCTGTTGTTCTTCAACCATAAGAACGTGATCGCCGAGCGTCGGGTCTCGAAGGCCGACCCGAACAAGGCCGACAAGGGATATAGCCGGGTTATTTCCACCATCGACTGGCCGCAGTTCAACCATAACGGCCATTGGATCGGCTTCGGCCCGGACGGCATGCTGTATGCCTCCATGGGTGACGGCGGTTATGCCAATGACTATGGCCTGGGCCATAATCCGGTGACCGGCAATGGCCAGGACCTTGGTTCCAAGATGGGCAAGATCCTGCGCATCGACGTCAATGATGCCGACGGCTATGCCATACCCAAGGACAATCCATTCGTGGGCAACGAAGATGCCCTGGATGAAATCTGGGCCTATGGCTTCCGCAACCCGTGGCGCTGCTCGTTCGACATGGGTGGCAACAATGACCTGATCTGCGCCGACGTTGGGCAGAACAAGTATGAAGAAGTCGATGTCGTCAAGAAGGGCGGCAACTACGGTTGGCGCGTGAAAGAGGGCACCCACTGCTTCGACTATCAGGCGCCCAATGACGAACCGGCTTCCTGTAATGGCAAGGACATGATCGACCCGGTCCTCGAATACAACAACTGTTCCGCCAACGCCGAAGGCTGCCTGGGAACTTCGATTACCGGCGGCTATGTCTATCGCGGCGCCCATAAGGCGTGGGACGGCTTGTATTTCTTTGGCGATTGGTCAAAGAACTTCGTCTTCAAGGATGGCCAGCTTTTCGCCGCCAAGATGACCGGCGACAAATGGTCCATGGAACAGCTGAACGTCACAAACATGCCCGGCTGGAATTCCTATGTTCTGTCCTTCGGCCAGGATAGCAAGGGCGAGATCTATGTCATGGCGACCGATCTGACCGGCCCCGTTCCAGGCGGCCCGGCCGGTGGTCTGGACAAGATCTACAAGATCGTTCCCTGATCAACCGTCGGTCACGGGCGGCCAATTTCGCTTGACCGAAGATCGGGACTAATCTGACAATCCCAGCCCTCTCCCCGTTCGCGGGGGGAGGGCTGGGTTACTATTGTATTGGGGTTCGACATTGTCGCGCATAGCCAAAATCATGATGCTTGGCGTCGTCCTTGCGGCCTCGGCATCATATTTTTCGGGGTCTTCCGCCAGCGCGGCGGAGGTTACGTTCAGCGCCGAGTTCATGAACGATCCGAAGAATATCGCCATCGGCAAGGGCCTGTTCCAAAAGCAGTGCGCACGCTGCCATGGGCAACGGGCCTACCCGGGCAAGGCGCCCAAGCTAAAGCCTGAGAAATACAAAGCGGATTTCGTCTACCGGCGCATCACAAAGGGCTTTCGCGGCATGCCGGGATGGAAACGGCGTTACAATAAATTGCAGCGCAAGAGCCTGACCGCCTATATCATGAGCAAGGGTTTCACCAACTAGGGCGCGGCAATCGTGGGTAACGGCGAAGCAAACCATATTGATAAAGACGGCGTACCACTCAAGGTCATCGTCCTGGTGGACGAGCACGACCGTCAGGTCGGCCTTTGCGGAAAGTTGGAGACCCACCGCCAGGGCCTTTTGCATCGAGCGTTTTCGGTCATTATCAAGAACGACGCCGGCCAGATCCTGCTGCAGCAGCGGGCGGCGGGGAAATATCATTCGCCGGGTCTGTGGGCTAACGCCTGTTGCGGCCATCCGGGCGACGGCGACGACACCGGCCAGGCGGCGCGCCGGCGTCTGGGCGAGGAAATGGGGTTTGAAACCGATCTATATCCCGGCCGGCGGCACAGCTATCGCGCCGATGTGGGCGGCGGCTTGATCGAGAACGAATTTGTGCATGTCTTCTTTGGCCGTTTCAATGGAACAATCGTGCCGGATGCGGCAGAAGCAGCAGCCTATCGTTGGCTCGATCCCGATGCGCTATTGGCCGACGTGGCGGCCAATCCGGACAGCTATAGCGCCTGGTTCCGCGACTATCTGCAGCATTTCGGCGACGAGATTATCGCCTGGCCCGCTCAGGAGATGGAAGACGGGGATAAAGGGCAGGGATAGAAGGCGGAGATTTTTGGGGCTAAACTATGAAACTGGAAATGCAGCCGATGGCGATGCCATGAGCGATTGTTTCAACGACATACTTTGGGCCCGCATTGACGGCCCGGCCCGGGTCTGGCTCGAACGGGTCTGGCCGCGCGCCGACGAGGCGCCGGTCGCCACGAAATTCCGCGCCGCCTTTGCCGGCGCGGCGCGGCGCTTGCGCGATTATTCTCTGAAGCCGGAGGATATCAAACTCCTCACGGATGCCGGCGTCATTGGCGCCGGGGACTGGCAATTGGACAATGTGGCGCGGACGGCCCTGTTGCTGCGCGCCCTGGCCGCCCTGCCGGGCGACGAACGGGCCGCCTTTGTCCGGCAAATCTATTTGCGCGGCGATTTTCGTGAACAGGCGGCGGTCTTGCGCAGCCTGTCTTTCCTGCCCCAGCCGGAACAGTTCCTGGAACTGGCGATCGATGCCTGCCGCACCAATGTATTGGATGTGTTCGAGGCGATCGCCTGCGAAAACGCTTATCCGGCGGCGCATTTTCCGGAAGCCAACTTCAACCAGATGGTTCTGAAGGCGATCTTCCTGGCCGTGCTGGTCGGGCGCATCGCCGATCTGGCCGATCGGGCCACGCCCGAATTGAAGCGCATGGTCGTCGCCTTTGCGTCCGAACGCCGGGCCGCCGGCCGTGCCGTGCCCGACGATGTTGATATGATCGTAAACCTGGATGCCGCATGAGGCACCCGGCATTGCTACGATAGGAACAGCCCATGAAGATGTTTGACCACCATATTCACATGACATCCCGCACCACGGACGACTATCAGGCCATGGCGGACGCGGGCATTGTCGCCCTGATCGAACCGGCCTTCTGGCTGGGTCAGCCGCGCACCCATGTGGGCGCGTTCGAGGATTATTTCCTTTCGCTGGTGGGCTGGGAACGCTTCCGCGCCAAGCAGTTCGGCATCCATCATTTCTGCACCATCGGCCTGAATCCAAAGGAAGCCAACAATCCGGACGTCGCCGACGGCGTCATGGATTTGTTGCCCATATATCTGGAAAAGGAAAGCTGCGTCGGCGTGGGCGAGATCGGTTTTGACGATCAGACGGCGGAAGAAACCAGACATTTCGAGGCGCAGATGCAACTGGCCGTGGATTATGAACTGCCTGTTTTGATCCATACGCCGCACCGGGACAAGAAAGTCGGCACCGAGCGGACCATTGATCTGGTGAAGGCATCGGGCATTGAGCCGGGCCGGGTGCTGATCGACCACAACACCGAGGAAACCCTGGCCCTGACTCTGGACAGCGGCTGCTGGGCCGGCCATTCGATCTATCCTCATACCAAGATGGACGAAGCCCGCATGGCATCCCTGGTACAGCAGTTCGGTACCGAGCGGATAACCATCAACAGCGCCGCCGACTGGGGTGTCTCCGACCCCCTGAAGGTGCCCAAGACCGTTGCCGCCATGCGCGAGGCCGGCATTGCGGAGAGCGATATCGAGACCGTGGTCTGGCACAATCCCGTCGCCTTCTTCGGCCAAAGCGACCGCCTGGACCTGGGCGAGCATGGCGGCCGTCCGCGCATTGATCAGTCGGAGCTGTGGGAAGGCAATTCAGTTCTGCGCGGCCAGGAAGCGGTTGTCGAGCCGGCGGAATAGGACTGCGGGGCCGGAAAATACGGCGGCGCGATAGGGGGCGGTTTTGCAGCGTACCATTGTTGTTCTGGTGGTTGGCCTGACGCCATCCCTGATGGGGCCGAACACCCCCAATCTTTCCAAACTGGCGCAACGCGGCGCCATGCAGCCCTTGCGCACGGTGACGCCGGCGGTGACCTGCGCGGCGCAATCCACGTTCGTCACCGGCCTGCCGCCGTCGGAGACCGGCATCGTGGGCAATGGCTGGTATTTTCGTGACCTTCAGGAAATCTGGTTCTGGCGCCAGTCGAACAAGCTGGTGGCTGGCGAAAAGATCTGGGATGCGGCGAAAAAGCGGGATCCCGACTTCACCTGCGCCAAGCTGTTCTGGTGGTACAACATGTATGCGGACGTGGACTGGGCGGTGACGCCCCGGCCCATGTATCCCGCCGATGGCCGCAAACTGCCCGACATCCATGCCAAGCCGGAGGATCTGCGCGGCGAACTGAACACCACGCTTGGGCAGTTCCCGTTGTTCCGTTTTTGGGGGCCGGGGGCGGACCTGGTTGCCTCTGACTGGATTGCCCGTTCCGCCCTGCATATGCGCGAAACCCGCGATCCCACACTGACCATGGTCTACCTGCCGCATCTGGATTACTGCCTGCAGAAATTCGGCCCCAATGCGGCGGAGGTGGAGCCGGAGGTCCGTGCGGTGGATGCCCTTTGCGGACAGTTGATCGAACAGGCGGACAAGGATGGCACCCGCATCGTGGTGCTGTCGGAATACGGCATCACCGACGTTACCGGCCCGGTGCATATCAATCGGGCCCTGCGCCAGGCCGGCCTGATCCAGGTACGGGTGGAAGAGCATGGCCGAGAACTGTTGGACGCCGGTGCCTCCCAGGCCTTCGCCATCGCCGATCATCAGATCGCCCATATTCATGTGCCCAATCCGGAACAACGCGGCGATGTGAAAGCGTTGATCGAAGCTCTGGACGGCGTGGAAGTGGTGTTGGATGACGAAGGCAAACGGGCCTACGGCCTGGACCATCCCCGTGCCGGCGACCTGGTGGCGATCAGCCAGGCCGACCGCTGGTTCACCTATTACTACTGGCTGGATGACGCCAAGGCGGTGGATTATGCCCGTACCGTGGAAATTCACCGCAAACCGGGCTTTGACCCGGTCGAGCTGTTCATGGACCCGGCCATCAAGATCCCGGCCCTGGCCATCGGCTGGCGGCTATTGAAGAAGACGCTGGGTTTCCGCACCCTGATGGATGTCATTCCCCTGGACGCCAGCCTGGTCAAGGGCTCCCACGGCCGCATCACCGACCGGGCCGAGGACGGCCCCCTGATCATCGGCTCGGAAGCCGGCCTGCTGCCAGACGGCGAGGTCGCCGCCACGGACGTGAAACAGATCGTGCTGGAGCATATATTCGGGACGTAATTACGTACCCGGAATAAAGCGCTGGAAGGCCAGGGTCGCGACGAAACAGAGCGCCGCCGCGATAGCCATTTGCCCGGCCCCCATATGGGCGATAAAGACCGCATCCAAGAGGGACATGCCCGCGATCAGGCTGACCACGGCGCGGGGGATGTCGCCAGGCTGGCGGCGCCACAAATAGCGCAGGGCGTTGACCATCCAGACAACAAAAATGACCGCCAGGATCAGGGCCAAACCGCCATTCGTGGCCGCAATCCAGATGGCCGCCACGGCGGGTACGGCCAGAAACAACAGGGGCCACAAATTAGCCACGGCGCCCAGGTTTTCCTGCTTGGCGATGTAGGTCAGGCCGATCAGATAACAGAACAGTGCGCCGGCGCCCATGTACAGTACCGCCGGGGGCTGGGTGGTGACCAGAAAGGCGGCGGCAAGATAGACCAGAACCCGGCACAGACCCATCCAGGCCGGGCCAATGGGGTCGGTCTTGTGCCGCCAGTCGTAATAGATGATGGCGCCGGCCAGGGCCACACCGGTCAGGCCCGGCCGCCAGCCGGCCCACAGAAACAAGGCCGCGATACCCAGGGCGAGCATGATGAAGCCGCTAACATAGACCGTTCCCGCGCTGACCTGGCCCGAAGGTATGGGTCGCTCCGGCCGTTCCGCGGCATCAATATGCTGATCAAAGGCATCGTTGATATACATGCCGCCCACATAAAACAGCGACATGATCGCCATCAGCCCAAATCCAACGTCCAGAGCCAGGCCGCTGCCGGCCAGCACCAGCCCGGCCAGGCTATTGGACCAGACCGTGGGCAGGTTCGAGACCCGGCCCAGACGCAGGGCGGTTTGCCAATTCATACCTTATGCGCCCCCCAACCGTGCCCGGGCCCACTGCATTTCGTTGACGATATTGGTCACCACGTCATTCTTCCGATGTTCCTCGGGCAGCACGTCCCAAGTATAGGTCTCCACCTCCAGATGCCGGGTCACGGGATCCTGGACCTGGCGCGCCAGGAATTGCTCCACGGTGTCCCGGGTGGTGGCGAAACCGTCCAACTCGGCCAGGAAAATCGGCACATGGAAATGCACCCGCCATTCCGGATTTTCCGCCTCCTTGAAGGTGGCGAAGGCGTTGCCCAGATCCAGATGCCGCTCCAACCCGCGCGCCGTCCGGGCCACCACCTGATGCAGATAGACCGCATCGTCAAAGGGACGGATGCGGGCGATATCGGCCTTACTGACCCTGGGCAGCCGCAGGCCGGCACTGATCTGCACCTTTGGGATCGCGATGCCGGCCGCCTGCAGGGCAGCAACGGCCTCGTCCGGGTCCTCGAACTCCACCGCCGCATGGCATAGATCCAGGCAGATCCCCACATGGCGGTGCAAATCCGCCTCCGCCTCGGCACGGGAGGCGCCGGTGTATTTGACCATCTGGCTGACGGCGGCACCGTTGAAGAGGTGCCGCTTGAAGGCATTGACCGCTTCTTCCGTGGTTTCCAGGACGCAACAGGGTTCAGGCTCCAGCGCCAGGACGATGGTTCGCCCGCTAACCCGGCGCAAATGCACCAGATAGGCCGCATGGCGCAGCACATTGTCGGTCATGGCCCGAATGGATTCAGGGCCCTGGACATCGGGTTTAAAGCCGCCGGGCACGGTCGAAATACTGCCCTCGATCGCGCCGTCTTCGGGCAGCAGCCGGGCCAGCAGGTCGGCCAATTGATTGGAATAGGCCAGCCGGTCATGGCTGCGCCAGTCCGGCTGGTAAACCTCTTCCTTGACACGGGCACCATGGAAGGTGCCGTAGGGAAAGCCGTTGATGGTGAAAACGTACATGCCGCCACCGGCAAGAATTTCCTGCAATTCGGCGAAGGCTTCCGGCGCCGCCAGATCGCGTACGGTGGCAGCCGACAGGCGCAGCCCGACACCGAAATCCTGATCCGGGCACAGTTGCGCCTTCACCGCCGGCAGATGCACCTTCAAGGCATGGGCAACCTCCTCCCAGGTTTCGCCGGGATGGATGTTGGTGCAATAGGTCAGATGGGCGCCGCTGTTATCCGGGCCTAGCCTCATTTCGGGCGCGCCCTGTCGCGCAGCCAATCCAGGGCCGTCAGCATATGGCCGCCATCGATACTGTGGACCTCGACGCCCCGGCCAATGGCGGCAATCAGGGTAATGGTCAGCTCCCCACCCAGGTGCTCCTGGAATTCCCGCAGGCCGTCGAGTACCGCCAACTCGCCATTTGCCGCCGTCATTTCCAGGCTGGGATGCCACAGGGTAAAGCCCAGGTTTTCCAGCAGACGGCAAATCCGCTCCCCCTCCGCCGCCGCCAGCATCCCGGCCAGCACCGCATAGCGCGCATCCAGCGCCATGCCGATCGCCACCGCCTCGCCATGGCGCAGTTCGTGGCCGCTCAAACCTTCCAGCTTGTGGGCCGACCAATGTCCATAGTCCAAGGGCCGGGCGCTGCCCTGCTCGAACGGATCGCCGCTGCTGCCGATATGTTGCAGATGCAATTCGGCGCAGCGCTTGATCATATGGCGCATGGCATCGACCTCGAACGCCGTTAACGCCGCGGCATTGGCCTCCAGCCAGTTGAAATAGCCGGCATCCCGGATCAGGGCAACCTTCACCGCCTCGGCCATGCCGGCGATCTTGTCCCGCCATTCGAGACTGTCGATAAAGGCAAAATCGTTCAGCACCGCGAAGGGCGGCGCGAATGTGCCGACAAAATTCTTCACGCCGAACGCATTGGCGCCGTTCTTGACGCCGACGCCGGAATCGTTCTGCGCCAGCACCGTGGTCGGCACCCGGATCAGCCGCAGCCCACGATGACAGATCCCGGCGGCATAGCCAACCAGATCCAGTAAGGCGCCGCCGCCAATGGCCACCACATAGGAATGCCGGTCGACGGCCAGCTCCAACATCCGCTGCAACAGGCCCTCGACCGCGCCTGCCTGGTTCTTGATGGCCTCACCGCCCGGCGCCAAATCAAGCGCCAGCAGTTCCAATCGGTCGCCGTGATGGTTCACATAAGCCGCCACCTGGTCGGCCAGATCCGGCATCGCCTTGGCAACGCCGTCATCAAGCACCACGAACAGGCGATGGCGCTTGTCCCTTTCAAGGCGCGAGGCCACGTCCGCCAGGGCCGGGTTGGAGGGATCAAACAGGTCTTGCGTGAAGACCACGGGGAATTCCACCGGCATGGTGAAGCGCTGGACATAGGTCTCCGTCGCGGGCGGGTCCGTTTCCCGCCCCGGCGTCCGCCATGCCTCCCGATCCGGCGCTACCCGGTCGGCTAGTTCAACGTCTTGTTTCATGCCGCCCCATTGGTCTTATATTTCAGCCCACTATGACACGGTTTGCGGGCGTGGTGCCACCGCATTCAAACGTCCATCAAAGCGGCATCACAGACCCAGAACTTGCTTGGCGACGATGTTCCGTTGGATTTCGTTGGAACCGCCATAGATTGACGAGGCGCGAAAATTAAGAAACTTGGGCACCACCGGCACGGCATGAGCCGGACCGATGGGTTCGATATTATTGCCGGGCACGCGGGCTTCGGGCTGATAGGCGGCGCCATAATACTGCACCGCCTCGACCATCAGCTCCGTCATCCATTGATTTGTCTCTGACCCCAGCACCTTCATGATGGAACTGGCCGGGCCGGGCCGGCCCCGCTGCACGATCTCGGCGATCGTCCGGTGTTCGGTATATTCCGCCGCCTGCTGCTTAATCGCCGCCGCCGCCAGTTTCAGGGCAAAGGCTGGATCACCGCTCAAGACGCCGCCCCCCGCCGGTTCGGCGTCCGCGATATCCCGCAGTTTCGCCAGGGAGGCCTCGACCATGGCCGCATAGGCGCTGCCGCCGCGCTCAAATTCCAGCAGGTATTTGGCCACGGTCCAGCCGTCGTTCTCTTCACCCAAACGATTAGCCACGGGCACCCGCACATCATCGAAGAAAACCTGATTGACCTCGTGGTCGCCGGCCAGGGTGATAATCGGCTCCACCGTGATGCCGGGATCATCCATGTCGAATAGCAGAAAACTGATACCTTCCTGGCGCTTCTCCGTATCCGCCGTGCGCACCAGACAGAAAATCCTGTCGGCATGCTGCGCCCCGGTGGTCCAGATCTTTGAACCATTGATGACGTATTCATCGCCGTCCCGCACCGCCCGCGTCTGCAATGAAGCCAGATCCGAACCAGAACCCGGTTCCGAATAGCCCTGGCACCAGATGTCCTCGCCGGAAACAATCCGGGGCAGATAACGCGCCTTTTGTTCGTCCGTGCCGAACTGCATCACCACCGGCCCGACCAAGGCCAGGCCCATGAGAAAGACGGTCGGCGTGCCGGCCTTGCCGGCCTCTGAATCATAAATGTAGCGTTGCATGGGCGTCCAGCCGGTGCCGCCGTATTCGGCGGGCCAGGTGGGCGCACTCCAGCCCTTCTCGTAGAGGATTTTGTACCAGCGCTGGCTGATATCGAACTCCGCGAAAACCCCGGAATTCAGGCGCGTGGCATGGCGCAAATCATCTGTCAGCTTCTCGTCCAAAAAGGCCCGCACTTCGTCACGGAAAGCCAGATCTTCGGCGCTCATTTCCAGATGCATGGATGCAACCTTTCCCTAAAGCCCCAGAACCAGCTTGGCCATGATATTGCGTTGCACTTCCGATGAACCGGCATAGATGGTCGCGGCGCGGAAGTTCAGGTATTTCGGCATCACGGGTACGGATTTCTCTGGGCCGACCGGCTCCACATTATTGCCGGGCACGCGGGCCTCGGGCTGATAGGGCGCGGCATAGTATTGCGTCGCCTCGACCGCCAGTTCCGAGATCAACTGATTATTTTCCGAACCCAGCACTTTCATGATGGAGCTGGCCGGTCCCGGCCGCCCACGCTGAGCGATATCGGACATAATGCGATGTTCCGTGGCCTGAACCGCCATCTGCCGCACCTCAAGGGCCGCCAGTTTTCCGGCAAAGGCCTCGTCATCAATCAGACGGCCGCCGTCCTTGCGCTCGGCCTCGGCAATGGCACGCAGTTTTTCCAGGGCGGCTTCCAACACAGTGGCATAGGCGGCACCGCCGCGCTCGAACTCCAGCAGATACTTGGCTACGGTCCAGCCTTCATTTTCCGGTCCGACCCGGTTCGCGATGGGCACGCGGACATCGTCCAGAAACACCTGGTTGACCTCGTGATCACCGGCCAGGGTGATTATGGGCTCGATGGTGATGCCGGGGGTGTTCATATCGATCAGGATGAACGAGATGCCCTCCTGGGGCTTGCCTTCCGTGGAGGTGCGGACCAGACAGAACATCCGCGTGGCGTGTTGCGCGCCGGTGGTCCAGATCTTGGTGCCGTTGACCACATAATCATCGCCATCGACCACGGCGCGGCATTGCAACGAGGCCAGGTCGGAGCCCGAGCCCGGCTCGGAATAGCCCTGGCACCAGACATCATCACCGGCGCGGATACGGGGGAGATAGAAATTCTTCTGCTCGTCGGTGCCGAATTTCATCACCACCGGCCCGACCATGCGCAGGCCCATGGAGAACAGGCGCGGCGCGCCGGCGGCCCCGGCCTCGGAATCATAGATATAGCGCTGCATCGGCGTCCAGCCGGTGCCGCCATGTTCCTCCGGCCAGGCCGGCGCGATCCAGCCCTTTTCGTGCAGCGTTTTATGCCAGCGGTGGCCGATATCGAACTCCGCGAAGACGCCGGAGGTTAGATTGGACGCTTCGCGCATATCAGGCGTCAGCTTTTCATCGAAAAAGACCCGCACCTCATCGCGAAAGGCCGCATCCGCCGCCGTCATTTCCATGTCCATCTCGACCAACTCCTCATGCACAAACGCTTCTTTGTAGGGTCATGGTATTACACCAGCTGGCAGCGATAAAGAAACATTCAGACTGCGGTGGAAATCTGCCAGGATGCGGCTTGAAACCCGGCCCAAGGAATGAAGTGGCAATATTGGTCAAGATGCCCCAAGCGCCCGTTCTTCAGCATAACCGTCCCACCCTGGGCATCTTTTTCATTGTCCTAGGCATGGCCGCCATCACCGTCAACGACATGCTGATCAAGCTGCTGTCGGGCGACTATCCCTTGCACCAAATGGTCTTTCTACGTTCGGTGATCGGCATAGTTTTCAGTCTTGCCCTGGTGCAAATGGAGGGCGGCTTCGGGATCCTGCGCACCGACAAGCCGTTGCTGCATCTGCTCCGTGGACTGCTTTTCGTGGTTTGCAACCTGGCATTTTTTGCCGCGCTGGCGGTTCTACCCCTAGCCGATGCCACGGCGCTGTTCTTCGTCGCGCCCCTGTTCATCACGCTGCTGTCGATCCCGATTTTGGGAGAAAAGGTGGGCTACCGGCGGATCAGCGCGGTGCTTGTCGGTTTCGCCGGCGTCCTGGTGATGCAGCGGCCCTGGGCCTCGGATGCTCTGGGCACCGGCGAAAGAATCGTTTTGCTGCTGCCCTTGTTGGCCGCCTTCACCTATGCCCTATGCCAGATCATGGCCCGCCGCCTAGGCGCCACCACCAAAGCATCCGCCATGGCGGTCTATATCCAGGGCACATTTATTCTGGTCAGTCTCGGCTTTTGGCTTGTCGCGGGCGACGGCCGTTTCGCCGATGGCGTCGACAACGCGAGTTTGCAGTTCCTGCTGCGGGCCTGGCGCTGGCCCGATCAAGGCGACGGCCTGTTGTTCCTTGCCCTGGGCGCCCTGTCCGGCGTCATTGGCTATTCCATCTCCCAGGCCTACCGTCTGGCCCAACCCGCCACGGTGGCACCGTTCGAATATGTCGCCATGCCCCTGGCGGTGCTGTGGGGCTGGCTAATCTGGGACTATCTGCCGACCGCCCTGGTCATGTTCGGCATCGTCCTGATCATGGGTGCCGGTTTGTATGTTTTTCTGCGGGAGAGGCAGCGCGGCGGGGGCGCCGCCTAGTGCGAGCGCTCCGCGCGGCAATCTGCTCAAGAACGCGGTCCACGGCCTTGTTCGGCCGCCCGGGACCTGGAATGTGTCATCAATGGATAATGAATCTCCATGCAAATCCGATGTTTACCCAGGCATCTGCATACCTGGATATTCAGCCGGATTGATGCCAAAGTCCGAAGCGGATTCGGCGCGCAGAAATGGACAACGCGAAACCTGCTAGGGGGGATTCAGGTGACCGCTTGGAAGTCTGATGGGGATTGGCAATACGATTTTTTCCCGCTTGATATGGCGGAGGAATCGTTCCCCGGGTTCGAATCGATTGTCCGGCTATGGCGGACAAAATCGGCTTCATTGCCGCCAAGCTGGTCGGATTTCGATTTCCTGGACTTTAGGGCGTGGTGGGGCTGGCTCTCGGTCTATGATGCCGTTGAGGGACAGCCGCTGGCGTTTGATGTACGCCTGTGGGGAACCGAGATTGTCGAGGTCACCGGTCATGACCCTACTGGCAGGCGCCTATCTCCGGAAAACCTTCCGGACAGGTCGGATCCCACCGCCGTATCCTTGAACAATATCAAGTTCGCGCGCTTTCTTCTCGATGAGAGCTTCATCGGTGTCACATCAGAGCCCTACCGGGAAGATTGGGGCCCTGTGAAACTGTTCAAGGAAATCCTGCTGCCGCTGTCATCTGATGGTGACGAGAATGACAAGATCCTATTCGCCGGGCAAATCGTGAATTCCTAAGCCCGATCCGCCGGAATTACATGCCCAGGACCAGCTTGGCCATGATATTGCGCTGCACT
>JASLLM010000050.1 GCA_030747035.1 Alphaproteobacteria bacterium | reverse complement strand
AAACTGAAGACGACCAGAACGATGGTCGATGTCATCTCCGCCAGCTCACCGATGGGCAGGAAATAGGCCAGGACGAAAATGATCGCCACCACCAGCGCGGTTGCCAGCAACGGCGTGTGGGTGACGCCGTTCACCTTGGCCAGGACCTGGGGCAGGTTGCCTTGCGCGGCCAGGCCGTAAAGCACGCGGGAGGCCATGATGACCTGGATCAGCGCGCCGTTGACCGTGGCGATGATGGCGATGACGCTGAACAGCATGCTGATCCCCGGACCGGCTGTCTCGAAGATCAGCGCCAGGGGGGCGGCCGAGCCGACCAGATCGTGCATGGGCACCACCAGGACGACCACCGATACCACGGTGAAATAGATCAGCGTGGCGATGATCAGGGTCAGAATAATGCCGCGCGGCAGGGTCCTGCCCGGCTGTTTGACCTCTTCCGCCACGTTGGCGATATCCTCGAATCCTACGAAGGCGAAAAAGGCCAGCAGCCCGGCGGCCAATATGCCGCTCCAGGCACCCGCCTCGAACGGCGGCACAAGGTTCGCAATAGGCGCCGGTCCAGCCGCCAGGCCGAACCAGACCACCAGGGCCAGGCCGCCGATCTCGATCACCGTGAACAGCGCCGCCAGGGCGACGGATTCCAATATGCCCCAGACCGCGACCAGGCCGACCAGCAGGATAACCAGCGCCGTCAAGATCTGCGGCGACAGGGGCACGAAGGCCTCGAGATAGGCCGCCGCGCCGATCGCCACCGCGGCTGAGGAAACCACGCCGGAGGCCACCACCATCAAGCCCACGATCAGTGACAGCGTTCTTGAATTGAAGCCCTGGCGCACATAGGCGGCCTCGCCGGCACTGACCGGATAGCGCGTGCCTAGCTCGCAATAGGCAAAGCCCGTGAAGCCGACCACGCCGGCGGCCAGCAGAAACGAGATCGGGGCATAGATGCCCGCCTTCGCCGCCGTGGCGCCGACCAGAACATAGATGCCGGCGCCGATGGTGACGCCAAGGCCATACAGGGTGAGCAGCGGCAGGTTCAGACGCCGCCGCAGCTTTGGGCGGTCATCCATGGAATTATCGCTCATCTGCGGCCACCGGCCAGGCGGGCAGAGCCCGGATGCGCCCGCAATCTTGCCATCGCGACTACTCCCAGGAAGGGCCCCAGCGCCAGGACGGCAAAGGCATATTGCCAACCCCAGGCCGCCGCCAGGGGCGGCACCAGATGCACCGTGAACAGGGTTAACAGGAATCCGACACAGGTTTGTACGGTCAGCATGGTACCCACATACTCAGGCGGCGACAGCTCGGCGATGGAGGCGGAAAATTGCGCTGAATCCGCGACCACCGTCACCCCCCATATGGTGGCGAGCAGGGTCAGTATCCAGGGCTCGGCGCCGAACAAAAAGCCGATTAACAGGGCGCACAGGCCCGAGGCCGTCATCGCCCCCATGGTCAAGGTGGTGCGGCCATAACGGTCCGCCAGTGCGCCGCCCAACAGACAACCAATCGCACCGCCCACGCCCATGGCGCCAAAGGTCGCCAGCCGCGACCACCAGGCCGCCGCCGCCCCATCCATGCCAAGGCGGAACGAGGCATCCAAAAACACCACCAACCAAGCCCACATGGCATAGAGCTCCCACATATGGCCGAGATAGCCAAAGTTGGCCAAACGCAGCGCTGGCCTCCGGAAGGCCTGAAAGGCGGCGCCGGGGCTAAATGGCGGCGCCGGTGCCATGTTGGGCCCTATCTGTACCAGGTTGATCAGCAACGCCGCCGACAACGCCACGGCGGAGGCGGTCAGGATGGTGAATTGCCAATCAATGCCGCCAAAGGCGTTGAACAGATGCGGTACGGCGGAGCCAAGGGTCAACGCGCCGACCAGGATACCGATCAATAGCCCGACATCTTCGCGGGCCCAGCTAACCGCCATTTTCATGCCCACGGGATAAACCCCCGCCATGCAGGCGCCGGTGATGAAACGCAGCACGATAACCACGGGCGAAGTCGGCTCCACCGCCAGCAGCAAGGCGTTGGCCAGGGCCGCCACCAAGGCGCTGAGCATGAAGAAACGGCGTGGGTCCAGACGGTCGGCCAATGAGAATATGGCGGAGGTCAAGGTGCCGGCAACGAAACCGATCTGCACCGCGGAGGTCATCATGGAAGCCTGGCTGGGCGAGAGGTCGTAATCCGCAATCAGGGTCGGCACCACGGCGGAGGCCGAGAACCACAACCCCAGGACCGCCACCTCGCAAATCGCCAATAGTGCCAGGGACCTAACCCGCACGCCGTTCACGCCTTGATACATGCCCTCATCCGCCATGCGGCATTCCCCAAACAACCTTGTCCGGCAGCCACGGTTTCATGTTAGGACTGGCGGTGTGATTTTCTTTTGTGATCATAGCAGAACCAGCCCGGATGTACCCGCCGGCTGCACGCTTTTCAAGGAGCCGCCATGTCCGCAGTGTTGACGGTTATTCTGGTCATTGCCCTGGTGGCGGTGCTGGGCGTGCTGCTGATGGGCGTTTACAGCATGGGGCGGGGCGGCGAGTTCAACCGCAAGCACGGCAACAAGCTCATGCGCTGGCGCATTGTTCTGCAATTGCTGGCGGTCGGTATCATGGTAATGCTGTTTTTTGTGAATCAGAATTAGTACGGGCTGGGCTAAGCATATGGTTAAGCTGACAAAGATCTATACCCGGGGCGGCGACGGCGGCCAAACCTCGTTGAGCGACGGCAGCCGGGTGGCCAAGGATGACCTACGCGTCGCGGCCTACGGCGAGGTCGACGAGTTGAACGCGGTGATCGGCCTGGCCCGCCTGCATGCGAAAGACAAGGTGGACGAGATGCTGGCCCGCATCCAGCACGACCTGTTCGATCTGGGCGCCGATCTGGCCACGCCCATCGTGGAAGATCCGAAATATCCGCCCCTGCGCATCGTCGATGCCCAGGTGGCGCGCCTGGAACAGGAAATCGACACGCTCGGTGCCGCCCTGGCGACCCTGAACTCCTTCGTTCTGCCGGGCGGCAGCGCCCTGGCGGCGCATCTGCACCTGGGCCGCACCGTGGCCCGCCGCGCCGAGCGGGTGGCCACGACCCTGGCCCACGAAGCGGAGATCAACCCCGCCGCCCTGCGCTATTTGAACCGCCTGTCCGACCACCTGTTCCAACTGGCCCGCCACGCCAACGACGACGGCGCGGCCGATATCCTATGGCTGCCCGGCGCCAATCGCTAGAGCTCTAGCCTCCGTGGCGGGACATGACCCGGGGACCGGACATCAGCTGTATTTCGATGGGGCGTATGGCTGGCGCAAGGCCCGCTCCACCATCTCCAATCTGTCCTGGCCGTAGAACATATCGCCGTCAACGAAATAGGCGGGCGAGCCGAAAACCGAACGCTCGATCGCTTCTTCCGTGTTGGCGTTGTAGATCGCCCGCACCTCGTCCGATAGCGCGGCATTGAGCAATGGCTCCGGCGCGACGCCAATGCCGCTGGCGATCTTGACCAGCGTATCGCGATCGGCCAGATCCGCATCGTCCCGCCAATGGGCCTGCAGCATGGCATGGGCCAGTTGGTCGATATTCTGTCCCTGCTGTAAGCCGGCAATCAGCACGCCGTTCGGAAGCGTGGTGTCATTGTCGTGAAAAGTGGGCCTTCCTTCCATCACCGGGGCCTGCCGCTCCTCGGCCCAGCGGTCGATCTCACGGCGAAAATAGTAGGCGTAATGCTTGGCGCTGCGCTCGCTGAAGGGCTGGGCGCCGGCGGCCGGCACGACGCGGCGCAGATCCATGGGCCGATGGCTTATGGTTCGGCCCGCCGCTTTGGCGATTTCCATGAACCGGGTCGAGCCCAAATAGGCAAAGGCGGAATGGGCGGAATAGAAATACTCGATCTCGGACATGGTTTGCTCCAATCTATCTACAAATCTTGCAAACCATTATAGCCACCGGAATGGAGCCGCGCATGACCCTTCAAATTCGCACTATCGATCATGTGGTGGTCATGGCCGCCGATATGGAACGGTCCATCAGGTTCTATTGCGACACCCTGGGTGGACGGGCCCGCTATCTGCAGCGTTTTCGTGACGGCAAGTTGCCGGCGCTGCCCATCGAATTGGGCGGCGCGGTGGTCAATCTGCAATATCTGGACAAACCGGCCTATATCGTGGCCGAGACGCTGGATGCCGGTACGCTGGATGTCTGTTTCCGCTGGGACGGCACCATCGCCGAGGCGGAGGCGCACCTGCGCGAGGCCGGTATCGAAATCATCGAGGGGCCGGTACCGCGCTGGGCCGCCGACGGGGTTTGGGGCCAGTCTGTTTATTTTCGCGATCCGGACGGCAACCTGCTGGAATTTCTCTCCACGGCGGAGCCGATCGAGCCTCTATTTGCTGAGTAATTCATGGGGTCACCAGGCCGCCCGCTCCCCTCCCGGCCAGCCAATGAGTATGGTCCCGTGGGTGGTCGGGAGGGGGAGCGCGCGGTTCAGCCAAGTAGGGAAAACTCCATATGCGGCCTTTTGCCGCGATTGGGTCTTGAGCGCGTTGACTCGCCTTGTCCGCTTCACTATTTTGCAGCGCAGCATAAACCAGCGGACGTGATAATCCGTCCGCCCGGTGCGCAGGCACAGGGCCCCGCGTCGCCGGAAGACCCATTCCCCTGAGAAGAGGCTGCTGATGAAAGTTCTCGTCGCCGTCAAGCGCGTGGTTGACTATAACGTCAAGATCCGGGTCAAGGCCGATCAGACCGGCGTTGATCTGTCCAATGTCAAAATGTCCATGAATCCCTTCGATGAAATTGCCGTCGAGGAGGCTCTGCGCATGAAAGAGGCCGGCACGGCGGACGAAGTCGTCGCCATTTCGATCGGCGTGCAGCAGTGCCAGGAAACCATCCGCACCGCCCTTGCCATGGGCGCCGACCGCGGCATTCTGGTCAAGACCGACGAGGAACTGGAGCCGCTGCACGTGGCCAAGCTCATGAAGGCCGTGGTGGACGAGGAACAGCCGGGCCTGGTGATCCTGGGCAAGCAGGCGATCGACGATGACTGCAACCAGACCGGCCAGATGCTGGCGGCGCTGCTGGGCTGGGCCCAGGGCACCTTTGCTTCCGAGATCAAGCTGGGCGATGGCTCGGCCAGCGTGACCCGTGAAATCGACGGCGGCCTGCAGACCCTCGACCTGAAGCTGCCGATGATCGTGACCACGGACCTGCGTCTGAACGAGCCGCGCTATGCCTCGTTGCCGAACATCATGAAGGCGAAAAAGAAGCCCATTGATGAAAAGACGCCCGAAGATCTGGGCGTCGATACGGCGCCGCGCCTGAGCACCTTGAAGGTGCAGGACCCGCCCCAGCGAGAGGCCGGCGTGATCGTCGAGGATGTCGCCGAACTGGTAAGTAAACTGCGTAACGAAGCGGGGGTAATCTAATGTCCGTCCTGGTAATTGCCGAACATGATAATGCCGAGCTGAAGCCGGCAACCCTGTCAGCCGTCACCGCCGCCAGCCAACTGGGTGGCGATATCGATATCCTGGTCGCGGGCAGCGGCTGCGGTGCCGTCGGCGAAGCGGCCGCCAAGGTCGCCGGCGTGGCCAAGGTGCTGGTCGCAGATGATGCCCTGTATGCCAACATGGTGGCCGAACCCCTGGCCGACCTGGTGGTGCCCCTGGCGCCAAACTATGCCGCCGTGCTGGCGGTGGCCAATACGGTTGGCAAGAACTTCATGCCCCGCGTCGCGGCGTTGTTGGATGTCAGCCAGATTTCTGAGATTTCCGCCATCGAAAGCGCCGATACCTTTGTCCGGCCGATCTACGCCGGAAATGCCATGGCGACGGTGCAGTCATCGGATGCCATCAAGGTCATCACGATCCGGCCCACGGGCTTTGAAAAAGCCAGCGCCGAGGGCGGTTCCGCGGCGGTGGAAAGCCTTGCCGCGGCAGGCGATCCGGGTCTCTCCACGTTCGTGGGCGAAGAATTGTCCAAGTCCGAGCGGCCGGAACTGACGGCAGCGAAAGTGATCATTTCCGGCGGCCGCGGCATGCAGTCAGGCGACAATTTCCCCATCATTGAGGCCGTCGCCGATCAGCTTGGCGCCGCCGTCGGCGCCTCCCGCGCGGCGGTCGACGCGGGCTTCGTGCCCAATGACTATCAGGTCGGCCAGACCGGCAAGGTGGTGGCGCCGGAGCTGTATATCGCCGTCGGGATTTCCGGTGCCATTCAGCATCTGGCCGGCATGAAGGACAGCAAGGTCATCGTCGCCATCAATAAGGACGAAGAGGCGCCGATCTTCCAGGTTGCCGATTTCGGTCTGGTCGCCGATCTGTTCAAGGCGGTGCCGGAATTGGAAGAAGAACTGAAGAAGCTACCACCGGCGTAACCGCCGCCCGGCGAAATTGGCCGACATTGAAGGACACAAGATGATCCAGAGTATTGGCATTGTCGGCGCGGGGCAGATGGGCAGTGGTATTGCCCATGTGCTGGCCGTCGGCGGTTATGATATCATGCTGACCGACACCTCCAACGCCCAGATGCAAAAGGC
The DNA here is from genome assembly GCA_030747035.1 of Alphaproteobacteria bacterium. Taxonomy (GTDB): domain Bacteria; phylum Pseudomonadota; class Alphaproteobacteria. The sequence goes on along the minus strand of JASLLM010000050.1, from coordinate 16,694 downwards.
GCTGAAGGTGATCGAGGGCAACATGAGCCGGCAGGTGGGCCGGGGCAAGCTGGAAGAGGTCGAAATGGCCGACTCCCTGGCCCGGATCAAGACCGTCGCCGGTTTGCCCGAGCTGGCCAATGCGGATCTGGTGATCGAGGCGGCCTCGGAAGATGAGGAAATCAAGCGGCAGATCCTGACCGACCTGGGTCCCATCCTGAAGCCCGAAGGCTTGATCGCCACCAATACCTCGTCCATCTCCATCACGCGGTTGGCCTCGATTTCCGGCCGGCCGGAGAAGTTCATGGGCATGCATTTCATGAACCCGGTGCCGATGATGGAACTGGTGGAACTGATCCGAGGCATTGGCACGGACGCCCCGACCTTCGAGGCAGTGCGCGATATCGTGGTCAAGATCGGTAAAGTTCCAACCAATGCCGAGGATTTTCCCGCCTTCATCGTCAACCGCATCCTGGTGCCCATGATCAACGAGGCGATCTACACCCTGTACGAGGGCGTGGGCACGGTGGAAGGCATCGACAGCGCCATGCGCCTAGGCGCCAACCATCGCATGGGACCGTTGCAATTGGCGGATTTTATCGGTCTGGATACCTGTCTGGCGATCATGCAGGTGTTGTACGAAGGCTTGGCCGACACCAAATACCGGCCCTGTCCCCTGCTAGTGAAGTATGTGGAAGCCGGCTGGCTGGGCCGCAAGACCGGCCGCGGATTTTACGACTACCAGGGCGATAATCCGGTCCCCACGCGATAGCGGCACAAGCCAGAATCCCGGTTAAATCTCGGTTGGCGGCAATCTACGGCCGATGCTGGTTTCTCTTTCGCCAACTTGTCGGGCGCATCATTGGGCGTATTGGCAACGGTTGCCGCCCCGTTGGCCATTTTCGTCCATAACGGCAAGAACACGAACTGTGCGGATTATCACTGACAACAAATGGCCTTCGTAGTTTAGTGGCTTGGAGACCGACCCCTGAAATCAGGGAACCAGCCAGGCAGGCACTTCCTGCATTTTCGAACATGGTTGGACACGGAATCTGTTCTAAGCGATAATATTGTTGCGTAATTGTATGCGAAATCGTCTGTCCCGTAGGATAGTGAAACCGGATACCTTGTATGGGGAAGTTGCGACAATATTTTCGGCTACGGCGCGACCGGCGCGGCGCGATCGCGATTGAATTCGCCCTTATTTTGCCCGTCCTGCTGCTTATCCTATTCGGCATTGTTGAATTTGGCGCGATCATGTTCACGCGTCACGTCATGTTCTATTCAGCCAGGGAGGCGGCCCGCGCCTATGTCACGGGGATCGCCGATTCCACCGAAGCGGCGGTAACAATAGCCGAGGATTTGTTGAGCGAGGGCAATGCCAACGGCACCTTCACGGTAACGGCCACCACCTCGGGCCTGGGCACGACGTCCGCCTTGATCACGATTAACATCGAAACGCCCATGGTGGATGCGGCATTGGTCAACGCCTTTCCCGACTATTTGCTGGGAGACGAGGACCTGTCGGTCACCACGACCATGTACCTGGAGGATAGCAGCGAGAACAACACGGACTGCGGCAAGAAGAAGGGCAGTTGCAGCAGCAAGAAAACATCCACCAGCAGCAGCAAGAAATCGAGCAAGAAGAAATAGCGATGTGTCGATGCTTGCTTTGCCGTGAATGGTTGGCTCTAAAGACGCGCGGGGTTGCATTGAAGATACGGGTGTTTTCGAGAAGCAACATCGACGCGACCACCGCCGTAACAACAGTCGGTTTTTTGGATTGATACGATGACCCGGAAACGCGCAGCCAGTCATTACGGACTCAGGAAATTTGCCACCGACCGCCGTGGCGTGGTGGCAATGATCTTTGCGTTGTTTGTCGTTCCATTCATGGCCCTGGCGGGCGCCGCTGTCGATATTGGCCTGGTGCTTTCCGGGCATGCCCAGTTGCAGGCGGCGGCGGACGCGGCGGCGCTGGCGGCGGCCTCGACGGTCAGTGACGCGGACACAGCCAGAACGCGCGCCTTGACCGTGACCGAATTGAACCTGCCGGCTGCCGATCACGGTGACGTATTGATCAGCGCCGATATCCTGCTGGGAACCTGGGACGAGGACGCCAAAACCTTCACCGATGGCGGCTCCTCGCCGAATGCCGCCAAGGTCACGCTCTACAAGACATCGGAAAACGGCAATGCATTCGATCTGACATTTGGCGGCATCGTGGATTTTCCGACCATTGATATCACCGCCGATGCCATCGCCATGCAATCGGGCAGCAGCGGTACCGCATGCGCATTGTCACTGAACGAATCGGACCGGGCCGGCATTGATGTTGGCGGTACCGCCGACGTCACCTTCAATGATTGCGATGTTGCTTCCAATTCATCCGACGATGACGCCCTGGAAGTTTCCAACGGTGCCTCGCTGACCGCCAATTGCGCCACCCTGGTAGGCGACACGGATGCCGAGTCGCCGGAATTCGAGTTGACCTGCGATGAGGCGGACACGGGTGCCTCGGAAGTCGCGGACCCCTATGACGGCCTGCCCTCGCCTACCGCCGGAACATGCCTTGACACGAACTACAAGAATACCTCCGGCACCGATGTCCTGACCGCCGGTACATACTGCGGCAAGTTCGAGGTTACGGGGGGTACCGTACAGCTGGGTTCCGGCACCTATATCATTGATGCGGGTAATTTTTCCGTCAGCGGCGGCGCGACACTGGAAGAAGTCTCCGGCGGCACGGGCGTCACCATTATTCTCACCGACAGCTCGGGCGGTGATTCACCGGGCAAGGTTACGATCAACGGCGGCGCCATCGTCACGCTAGCGGCGCCGACCAGCGGCACCTATTCCGGCGTGCTGTTTTTTCAGGATAAATCAGCGGTTTCCTCCACCAAGAACAAGTTCAATGGCGGCTCGACCACCAACTTTACTGGTGCCCTATATTTTCCCAAGGAGGAGATCGAATTTACCGGCGGCAATGTCTCGGGCGGATCGGATTGCACCCAGATCATCGCCCAGAAAATCGGCTTCTCCGGCAATTCAACGCTGAATTCCTCCTGTGACAGCGCCGGCACGACACCGATTACCATTATCTCCACCACGCGCCTGGTCTTCTAGGCCGTTTACCCTGTTGATTCATTCACTCTCCCTGAATCCGCTTTCGCAAACGAGGCCGGCATGAGGCAGGCACAGATTGCCATCCCGCTCACGAAGATCAAATACGGCTTCATCGTTCTGACGCCAACCCTGGCGCTGTTGGGTTTTGCCACCGAAGTCGCCGATCACCTGTTTGGCTTTTCCAAGCGTGACACGCTGATCCGGCTGTTCAATCTGGCCATGGAATGCAACATTCCCAATTGGTACGCCTCGGCGCTGCTGCTGATTTGCGCCGGACTGCTGGCGGCGATTGCCATGGCAGCGGCGGCGGAGAAAAATGCCTATCGGCGCCATTGGGCCGCCCTGGCGTTGATCTTTGTCTACATATCAATCGACGAAACCGCGCAGTTGCACGAGCAGGCCAACCGTCCACTGCGCCATGCCCTGGATGTGGACGGCATATTCCATTACGCCTGGGTCATTCCGGCGACGGCCATCCTGCTGATCCTGGCGGCGGTGTACTGGCGTTTTCTCTGGGCGCTGCCCCTGCGTTCCAGACGCCTGTTTCTGGCGGCGGCGGCCTGCTACATTGGCGGCGCCTTGGGCACCGAATTTTTCGTCAACCACTGGGTCACGCTCCATGGCACCGATCCGGTGTATGGCATGCTCAACGTGCTGCAGGAAACCATGGAGTTGACGGGGCTCAGCATCTTCATCGTCGCCTTGTTGGGACACTTGCGGCAGTCTATCGGCGAACTGTGTATCCGGGTCGAGTGAGGGCCGGAGCCTGCCATGACAAAACCCGGCGGCGCTAAACCCGGCAGCCCGGCCACGGGTTATATGGTCTCGCCCGCCTACGATCTGGTGTTCTTTATCCTTGCGCCGCTGATCGCCCTGGGCCTGGGCCTGGGGCTGTCCCAATCACCCCTGAACCGGGGCGAGGTCTATAATGAAAGCAATTGGGTCGAGCTGTTTCTGGCCGTCTTCATCATGGCGCATCTGTTTATTGTCGTCTTCCGCTCCCACGGCAATCCGAAGATTTTCCGGCGTCACCCGTTTCGTTTTACCGCCATTCCATTGCTGCTGTTGGTGGTGATGGGCTATTCCACCTGGGCCCTGGTGATCGGCTCGGTGCTGGCGACATTCTGGGACGTCTACCATTCGGGTTTGCAGACCTTCGGGCTGGGCCGCATCTACGACAAGGTGGCCGGAAACGACCCGCGCGTCGGCCGGCGTCTGGACATTATTCTCAACCATTACATTTATGCCGGACCGATCGCCGCCGGCGCCACCTTGATGGCCCATGTCGATGATTTTTCCGAGTTCAAGAAGGTCGATGCCTTCTTCTTCACCGAAATCCCCGCCTATGTGGAATTCAACAGCGGCATCCTGACCTGGCTGGTCATCGGCAGCGGCGTGCCGTTTCTGCTCTATTATCTCTATGCCTATTGGCGGCTGGCCCAGGCCGGGCACCGGATTTCCTATCAAAAGGTCGCGCTGCTGCTCTCGACTGCCCTGTGTTCCATCTATGCCTGGGGCTTCAATTCCTTTGGCATGGCCTTTTTCATCATGAATTTTTTCCATGCCTGGCAGTATTTTGCCATCATCTGGTGGACCGAGAAAAAAACCCTGGCCAGACTGGCCGGCCGTGAGGGCCGGGCCCAGGCCAAGGCGGCGGCGCTGGTACTGCTGCTTGCCGTCGGTTTGGCCTATGGTCTGACCGCCGGGCTGTACAGCGGCGACAACAGCTGGATCATCAGCACCTTCCTGGTCGTCTCCCTGATGCATTTCTGGTACGACGGTTTCATCTGGTCGACCCGGCAGGATCTAATCTAGTCCGGTACCGCCGTACAGCCATTCCAGACGGTCGTAATAATCCTCGACCGTCATGTTGGACATGATGTGGTTACGCACCCGGGCATGCGCGCCGTCGGGATGATAGATGTGATCGCCGATGGCCCGGGCGCCCAGTTGCACGCGGGCGGTGCGGATCATCCGCTGTTCGTTGTAAGCGGCGAAGGCCCGGTCGATATCACCGCCGTGGCGGTCCATCATGTGCGAAAGGCAGACCGCGTCTTCCATGGCCATGCAGGCGCCCTGGGCATAGTACTGCAGCATGGGATGGGCCGCATCGCCCAACAGGGTGACCCGGCCATCGACCCAGTTTTCCACCGGATCCCGGTCGCACAGCACCCATAGTTTCCAATCGCTGCCGTGACGGATGACCTTGAGGATCTTTTCGTTGATATGCTGGAAACCCTGCAGCACTTCGTCATGGCTGACCGGCTTGCCCGCCACCGGTTCGGGGGCGTGATTGTGATAGGTGGCGACCAGATTGAAAACCTTCCAGTCCGACAGGGGGTAATGCACGATGTGACAGCGCGGCCCGGCCCAAAGGGTAGCGGCGTTCCAACGCAGATCCTCGGGCATCTGCTCCGTCGGAATGACCGAGCGGTAGGTGGTATGGCCCGAAACCCGGGGCCGGTCATCGCCCACCACCCCACGGCGCACGCTGGACCACAGGCCGTCGGCGCCGATCAGGGCCCTACCCGCGACGGGGCCGCCGTCGGCCAGCCTGGCGCTGACACCGGTTTCGTCCTGGTCATAGCCGACGACATCGGCATTGACGCGCAGTTCGATCAAGGGGCTGTCCTGGCAGCCCTGCAGGAGAACACTATATAGATCGCCCCGATGCACCACCGCATAAGGGTTGCCGAAACGTTGGCGGAACGGCTCGTCCAGAGGGATGTGCATGATCTCTTCGCCGCTCATGGCATCCATCAGGCGCAGCTTGTCCACGTAGACGGCGTTGCGCCGGGCGGCATCGCCCACACCCAGATAGTCAAAGGAATGGAAGGCGTTCGGGCCAAGTTGAATGCCGGCGCCGATCTCACTCAATTCCGGCGACTTCTCCAGCACGATGGAGGCAAAGCCTTTTTGCGCCAGGCCCAGGGCGGCGGCCAGTCCGCCGATACCGCCGCCGGCGATGAGGAATGGTTTGTTTGTCATGGCCATGATTCTATACCAAGCTTGTGTATTGGAAACCCTGCGAGAGGAGTTTGTCATGGCGGTTGAACGTCCGCATTGTCTGGTGGTCGGCGTTGGCGCGGGGACCGGGTTGGCCTGTGTCCGGCGCTTTGTCGAGGGCGGCTACAAGGTCTCCATGATCGCCCGCCATGAAGAAAGGCTGCAAAGCTTTGCTGAAGAGATTGAGCACAGCGCCGCCTACGCCGCCGATATCGCCGAGCTGGACGGCTACCGCGCCGCGCTGCGGAAGATCGTCACCGACCAGGGCCTGCCAAAAAAGGTGGTCTACAATGCCGCCCTTGCCACCTTCGCGCCCTACACGGAGCTGGATACAGATCTGTTCGAGCGCAATTTCCGGGTCAACGCCACCGGCCTGTTGGTCACGGCCCAGGAACTGGCGCCGCAAATGGTGGCGGCGGGGGACGGCGCGCTTATCGTCACGGGCAATACCGGCGCCACGCGCGGCACGCCCCGGTTCGTGGGTTTTTCACCCACCAAGGCCTCGCAGCGCATCTTGGCCGAAAGCCTGGCGCGGGAACTGGGACCCCAGGGCCTGCACATCGCCTACGTGGTGATCGACGCCATGATCGACATGCCCATGGTGCGCCAGCGCCTGACCGACAAGCCCGACGATTTCTTCGCCAAGCCCGAAGACATCGCGGGCGAAGTCTTTCACACCGCCCACCAGCCGCCCTCGACCCGCTCGTTCCTGGTCGAAATCCGCCCCTATGCGGAACCGTGGTAGGCCGCTCGCCCTTGTCGGAAGATTGCCGGGACGAGCCCAGCAATGACGAATCCTGTTGTTGTGCCCGGACCTGATCTGGGCATCTTTTCGATATCAACACCCCCTGTCGTTCCCGCGAACGCGGGAACCCAAGCCTGAGACCGACCGCGTGATCGGCGTTGGCGGGACTTGCCAGGCCCGAGCCGCGGGCACCGCAACCGGCATTTCTGCCTGAGGCATGGATTCCCGCGTTCGCGGGAATGACATGATGGGAGACGGAATTGATCTTGGTGTCTCACCCTTGATCAAGTACCAGTAAAATTCGGCTTGCGCTTTTCAACGAAGGCGGCGACGCCCTCGCGGTAGTCGTTATGCTTGGCGCAGTCGGCAAAGCATTCCGCTTCCAGCTGCAACTGGCTTTCGAACTCGTTCTCCAACGAACGGTACATCAGCTTCTTGCCCATGCCGTAAACATGCGTTGGCCCGTTGGCCAGGCGGGCGGCAAGTTTGCCGCATTCCTCGTCCAGCTTGTCGTCGGCCACGACGAAATTGACCAGGCCCATGTCGGCCATCTGTTGCGCCGTGTAACGGTCGCCCAGCAGGGTCATTTCGATGGTCCGCTTAATACCGATGGCCCGGGGCAGATGGAACGAGGAGGAGCCGTCCGGCGTGGTGCCGATGTTGCAATAGGCCAGGGTGAAGAAGGCACTTTCCTCGGCCATCACCAGATCGCAGGCGGCGGCGACCGAGACGCCGGCGCCGGCGGCGGCACCGCGCACCTTCGCCACGATGGGCTTGGGCATGCGGCGCATGGAATACATGATGGGATGCAGGTTATGAATGCGGTGCAGGAAGTAGGCCTGGATCTCGCTGGCATCGTGGCTATTGAGATATTCGTTCATGTTCTTGATGTCGCCGCCGGCCATGAAGTGGTCGCCGGCGCCTTCCAGCACGATACAGCGCACGGCGTCGTCGAATTCCGCCTCGTGGAAACAGCGGTCCATCTCGGCGCGCATGTCCATGGAGATGGCGTTGCGGGCCTCGGGGCGGTTCATGGTCATGGTGGCGATGCCGCCGTCAATGGTCATTTCAAGGTCGGCCATGGTCTACTTCCTTCCGGGAACTATGAAAATGCTGCCGGCAAGCTAGCGTCTAGGCCCGCGTCTGCCTAGACTGATTCGTCTCCAACAGGTCACAAAGTGCCTGCGCCGTGTCATGAATGGGCCGGGCACTGCCCTGTACCCGGGCCATTAGAAGCGCGCCCTCCAATCCCGCGATGATCGCGGTGGCCGTGGCCGGAACCCGGGACGCGGGCCAACCGTCACGGCGCAGCATATCCGCCATGACGCCGCGCCAATCGGCGAAAACCGCCCGCCCGGCGGCGGAAATCGCCGCTGATTCCGGCGTGGTTTCCAGCAAAGTGGTGGTGATGGGGCAGCCGTCACGGAACTTCGAGGCTTCCAGCCAACGCACCAGCAGGTCGGAATAGCGGTGCAGGAAATCGGCGGGGCCGTCCGCCTGTCTGGCCAGTTCGACGAAGGTTTCCGTCACCAGGCCGCCGGCGGCGTTAACCGCCGCGGCGCCGATCTGTTCCTTGCCGCCGGGAAAATAGTGATAGAGCGAGCCGCGGGCGGCACCGCTGGCGGCAAGAATATCCCTGAGGCCGGTGCCGCTGTAGCCCTGGCGGCGGAACAGTTTCGCCGCCGCCCAGACCAGATTGTCCCGTTGTTGGCGGGTCTTTTGCCGTTGTGCCATGATCGTGTTAATAAATATGTAGACCAGTCGTCATAATACATGGGCGTCATGGAATTGTCCACGAAAAGCAGCGTGTCAGGTGACGCTGTCGTAAACTGACTTTTCAAATTCCAGGAACAGCGGCAGGGACAGCTTGTCGCCGAAAGGGAAGATTTGTGTCGCGTAGACGCCCGCGAGGTCCTTTACCGGATCGATCCAATAATAGGCGTTGGTCAATCCGGCCCAGGCGAGACTGCCGGCGGAGCGGCCCGTGGGGGCCTGTTCGAGATTGATCATGAAACTGAGGCCCCTGGCTTTTGCCACGCCGGGGAAAAACTCCACGTCATTGGACAGATAGGGCGCCGTCGTCAGCATGGGCGTGACGCGGCAGTCGCCCATGTGGTTGGCGGACATCATGGCCACGGTATCCGGCGCCAGGATCCGGCCGCCATCGCAGGCGCCATTGTTCAGGATCATGCGGACGAATTTCGTGTAGTCCTCGACACTGGACAGCAAACCGCCGCCGCCCGTATCGATTTCAGGTTCAGGCAACAGCGTGTTGTCTTCCGGTACGCTCAAGGCGCCATCTTCACCGCGCAGATGAATGGTGGCCAGGCGCGTCTTCATCTCCGGGCTGGCGTGATAGCCGCTGCTGTTCATGCCCAGGGGTTCGAAAATGTTGGCCCGCATGTATTCACCAAGGCGTTGGCCGCTGACCGCCTCGATCATCTGCCCGGCCCAATCGATGCTGATGCCGTAGTTCCACTGGCTGCCGGGCTCGAACAGCAAGGGCGTCTTCAGAGAGGCCAAACTGCGGGTGCGGGTGGAGGGGCTGCCGGTGGCGGCCTGGAAATCCAGGATCTCCTGGTTCCAGATTTCATAGCCGAAGCCGGCCGTGTGGGTCAGCAGATTGCGCAGGGTAATGGCGGGTTTCGGGGGCCGCGTTATGGGCTGGCCATCGCCGTCAAAGCCTTCCAGCACGCCGACCTCGCCCAGGTAGGGCACGATATCTCCGGCCGGCGCATCCAGCTCCAGCGCACCCTGTTCCACCAGTTGCATGGCGGCGGTGGCGGTAACGGCCTTGGTCATGGATGCGATGGCGATCACCGTATCCAGGCGCATCGGATCACCACCGCCCAGCTCCCGCTCGCCAAAGGCACCCTGGTAAAGGGTTTCGTTGCCGTTGCTCACCATGGCGGCGACACCGGGCACATCGCCCCGCTCCACCGCCGCCCCTAACAGTCCATCGGCCTGCTGCGAAATACTCATTACCTATCGTTCCCTTCATGTACCGGACCCAGGGGATAGTAGCGCACGCCGGGCCGCAATTTCTCGTATGGACAATCAGCCGGATTGGCCGCATGGCCGCCCGGCGCGATGGCCGCGAAGGTGGTTTCCGCGATGGGATCGAAATGGGCCCGGTAGTGGCAGGTGCTTTTCAATACGATGATCTTCTGCTCTTCCAGCACCACGCCGAGATGTTCGAACACGCTGCGGTCATGGGCCTGTACCCGGCGGCTGCTGATCGCCACTTTGACCCCGCCGATGGAGAGCAGGGCCGAGGGGCCCACGTCATAGGCCTTGCCCTGTGCCACCGGCCCCGTGGTCTGATAGCGGCCCTGGTTGATGACCTCGACCCGGAAGCGGCCCTGAAACGGCGCCACGCCGGCCAGCGCCGTGCGGCCGCCCAAATCCAGCTCAATCTCCGCCCCGACCCCGGCTTCATGGGCGGCGGCGGCGGCCAGGTCGTCCTCGACCACGCCGAACAGGGCATCCTGGGCATCGTTGGCCACCAGGGCCGCCAGCATGCCCACGGTATCGCCGCTGCCGCCGCAGCCCGGATTGTCCTGGGTATCGGCCACGACGATAGGCTTCGATGCCGCCGCCGCCAGGCGCATGGCCTCCACCACGGCCTCGTCCGGCGAAAGCAGCGGTTGGGCGAATTCGGCCTCTTTCAGGGCGATCATCTGGGCGATATCATCCACCGCCGCATCGGCCGCCTCCTGGCTGTAGGCATGGGCGCTGACCGTAATGCCGCAGGCCGGGGCATCGGACGGCGGAAAGCCGGCAAGATAGGCCAGGGACAGCATCTCCTCCGTCTGCCTTTCGGCGGCGGCCTCGACGATGCCCTTGGATGGCTCCACCAGAGTGCATTGAAAATTCAGGGGCAGCAGGAACGGCAGTTGCCGCAACGCCCGGCCGCTGGGCCGCCCCTCGATCAGCAACCGCTTCATGGCATCGGAAGCGCGCTGCCCGGTTTCAAATTGATCCACGTGCGGGTAGGTGCGGTAGGGCAGAATGGCGTCCGCATGTTCCACCATGGCCGGACTGACATTGGCGTGATAGTCCAGGCTGATCACGATGGGAACGTCTTCGCCCACCACCGCGCGGACCCGGCGCAGTAATTCGCCCTCCGCATCCGCATGCTGCGCCGAAACCATGGCACCGTGCAGGTCCAGATAAACCCCATCCACGGGCAGAACATCCGATAGACGGCCAATAATCTCGCCCGAAATACGCTCGTAGGCATGCGCCGTGACCATGCCGCCGGGGGTGGTGGAGGTCCAGAGCAGGGGCGCCAGTTGGTGATCGCCGTCGTTGCCGGCGATAAAGCCGGCGGAGGAGGCGCCCTGTTCGGCGAATTCCAGCAGGATCTCCTCGCCGCGCAGAATACCGGCGCGGTCCGGCGGCCGGGCAAAGTGTTGATAGTCGGTGGGTTCGGGCACAAAACAGTTGGTCTCGTGCATAAAGCCGGCAATCGCAATTCTAGCCACGGTATTCCGCCAATTCGGTTTTTTTCAAAGCCTAACCCAGGGCCACAATGAAGTCACGGCGCGTTCGATGGTTCGTTGCAGCGGCACGGGCTCCACCTATTTCAGACTTCACCCAGCCGAAATCCGCGCCGTTGCCGCCATGCAAGTTGACAAACCGGGCGGCAACCGCGTTATTGGCAGCAGTGAAACTATTATTGTGAGGCCAAGAAGAATGTCCGGACCCGACCAAGAATTATTCAATCTGGCAATGTCAGAGGAATCGCAGCCGCTCATGTATGCGGTGAAAAAGCATATCGAAGAGAACGTGGCGCCGATCACGGAAGAGTTCTTCGCCCTGAATGAGGAGAAGGAAGACCGCTGGACCTGGCATCCCCGGCAAATGGAGCTGCTTGAAGGCGCCAAGGCGAAAGCCAAGGAATCCGGCCTGTGGAACTTCTTTCTGCCCGATGACGAAACCGGCCAAGGCCTGAACAATCTAGATTACGCCTATATCGCCGCAGAATTGGGCAAATACAGCCTGGCCTCGGAAACCTTGAACTGCAGCGCCCCCGATACCGGCAACATGGAAGTGCTGGAACGTGTCGGCACGCCGGAGCAAAAGGATAAATGGCTGACGCCGTTGCTGAATGGCGAGATCCGCTCGGCCTATGCCATGACCGAGCCCGGCGTGGCCTCGTCGGACGCCAAGAACGTTGCCACCAAAGCCGTGCTGGAAAACGGCGAATGGGTCATCAACGGCGAGAAATATTATATTTCCGGCGCCGGCGACCCGCGCTGCAAGATCATGATTACCATGGTCAAAACCTCGCCCGACGCGCCGCCCTCGAAACAGCAATCACAGATCCTGGTGCCCATCGACACCCCCGGTGTCGAGATGGTCGAAGGCATGAAAGTGTTCGGCCAGGACCACGCGCCGCGCGGCCATATGCACATCCGCTTCAACGACGTCCGGGTGCCGGAAGAAAACATCCTGCTGGGCGAGGGCCGTGGTTTCGAAATTTCCCAGGTCCGTCTGGGACCGGGGCGCATCCATCACTGCATGCGCTCCCTGGGCCAGGCGGAGAAGGCCTTGGAGTTGATGGTCAAGCGGGCCGGCAGCCGCGAGGCCTTCGGCAAGACCATTTTGAAACTGGGCAAGAATGTCGAGGTGATCTCCCGCGCCCGCATCGAGATCGACGCCATGCGCCTGATGGTGCTGCAGGCGGCCAAGGCCATGGATGTCCTGGGCAACAAGGAGGCCCGCATCTATGTCTCCGCCGTCAAGGCCATGGTGCCCGAGAAAGTCTGCACGATCATCGATCAGGCCATGCAGATGCATGGCGCGACCGGCATTTCGCACTGGTCGCCGCTGCCCGATATGTATCACCACCAGCGCCATCTGCGTTTCGCCGATGGCCCGGACGAAGTGCATCACATGGTCGTGGGACGCGCCGAAGCGCAAAAGCACGTGGCCTGGTAAGACAACCAGAGCCAAACGGCAAAAACGGGGGCGGTCAGATGAACTGGCCGCCCCCTTTGTCTTTTCTGGCAATCCAGGCGGCTTCAGCGCCGGCGGCGGTGACGGATGACGAAGGTCTTAAAACCGTTGCCCGATTTCTGCAAAAGGTGGACCGCCCGTTTTCGGATATCGGCGATCACCATTTCACCTTGGACGGTGATGATGCTCATGCCGGCGGTATATTCATGGCCGTCGATCATGGCGCGGTACAGGCCATCATATTTGATGATGAAGGACAGCTTGTGTTCCTTGCTGATATCGGTTGGTTCGGGCGGTTTCACCCTTGTCGACGCAGCAGCCGGCGGACGGGCCGCGAGACGTTTCGCGGGCTTTTGCGGCGGACGCTTGACGGCGGCCGGGGCGGATGGTTTTTCCGGCGCCGACAAGCCGGCTTTCCCGGCCGGGACCTTGACGATCGTGATGCTCTTGGCGGCGGGGACAGTTTCCACCTTGGCAGCCGTCGCCGCCTTCTTCTTCACCGGGCTGGGTGCAGCAGCCCTGACGATGCTTCCGGTTTGCTTTGCCGGCGCGGTTCTGGGCGCGGGTTTGCTCTTGGTTTCAGCTTTGATTTTGGTTGCGGCCTTGGCTGTGATTTTGGCTTTGGGCTTGGGCTTGGCGGCGATGACGACGGTCTTGCGCGGTGGCACTGCCTTTGGCGGCTGTGCGGCGGATTTCCGCAGCGGCGCTTTCTTGGCCGCCACAACCACCTTTGCCGTCGCGCCGGTGCCTGGTTTGGCCGCTCCAGCGGCGGCTTTCCGGCTGCTTGCAACCTTGGTCTTCGGCGGGCGCGCCTGCGGCCGCGGTGGCGTGGCGGCGGCCACCACCGGCGCGGCGCTTGGAAAATACACCGATCGGTAGGGGACAATGGAGACATGGCGCCGCCTCTCGTCCCATTCGTAGGATAGGTTGTATTCATGCAGCAGCATGTTGAAAGCACCCTGTACCGGCATGCCGAGGAAATCAAAAGTCACGAAGCCCTCCACATCGCGGCGGAAGGAAACCGTCATTTGATTGGCCCTGAGTACGATCGCGATCACATCGCGTACATCGTTTTCATCGGCCGACAGACGCAGACGCCGGCCGGCCAGCCAGGGCAGTTCGGGTTCTTCCTCGTCGGATTCGCGGATATCGCCGCCGTGGCGCCTGATATCCGCGATATGGCTGTCAGCGAGATTCAACAATGCCTCGCCCGCGGCCACCCGCACCGAACCAATCACCTCCGCACCGGAGGGTAGCGCCTCGACATGGCGGCCCGTATCGGACAGGGACCGGCGCAGGGCGGCGACGGCCATGGGCGGCAATGAACCGGCCTGGCCCAGGGCAAAGGCGGCCTCGAAGCGGGTTTCGGGCGACGGGTCGGACAAGGCCGAAACCAGGCCCGGTACCGCTGCCGAAGCGGCCGGGCCCATGTAGCCAATCGCCTTGGCGGCGGCGGCCCGCAACCGCGGATCCTTGGCCTTCAGGGTGGCCAGCAGGTTCGGCAAGGCGGCGGACGCGGCGGGCCCCAGGTCAGCCAGGGCCGCCGCGGCCGCCATGGCGACGCTACGGAAGCCTATGCCGCCGCCCTCGACTTCCGAGACCGCGAAATCGCCGTCAGCCAGGGCCAGGCCTATGTCGGGGATGGCCGCCGCCGCAAGCTCCCCAAGACGGCCCAGTTCCCGAACCGCGGCAACCCGCACGGCGGGGTCTTCATCGCGCAAACGCTCCACGATCAGCGTCACGGCGACAACAACCTCTTCATCGTCCTCCAACTGGGTCATCGCCTGGATGGCGGCAATGCGGGTGGCGCTTCGGGGGTTGGTCAGGTTGGCCGCTTGCGCTTCGAAGGCCGCCGTCCTGGCCTGCGGCCACGCCGGGCGGCTGGGAACCAGCAGCAACAGCACGAACGCCGCCAAAATGGCCAAGGTCAATTGCAATTGCCGCCCGGTGCTTGCCACCATCATGTCGCCCGTCGCCTATCCGTGATTTCCCCTAAACCGGAATGTCTGCCCCAATACCTGCAGCGTGGCGCCATCCGCGATCAGCACTGGCTGCAATACCGGCGTCTCATCAAGCATTACCTGATCCGTCAACGGCGCCAATGCATAGCCATCGTCGGTCCATTCAATGCGGGCCTGGGGCCGGTCATCGCCCCCCGGCGGCAGACGCAGGGTGCAATCGTCGCCGCCGCCGATCAAGATTGGCGAGGCGGCGAAAACCCAGCGCCGGGTGCAATCACGATCCAAGTCCGGCCAGTTGGCCGCCAGTTCGGCGCGCGAGGCCCCGGTCAAATGTCCGGTCGCCACCTGGATCGACAAATTCGGCGCCGAGCCTGCCACGGCCGACAGGGTCAGCCGGCAATCTCCCTTTTCGGGCGGATCAAGAACGCCGCCCAAAGATACGGTCATGCCCTGGTCCAGGCGGTCCAGGGGCACGCGCTGGTTCGCGACCAAAGGCACTTCGTCCAGGAAACCGCCGTTGGCACTGCCAAGGTCGGCTATTGCGTAGCCTTCGCCGTCGCGGTCGATGCGTAGTTGCTTTGGGATCCGCGAGAGCATCCTGCAGCCGAGCTTCAATCCGGCCACCCCATCGCCGGGATCCCGGCCGATCATCAAGGCGTCGCCGCGATAGACGAACAAATCGCCGCCGGGGCCGGAAATCACCAGATCGGAGACGATGGCCGCGCCCGCCAGGCATTCGCGGCGCAACGCCCGCAGCGTATCCTGCGGCCCTTCGAGGCCGCCTAGATTGGCAATACCGGCGTCCGCCAGGAGCAGGTCGATCTGGTAGACCGCCGCATAGGGCCGGCCGCCGCCTTGCAATTGCCGCGCCATGTTTTCACATTCGCTCATCCTGTCCAGGGCGTTGCGCAAGGCCGCCACGTCCGCCGCCCCGGCGGCGGCCGGACCCTGGGGCAGGGCATCGGCGACCAGGGTGGAGATGCCGTCGGCGCTCGATGTGTCAGGCGCGGAGAGCGGCGCGCTGCCGGGTTCGGCAGGATCGAAATCCATCACGGTTTCATCGTCATCCGCCAGCGCCATCACGGTTTCATCCATTTCCGCCGCCGCGGTACTGGATCTTTCGCCGGCCGGGGCAAATTCGTCCGCCAGGTCCATGACCGTTTCATCCCCATCGGCGATGGTCTCGTCCTGATCGCTTGGCGGCTCGGTCGGCGGTGCGGCGTCCCAGCCGGCGGTGTCATCGCTGAGGGTCGCATTGACCACGGCGGCAAGGCCCTTGGGCTGTACGGTCATGCTGTAGAGCCAGTTCGAAACGCCCCTGCCCGGCAGCATAGTTTCAACGATTTTCGCGAAACTCACACCGGCAACCTGACTGGCATGCACATGCACGGCATCGGTGAGAAAGATATTGTACGAGCCGCCGGACAATCCCCGCTCCGCCAGGCTTACCGCGGCGGCGGGATCATTATCCTTTTCGATGCCAATTCCGACACCGTCATGGCCGAGATCGGTGCGGGAGAATTCATCGACCGCATCGGCGGCGGCCTGCACGCAATCGAATATGGATTGAAACTGGCAAATGGCGGATTCGGATCCCGGCTCAAAGCTGCCGTTCCAACGCATGGCGATGGCATGAACGATGGCCAGGTCAGCCCTCAAATCGCCGCGCCGGTCCGGCGCGAACGCGATTGCCAGTGCCGTGCCTATAGCATCCGTCATACTTCGGCATCTCCTTGCGCAAGTCTAAGGCTATTTCCGTGGCCAGACAAACCTGATTCCCCTGATCGGTTTTTGATATCGACCGGGACTGCGTGTAAAGGTAGAACATATGCCAAGATAATGGGAATACGGTATAATACCAGTCGTCTCAACTGCTGACTCTTATGGCGGGTTTTCATGAGCTTGCGGGTGTG
>JASLLM010000004.1 GCA_030747035.1 Alphaproteobacteria bacterium | reverse complement strand
CCCTGGACTGGGGGCAATTGGGCGGTCAGATCGCGCGCCACGGTTATGCCCGTAGCGGGCCGTTGTTAAGCGCCGGCGAATGCGCCGGTTTGATCGATCTTTACGGCCGCGACGAGAGGTTCCGCAATACCATCGAGATGGCGCGCTATCGCTTTGGCGAGGGCCAGTACCGCTATTTCGACAATCCGCTGCCCGATGTCGTCACCGAATTGCGGCGGGAGATGTACCACCACCTATGCCCCATCGCCAACGACATGGCCGCCAAGCTGCCCGGCGATGAGCGCTATCCCGCTACCCTGGATGCCTATCACCGGATCTGCCGCGGCGTGGGACAAACCAAACCCACGCCCCTGCTGCTGCGTTACGGGGCGGGCGGCTACAACCGCCTGCATCAGGACCTTTACGGCGCGGTGCATTTTCCATTGCAGGCGGTGTTCCTGTTGAGCCGGCCCGGCATCGACTTCACCGGCGGCGAGTTCCTGCTGGTGGAGCAACAGCCCCGGGCACAATCCATAGGCCAGGCGGTCACGCCGGAGCAGGGCGAAATGGTCATCTTCCCGGTTAGGGAGCGCCCGGTCCAGGGCAAGCGCGGCTATTTCCGCGCGCCCATGCGCCATGGTGTCAGCCGCCTGCACAGCGGCCAACGCTTCACCCTGGGCATCATCTTTCACGAGGCGGAATAAGCGCAAAATCTCGGGCGGTATCATCCCGTGGCGCTGAAGGCTATACTCCCCGGGAAGCCTGATCCCACGAGGCAATGGAGAGACCCGCGATGTCTGAACCGATGGTCCTGGAAATATTTACCGATTACGTTTGACCGTGGTGTTATCTCAGTACCGTGCGTATTGAAAAACTGAAACGGAATTTCAACATCGAGGCCAAGTGGGTGCACTTTCCCCTGCATCCCGAAACACCCATGGAAGGGCGCAGCCTGGAAGATCTGTTCGCCGGCCGGGGCGTGGACCTGGACGCCATGTATACCCGCATGAAAGGCCTGATGGACGAAGAGGGCCTGCCCTACAGCCATCGCACCCATACCTACAACAGCCGCCTGGCCCAGGAACTAGGCAAATGGGCCGACACCCAGGAAGGCGGCGAGGCCATCCATGACGCCCTGTACACGGCTTATTTCGTCGATGGGGTGAATCTGGGCGATGTGGAGGCGTTGCTGAAGATCGCCGACGACGTCGGTCTGGATATGGAAGCGGCGCGCCAGATGCTGGAAAGCCGCAGCTTCTCCGACGCGGTGGACGAGGATTGGGAGAAATCTCGGCAACACGGCGTTACCGGGGTGCCCACTTTTGTCGCCGGCCAGCAAGGCGTGGTCGGGGCCCAACCCTACGAAATGCTGGAGCGGCTGCTGCAGGAAGCGGGGGTCGAAGAGAAACCTCAGTGAATTGAATCGTCCGGCGGTGAGGCGGCTGGTTGCACGTCCGCCGCGACCCACAGGCCGGTTTCGGTGAAGCCGGGTTCGGCCAGGCGGATCAGGGTTTCGGCCAGATGTTCGGGCGGCGGCAGGCTGTCGGGATCTTCGCCGGGGAAAGCCGCCGCGCGCATTTCCGTCCGCGTCGGACCGGGATTGACCAGATTGACCCGCAGAGCGGTGTTCTGGGTTTCCTTGGCATAAATCTGTGCGATCGCGTCCAGGGCCGCCTTGGTCGAGGCATAGAGGCCCCAGTATGGCGAAAGCGACCGCGACGCACCGGAGGTAACGAAGATCGCCCGTCCCGCATCCGACTGGCGCAACAGGGCATCCATGGAGCGGATCAGGCGGTAGTTGGCGGTGACGTTCAGATCATAGGCACGCTGCCAGACCTCGGGCCGAATATGGCCGACGGGGGAGAGATCGCCCAGAATGGCGGCATTGCCGAGCAGAATATCCAGCTTGCCCCAGCGTTGGAAAATCTGCCGGCCCAAATCGTCGATGGCACCAAAATCGGCCAGATCCATCGGCACCAGCGTCGCGCCGCCGCCACCCAGGGACCTAATCTCGTCATCCACCTCCTCCAGCGCACCGGTGGTGCGGGCGACCAGGATGACATGGGCGCCCTCGGCCGCGTAGGCCTTGGCGACAGCGGCGCCGACCCCGCGGGAGGCACCGGTGATCAAGGCTATTCGGTCCTTCAAGCGTGGGCTCATGACGGCAAGCGCCTTTAACTATGCTCCGCCAGCAGCGACAATTGCGCCGGCGCCCGGCCCTGGGCCAGATCGACCAGCGAGACCGGATATTGGTCGGTGAAACAGGCATCGCAATACTGCGGCTGTTCTTCATCGCGGTCGATCCCGCCCACGGCCCGGTACAGGCCGTTGATGGAAATAAAGGCCAGGCTGTCGACGCCGATTTGTCGGCCCATGGCTTCCACGTCCAGATTGGCGGCCATCAACTCCTCGCGGCTGGGGGTATCGATGCCGTAATAGCAGGGGTTAGCGGTGGGCGGTGAAGCGATGCGCATATGCACCTCCTGGGCGCCGGCGTCTCGTACCATCTGCACGATTTTGCTCGAGGTAGTGCCGCGCACGATGGAATCATCCACCAGCACCACGCGCCGGCCCTCGATCTCCGCCCGGTTGGCGTTGTGTTTCAACTTGACGCCGAAGTTGCGGATGCTCTGCGAGGGTTCGATAAAGGTTCGGCCCACATAGTGGTTGCGGATAATGCCCAGTTCGAACGGCACGCCTGCTTCCTCGGCATAGCCGATGGCGGCCGGCGTGCCGGAATCCGGTACCGGTATGACCACATCCGCCCCCACCGCGCTTTCCCGCGCCAGATGGGCACCGATGGCTTTGCGCACAGTGTAGATGGAGCGGCCGTTCGTGATGCTGTCGGGCCGTGAGAAATAGACATATTCGAAGATGCAGGGCCGGGATTGCGCCGGTGGGAAGGGCATCAGGCTTTCGATGCCGTCGCGGCTGCAAACGATCAATTCGCCCGGCGCCACTTCGCGCACGAATTCGGCCCCGATGATGTCCAGGGCACAGGTTTCCGATGTCAGGATCGGCGCGCCTTCCAGATGGCCCAGGATCAACGGCCGCACCCCCATGGGGTCGCGCACGCCGATCAGTTTATCCTCGGTCATGGCGACCAGGCTATAGGCCCCAACCACGGCTTTCAGGGCATCGATCATGCGGTCCAGCAGATCGTGGTAGCTCGAAGTGGCGATCAAATGAGTGATCACCTCGGTATCCATGGTTGACTGAAAAATGCAGCCCCGCTGCACCAACTGGCTGCGCAAGGTGCCCGAATTGGTCAGATTACCGTTGTGGCCAATGGCGAAACCGCCCGATTGCAATTCCGCGAACAGGGGCTGGACATTACGCAGGATAGTGTCGCCCGTCGTGGCATAACGGTTATGACCCAACGCCGCATCACCGGGCAGCCGGCTGATTACGGATTCCGAGTTGAAATTGTCGCCGACGTGGCCAAGGCTGCGGTGGGAAAAGAACTGCCCGCCATCGTGGGTAACGATGCCCGCCGCCTCCTGTCCCCGGTGCTGCAGGGCGTGCAAACCAAGCACCGTATGAGCGGCGGCATCCGTGCTGCCGATAATGCCGAAGACACCGCATTCTTCATGAAACTTGTCACTGTCGGCCCCGGATTGGCCATGGCGATGTGCGAAAGGGTTCGTGGTTCCAGCCATACTGGGAACTCCGCCATCCTGGCCGCTGTGGTCGTCATCGGAACGCTGGGTCACTTGTCCGTCCGGTTCTGGATAAGGCGGTTCATATCGTCACGCGAGCCGGATGTATAGCCGCTTTCTCGGCCCTTGTCAGCGGCCCTGTTTGTGCCATCGATGGCGCCCTTCAGCTGCTCCGCCGCGCGGCCGGCGTCAATCGCCCGGTCCAGTGTGGAATCCAACTCCTTGCCGCCCTCACGCCCCATTTCGCCGATACCCGCCAGTCCTTCGCGCACGTCTTCCGGCGCCAGGTTGGCCAGCAATTCCGCGCTATACTCGATGGCCGGCATGGCCCGGGCCTGACGCAGCCAGTCCGGCTGATCCCTGGCCGGCAGGAATTGCACCAGGACCAGATAAGCCAGGGCGATCACCACGACGCCGCGCAGCAGACCGAACAGGAAACCGAGGGAGCGGTCCAGGACGCCGATTTCGCTGCGTTGCACCCGCCTGGATATGGCCGATGACAGCAGCGAGGCCAGGGTCAGCACGACCACGAAGATAACCACGCTGGAGACCGAATCGGCGATCAGGTCTTGTTTGATATAGCGGCGGGCGATGGGCTGGACATATGGAAACAGCTCCAACGCCGCGACGGCGGCAATGACCCAGCCGGCGATTGACAGCACTTCCTTGACGAAACCGCGGCTCAACGCCAGCAAGCCGGAGATCAGCAGGATCGCCGCGATCACCAGGTCCGTCACGTTTATGGGAAATTCACTAAACATGGCGGTTCTATACGGCCTTCACCCCGTCGGAGGCAAACAGTTCCACCAACTCCGGCAAACGGCTGATTTCGCCGATCGTCAGGGGGCTTTTGCGTACTTTCGGCGTCGGCGGCGCCAGGGCCCTGGTAAAGCCCAATTTGGCCGCCTCCTTCATGCGTAGTTCCGCCTGCGCAACGGGCCGCACCTCGCCCGAAAGACTGATTTCGCCGAACAACACGGCTTCCCTGGGCACCGGCACTTCCATCAAGGAAGAGACCAGGGCGGCGGCCACCGCCAGATCCGCCGCCGGTTCATTGATGCGCAGGCCGCCCGCCACGTTCAAATAGACATCGTGACCGGCCATGCCCAGGCCGCAACGGGCATCAAGCACCGCCAGCACCATGGCCAGGCGGTTGCCGTCCCAGCCCACCACCGTGCGCCGGGGATTGCCGGGCGGCGAGGGCGCCACCAGGGCCTGGATTTCAACCAGCACCGGGCGGCTACCTTCCAGGCCAGCAAAGACGGCGCTGCCCGAGATATCACCAGCCTCGCCCCGGTTGGCGAGAAACAATGCGGAAGGATTGCTGACCTCCATCAGGCCGGCGTCGCTCATCTCGAACACGCCGATTTCGTCGGTCGGGCCGAAGCGGTTCTTCACGGCGCGCAGGATGCGGAATTGATGCCCGCGCTCGCCCTCGAAATAGAGCACGCTGTCGACCATGTGCTCCAGCACCCGCGGCCCGGCGATCTGTCCGTCCTTGGTGACATGGCCGACCAGCAGCAGGCAGATATCCCGGCGCTTGGCGGCGCGGATCAATTCCTGGGCCGAGGCGCGGACCTGGCTGACCGTACCGGGGGCCGATTCGATGCTGTCCACATACATGGTCTGGATGGAATCGATGACCACCACATGCGGCGCCTCCGGGCCGTCCAAGGTGGCGACAATGTCGCGCACGGATGTCGCGGCGGCCAGATCCAGCGGCGCGCCTTCCAGGCCAAGCCGTCTCGCCCGCATGCGCACCTGGGCCGGGGCTTCCTCGCCCGAGATATAGGCACAGGCGATACCCTGTTTGGCCAGCCGGGCGACCACCTGCAGCAATATGGTGGATTTGCCGATGCCCGGATCACCGCCGATCAGAACGGCCGAGCCCGGTACCAGTCCGCCGCCGCAGACCCGGTCGAACTCGCCCAGGCCCGAGGCCGTGCGCGGCCCCTCCAGCTCGCCATGCTGGTTCAGCTTGCGGAAGTCCAGAACTCGGCCCTTGCCCTGTCCTAGACCTTTCGGCGGTGCCTCCCGCCCGGCTTCCTCGGTGATGGAGTTCCATTCGCCACAGGCGGTGCAGCGCCCGGACCATTTGCCGTGCACCGCGCCACAGCTTTGACAGACGAATTGTTCAGCCGTCTTGGCCACCTGTTCTTCCGTCCTAGGTTACTTCCAGCGCGAAGGGACCCTCCTCGCGCCCGTGAATGAACTGATCGACAAAGTCATTGCCGCAATGGTCGATTTCGTCAACGCCGCCGGCCCAGATAATCTGGCCGCCATACAGCATGGCGACCCGGTCGGCGATGGTGCGGGCCGAGGACATATCGTGGCTGATGGTTAGGGTGGTCGCGCCCAGGTCCCGCACGCATTCGGTGATCAGATTGTTGATCACATCGCCCATGATCGGATCCAGGCCGGTGGTCGGCTCGTCAAAAAAAATGATGTCGGGCTCGGTCGCAATGGCCCGGGCCAAGCCGACGCGCTTGCGCATGCCGCCCGACAGCCCGGCGGGGTCGGCCTCGGCCATGTCCTCGCCCAGGCCCACCTTGGCCAGTTTGTCGATGGCGATGGCCCGGGCCGCCTCCCGCTCCATGCCCGCACCCTCGATCAGGCCAAAGGCGACGTTTTCCCAGACCGTCAGGGAATCAAACAGGGCGGCGGATTGAAACAGCATGCCGAATTTGGTCAGAATGCGTTCCCTCTCCGCCCCGCGCAGGGCCACGGTATCCTCGCCATCAATCAGGATCCGGCCCTGTTCGGGATGCAACAGACCAAGGATGCATTTCAACATCACCGACTTGCCGGTGCCCGAGCCGCCGATCACCACCACCGATTCGCCCCTGGCCAGCGACAGGTTGAGGCCGTTCAGCACGACTTTCGGGCCGAACGATTTATGCACATCAATGAGTTCCAGGCGCGGTGTCTCGGTCATCATGACACCCTCATTGCGAGAAAAACGCTTCCGTCACGAAATAGTTCGAGATCAGGATCAGGATCAGCGAGGAGACCACGGCATCGGTCGTCGCCCGGCCCACGCCCTGGGCCCCGCCCTTGGAGTTGAAGCCATGGTAGCAGCCCATCAAAGCAATCAGAAAACCGAACACCGCCGCCTTGACCAGCCCGGAGGTCACGTCCATGGCCTCGAGGAAATCATAGGTGTTCTTCAAATAAACTGCGGAGTTGAAATCCAGGCGGTGAATACCGACCAGATAACCGCCCATGACCCCGATGATATCGGCGATCAGCACCAGGATCGGCGTGGTCACGGTGGCCGCGACCAGGCGGGGCACCACCAGATAGCGGAACGGATTGGTCTGCAGGGTGATCAGGGCATCCAACTGCTCCGTCACCTTCATGGTGCCCAGCTCGGCCGCGATGGCGGCGCCGACCCGGCCGCCCAGCATCAGGCCCGCCAGAACCGGTCCCAGTTCGCGGGTCAGGCCGACGACGACAATATTGGGCACCGCGCTTTCAGCGCCAAAACGGGCGGAGCCGAGGTATATCTGTAAGGCCAATACGGCGCCGGTAAACAGTGCCGTCATGCCGACCACGGGCAGGGAGTAGTAGCCGATGGTCATCATCTGCTGCAAACACAGGCGCCAATAGAACGGCAATGTGACGACGGCGGACAGCGAGCGGCCCGTGAACATGGACAGACGCCCGACGGTGGCCAGAAAACTCAAGAAAATGCGGCCCACCGCCGCCAGTGGATTATTCATCGTGGCTGTTTCCCAGCCTTGAGATATTGCCGCTGGTAGCGCCGCCCCAAAGAAGTCAGAATTTCATAGCCGATGGTGCCGGCCTTTTCGGCGATTTCGTCCAGCGTCGGTCCGCCGCCGCCAATCAGCTCGACCAGGGCGCCCACATGCACCGCGTCCCCCGGCACCTCCGTGACATCCAGCGTGATCAGATCCATGGAAACGCGCCCCACGATTGGTACCGAAACCCCGGCAAGACAGCCCACGCCCTGCCCGGACAATGAGCGCAGATAGCCATCGGCATAACCCACCGGAACCGTGGCGATCCGCCGTGGCCCCGTGGCCCGATGGGTGGCACCGTAGCCAACGCTCTGTGGGGTGTCAATTTCCCGCACCTGGATGATCCTGCCTTTCAGGCGGACCACCTCGCGCATGGGATTGGCGGCGCCCGGCGTCGGATTTGCACCGTATAAGGCGACGCCGGGACGAACCAGGTCATGGTGATAGTCCGGGCCCAAGAAAATGCCGGAGGAATTGGCCAAAGAGGCCGGTTTTCCTGGCAACTTGGCGCGCAGGCGATCGAACAATTGCCGCTGTTCGTCATTCATGGCGTGATCGGCCTGGTCGGCGCAGGCGAGGTGGCTGATGATGCAGCGCAGATCCACATGCCGCAGACGTTCCGGCGCGGCGGCCAGGGCGGCGACATCTTCCGGGCTCAACCCAAGGCGATTCATGCCCGTATCCAGATGCAGCGCGGCCGGTCCCGGCCACAGGTCCAACTGTTCCAGGGTATTCAGTACCGGCCTCAGATCATGGGCCGTGAAATCGTCTTCCATGCCCGGCAGAATGCCGTTGAGGACATAGATCGAGGCCTTAACGCCGAGGGCCCGGCGCAAGGCGATGGCTTCACTCAAATGGGCGACGAAAAAGGTCTCGCAGCCCGCTGCCGCCAGCACCGGTCCGACCCGTTCCGCGCCCAGCCCATAGGCGTCAGCCTTGACGACGGCGGCGCATTCCGCGGGCGCGGCGCGCTGTTTCAGGATTTCATAGTTCGCCGCCAGGGCTTCGAGGTCGATCTCCAGAACCGCGCCGGCCTGAACCTCGCTGGCGTGCGCGCTAGTGACCATTGCTATAGTGGCCCACCTCGAGATTGCTGAACTTGGTGAACTCCCGCTCGAACTGCAGGCGTACGGTACCGGTGGGGCCGTGGCGCTGCTTGCCGATAATGACCTCGGCTATGCCATGGATCTGATCCGCCTTTTCCAGCCATTTGGCATGGTCAGGCGTGTCGGGCTCGGGCTGTTTGCGTTCGTGATAATATTCTTCCCGGTAGACGAACATCACCACGTCGGCGTCCTGCTCAATCGAACCCGATTCCCGCAGATCCGATAACAGCGGCCGCTTGTCCTCCCGTGCCTCCACCTGCCGCGAGAGCTGCGACAGGGCCAACACCGGGATATCCAATTCCTTGGCCAGGGCCTTCAAGCCTTGGGTAATTTCGGATATCTCCTGCACCCGGTTTTCCAAGTTCCGGCCCGTACCGCGCAGCAATTGCAGGTAATCGACCACCACCAGACCCAGATCATGCTGGCGCTTCAACCGCCGGGCCCGGGTACGCAGGGCGGAAACGGTCAGGGCCGGGGTATCGTCAATATATAGCGGCGCCTGTTCAATGGCCTGAGAGGCGGTGACCAGGCGGGAAAACTCGTCCTCGGTGATTTCGCCGCGGCGAATCTTTTCCGAGCTGATGCGGGCCTGTTCCGCCAACAGCCGGGTGGCCAATTGCTCGGCCGACATCTCCAGGCTGAAAAATGCCGCCACGGCTCCGTCGACGATTTTCTCTTCGCCGTCTTCCTGGCGCTGCCGTTTGATGTTGTGGGCCGCGTGAAAGGCAATGTTGGCCGCCAGGGCGGATTTGCCCATGGCAGGGCGGCCGGCCAGAATGACCAGATCGGATGGATGCAGGCCGCCCAGCTTCTGGTCCAGATCCAGCAGGCCGCTGGATACCCCCATCATCTGGCCATCCCGGTGGTAGGCGGCCTCGGCCATATTGATGGAGGAAGCGAGGACACTGTCGAAGGACATCAAACCCCGGTCCGCCTGGCCATGTTCGGCCAGTTGGAAAAGGTCCTGCTCGGCCGTTTCGATCTGGTCGCTGGCCTGCACATCCACGTCCGCGTCATAGGCGTCGTTAACCATGGCCTCGCCGATTTCGATCAGACCCCGGCGCAGCGCCAAGTCAAAAATCGCCCGGCCATAATGCTGGGCGTTGATCACGGTCACGGCGGCGCCGGCCAAGCGGGCCAGATACTGGGCCCCGCCCACTTCCGCCAAGGCCTCGTCCTGATCGAAAAAATACTTCAGGGTCACCGGATTGGCGATCTGTCCCCGTTCAATCAACTTCAGCGCCGCGGAATAGATGCGCTGGTGGCCCGGCTCCTGAAAATGCTCCGGCCGCAGGAAATCGGTGACCCGGCTGGCGGCTTCGTTGTTGACCAGAATGGCGCCCAACAGCGCCTGCTCCGCCTCCAGATTGGCGGGCGGCGTGCGGTATTCGGCCTGCGCCAGGGGTTCGCCCCCTGACGCTTCGTCGGGGTCGCCGATGGTGGCCAAAACCGGATTATTGGTACTGTCTGCGTTCATCTGCGGGCAACCTATCACGACCAGCGAAGGCCTTCCCCCCGCCAGATTTTTCCCGCCCCCGAAAAGCTGTGGGCAACAAAATATTTAATCCCATGAAACCCGTTGATAACTGCCCTTGCAGCATGAAATCACGGCATAATTCAGCATCTCGCCGGCTCTAAGATTATCCTGGCGAAATGCCTGAACGGCACCGGCGAATTCGTACCCAGGATCACGCCGCGCGCGAATCGGACTTCTGGGCCCGCCGCGACAGCCGTCTTTCGCCATCGAATATGTAATCCCGGGTCTCGGGCACCGCATCGGCCTTCTTGGCCAACTGCAATTGGAAGACCACATGACCGCCATGGCGGAAGGCGACCTCGGAGCCGCATAGATAGAAATCCCACATGCGGACAAATCGTTCATCGAACAATGCCGCGACCTTGTCCCGGTTGCTGTAGAAGCGCTGCCGCCAATGGCGCAGGGTCTCGGCATACTGCAGGCGGAATATTTCCACATCCGTGATATACAGATCGGCCTTTTCGACCGCGGCGGAAACCTCGGAGAGCGAGGGGCTGTAGCCGCCGGGGAAAATGTATTTGTTGAGCCAGGGATTGGTCGCGCCAGGACCGTCGGCCCGGCCGATGGTGTGCAGCACGGCAACACCATCATCGGTCAGCAGGTTTCGCACCTTGTCAAAGTATTCGCCATAGTGGTTCAGCCCCACATGCTCGAACATGCCGACCGAGACGATACGGTCGAACGGCCCCTCGACGGCCCGGTAGTCCTGCAGCGCGAACGAGACGAAACCCGACAGTCCGGCCTTGGCGGCACGTTCGTTGGAAAGCTTGTGCTGCTCCTCGGACAGCGTTACGCCGTGGACCAGAACCTGTTCGTTGCGCGCCAGGTACAGCCCCATGCCGCCCCAGCCGGAGCCAATATCAAGCACCCGATGGCCGGGCTCCAGCGCCAGCTTGGCCGCCAAATGACGCTTTTTCCGCAATTGCGCCGTTTCCAGATCGTCATCGGGCGATTGAAAATAGGCACAGGAATATTGCCGGTCCGAATCCAGGAACAGATCATACAACTGGCCCGTAAGGTCATAATGATGGGCGACGTTGGCCCGGGCCCGAGAGGCGGGGTTATATTGCCGAAACCGGCGCATGGCTTCGCGCAGTGGCGTGGTAATCATATTTTGCAGCCAATGGTCCGGCTGCCGCCAGCCCACGTTCATGCCCATCAGATCGAGAAAATCATATAGCTCCGCATCCTCCACCGTCAGCATGCCGTTCATGTAGGCCTCGCCGGTGTAGAGCATTGGGTTGGTGAACAATTTCCAGTGCAGGTCCCGGGCATGCAGGCGGATCGTGACCGCCGGACCATCGCGTTTCCCCTGGAACACGTGACGCCGGCCTGTTGCATCAATGACCGTTAGCCGGCCCGTTTTGACTAGACGATACAGAAAATTGGCCAAAAGCATGATCAACCTCGCGAACTGAAATCTGTTGTGCCTGAATCCTTTCAAATGCGCCCACGGCCCACGCCGTGGATGCTCAAATTTTAGCTCAAACCCGGACTTGGGGTAAAGATTTTTCGGTTATGACAAATGACCGCAGCGGACAAGACGGGCAAGGAACCAGCAAAGAGCCGGCAAAAAACTGGGGCGGCCCGGAAACCCGCGCCGCCCCAAATTTTCAGTCGCAAAGCCCTAAATGGGGCAGTCCGCCGGTATCAGCTTTCTTCAGCGTCCGCGCCGTCGTCATCAGTCTCCGTGGCTTCCGGCTCGGCCGACGCCTCCTCCCCAGAGGCCCCGTCATCCGCCTCGGCGGCTTCATCCTCGGCATCGAACACCGCCGTCACCGCCTCGGCTTCTTCCTCGGCGTCAGGATCGGCGGTCACATCCTCGCCGGCGGCCTGACGCTCCGCCTCGGCGTCCGAGCGGGCAACATTGGCAATGACCTCGATGCTGACTTCGGGGTGCAGATTGACCTGCACCGGATGCAGGCCAAGGGTCTTGATCGGCCGGTTCAGCACGACCTGACTGCGGTTCACCTTGAAGCCGGCGCCATCCAGGCCCTCGGCCACGTCGCGGGCCTGGACCGAACCATAGAGCTGGCCCGACTCGCCGGCCTGCCGGATCACCACGAAGCTGACCTCCTGCATGGTGTTCGCCACCGCCTCGGCTTCCCCGCGCCGTTCCAGATTGCGCGCTTCCAATTCGCCGCGGCGGGCCTCGAAAGCGGCCAGGTTTTCCGGCGTGGCGCGCTGCGCCTTGCCCTGGGGCAACAGATAGTTGCGGGCATAGCCATTCTTGACACTGACCACATCGCCCATCTGGCCAAGTGATTCAATTCGTTCCATTAGGACGACGTCCATCATTCCTCCTTGTCGGCGCTACCGCCGCGATCTCCGGCCCCGCCGGCGTTGCCTAAATCATTGCCGCGCGCCAGGCGCAGCACCGCGTTCAAAAGGCCAAGGCCGGCGACAAACGCCGGCAGGGGCCACAAGAACAAAAGCCCGTAAAACAAAATCAATATCGCCAGGCGGCCCTTCCATGCCCTGAAAAAACCATGGACGACGCCCAAACCGAGCACGAAATACGGCACAATGGCGATCGCTGCAAGGGTTTTGCCAACCACGCCCAGCAGGCCCGTCAATGATGACAGCAGCAAGGCCGCCAACAAGGTGCCAATCCAGGCCATCGGCAGGCGGATATCCGCCAATTCCGGGCTGGGTGCCACATTGTAGCCAAAGCGCACCAACAGCCCTTGCGCCAGCGCCCCGTTGAAGATCAGGCCCAGTGACCAGGAGACGGCAAAAAAAGCCGGCAGATAGTCGACCAGAGCCAGCAGGACCTCGCGCTGCTCCGCATCGGGAAACTGCTCCGCGAAGGGCGCCATTACCGCCTGCAGATAGGCCATTAGGCCATCGCCGAACAGAGACAATCCGGCCAGGCCGATCGCCAGCCCCGCCATCGCCATGCCGGAGAGCCAGAGCAGCAAATGGCCCGGCGGATACCAGTTTGCATGGCCCTGGGCGTCCGTACGGGACAGCAGGGCCTGACGGCATATGACAACAACCGGTATGCCGTAAAACATCGCCTGGACGGCGGCAAAGCCCGCTCCGGCGAACAGCACGTTCAGGCCGCCGGCAACCAGTACCGCCAAGATGGCGCCCCGCACGCCCAGGCCCAGACCGGCCAGAAACAGTGGCAGGGGTGCGATATAGGCCAACAATATGCCGCCCGCCGCCGGCAGCGATAGCGCCGCCTGCAGCAGGCCGCTGACCAGTCCGGCCGCGATGGCGATCAAATTGTAGTACAACATCTGTCATGCAACATGGTTATCGGCCGCCGCTCGTCGCCCGGCGACCAATAACTCCGCCCGTCGGGCTATTGCTTGTTAACCAGTGTGCCGTCGTGCGCCCTACTGCAGCACGAAGGGCAGCAGTGCCAAGATCCGCGCCCGCTTGATGGCCCGGGCCAACTCGCGCTGCTTCTTGGCCGAGACAGCGGTAATACGGCTGGGAACGATCTTGCCCCGTTCCGAAAGGTAGCGCTGCAACATCCGCACGTCCTTGTAGTCGATCTTGGGCGCATTGGCGCCCGAGAACGGGCAGGTCTTGCGCCGGCGATAAAACGGCCGCCGCACCGGCAGTTGGGAAATTCTGACATCCTGAGCCATGGTCTATTCCTCGGCGCTTGAATTGTTATCGGTTTCGTCACCGCCGGCGCCGCCATCGGGTCCGCCGCGATCATCGCGGCCCCGACCTTCACGACCGCCCTCGCGGCCGCCATCACGTTCCCGGCCGCCATCGCGTCCACCGCGTCCGCCGCGTCCGCCGCCGCGGGACTGCATCATTACCGAGGGGCCTTCTTCCAGCTCCTCAACGCGCACGGTCATGTAGCGGATGATATCTTCATGCAGGCGCATATTGCGTTCCATCTCCTGCACCGCGTCCGAGGGCGCATCCAGGTTCATCAGCACATAATGGCCCTTGCGGTTTTTCTTGATGCGGTAGGTGAGGCTGCGCACGCCCCAATATTCGCTTTTTTCAACCGAACCGCCATTGTCCGTCACCATTTTGGTGAATTCCTCGGTCATGGCTTCGACTTGCTGGGATGAAACATCCTGGCGCGCGATAAAGACGTTCTCGTATAACGGCATCCTGTCCGTTGCTCCTTCGGTATGGTCGGCGGTGTCCGGGGTATGAAAAACCTTGAAACACCCTGCGACCGCATTGTCAGTACGGCCGACCGAAATTTGATTTTCCGGACCCCTTCGGGTCCACTTGTACTTATCGAGTATCCTGCCCTCTCACGCCGGCCGGCCGCGGTGACACTCGGCCACGGCAAACGGCCCGGTGATCCAGGCAAGGCGCGGCATATATACACATATACCCGACCTGCGCAAGCCGGCTTGACAGGGCAAGGCGACCGTCTATGAAAGGCGGATCGATTGAGCGTAATAGTATAGGGAGGCAGCGATGGCGCGCGCCTTTGTATTTCCAGGTCAGGGTAGTCAGGTCGTGGGCATGGGCAAGGATTTGGCGGACGCCCTGCCGACCGCCCGCCGGGTCTTTGAAGAAGTCGACGAGGCCTTGAGCCAAAATCTGTCCCGGCTGATGTTCGATGGCCCCATCGAGGAATTGACCCTGACGGAAAATGCCCAACCGGCCCTGATGGCCATGAGCCTGGCCGTGATACGGGTATTGCGCGACGACGGCGGGCTGGAGTTCGGCAAGCATTGCCAATTCGTCGCCGGCCATTCCTTAGGTGAATATTCCGCCCTTTGCGCCGCCGGCGCCCTGCCGCTGGATGTCGCCGCCCGCCTGTTGAAACAGCGCGGCCAGGCGATGCAGCAGGCGGTACCGGTGGGCGTCGGCGCCATGGCAGCCCTGCTGGGCCTAGATTTCGAGGCGGCACAAGGGGTCGCGAAGGATGCGGCGGGCGATCAGGTCTGCGACACCGCCAATGACAACGCGCCGGGCCAGGTGGTGGTCAGCGGCAATGTCGAGGCGGTGGAGCGCGCCGTGGAACTGGCCAAGGAACGGGGCGCGAGGCGGCCCATGCTGTTGCCGGTCAGCGCGCCGTTTCATTGCGCCCTGATGCAACCAGCCGCCGATATCATGGCCGAGGCCCTGGAAGCCGCGCCTCCCGGCGCGCCCGCGGTGCCCCTGATCGCCAATGTTTCCGCCGAGGCGGTGTCGGATCCCGGCGAAATACGCGATCTGCTGGTGCGTCAGGTGACGGCCATGGTGCGCTGGCGCGAAAGCGTGCTGTACCTGAAGGACCAGGATGTCGACAACCTGGTCGAGATCGGCGCCGGCAAGGTGCTGACCACCATGCTGAAACGCATCGACAAGGAAATTTCAGGCCAGGCCATCAACGGCCCGGAGGAGATCGAAGCTTTCCTCAAATCCATGTAGTCTTAGGTCACCGCAAGTCATCTTAAGGAACGGCAGCCATGTTTGATCTTTCTGGAAAATCCGCCCTTGTCACCGGCGCATCGGGCGGTATCGGCGGCGCCATCGCGCGGCATCTGCATGGCGCCGGCGCCAACGTGGGACTTTCCGGCACCAGGGTCGATGCCCTGGACGCCCTGGCCGGGGAACTGGGCGAACGTTGCGCCGTGCTGCCCTGCGATCTGAGCGATGGCGATGCGGTCGGCGCCCTGATCGGCCAGGCGGACGAAGCCCTGGGCGCGATGGGTGGCGCGGTCGACATCGTGGTCAACAACGCCGGCCTGACCCGGGACAATCTGGCCTTGCGCCTGAAGGACGAGGATTGGGAGCAGGTGATGGCCGTCAACCTGACCGCCGCCTTCCGCCTTTCAAAGGCCGCGCTGCGCGGCATGATGAAGCGGCGCTGGGGCCGAATCGTCAATATCACCTCGATCGTCGGGGTTACGGGCAACGGCGGGCAAACCAACTATGCCGCTTCCAAGGCCGGCATCATCGGCTTTTCCAAGTCTTTGGCCCAGGAAGTTGCCTCGCGCAATATCACCGTCAACTGCCTGGCGCCGGGCTTCATCCAGACAGCCATGACCGATGCCCTGGAGGAAACGCAGCGGGAAAATCTGTTGGCGGGCATTCCGGCGGGGCGCCTGGGAACCGTGGACGATGTTGCTGGTGGCGTATTGTATCTGGCCAGCGAGGAAGCATCCTACGTCACGGGCCAGACCCTGCATATCAACGGCGGCATGGCAATGATTTGAAGCCTTTGCCGCCAAGTTTCGAATAGGGGCATTCGGGGTCTTGGCCTTTGCCAATGTTCATGCTACCAAGCCTCGCCTTTCCCGGCTGGCAACTGATTCGCCCAGCGTGATAGGGTCAAGGGCACCGAAATGAACAGAATTTTGCAGACTATTTTACAAGCCAGACAGCGCGAAGGAATTAACACATGAGCGATACTGCCGATCGCGTAAAGAAGATCGTCGTTGAGCATCTCGGCGTGGAAGAAGACAAAGTGTCCGAGGGTGCTTCGTTTATAGACGACCTTGGCGCCGACAGCCTTGATACGGTTGAACTGGTGATGGCATTCGAGGAAGAGTTCGGCATCGAAATTCCCGATGATGCCGCCGAAAAGATCGCCACCGTCAAGGACGCTATCACATTTATCGACGCCAACGCTTCCTGAACAGACCCGCCAAGGGGTTGCGCCACGGCCGTATTTCAAACGGGCCGGGGGTGTCAGGTTAGAGTAGGTTGCGCCGACGGAGGCTGGAGATGAGCGGACGCAGGGTCGTTGTCACCGGAATGGGTCTTGTCACGCCCCTGGGCGTGGGGGTTGATGCCGTCTGGGGACGGTTGTTGAACAGCGAATCCGGCGCCGGAACGATCAAGAAGATCGACACCTCGGACTTGTCGGTGAATATCGCCTGCGAAGTTCCCTTAGGCGATAGCGCGCCTGAGTTCAACGCGGATGACTGGATCCCGCCGAAGGAGCAGCGGCGGATGGATGATTTCATCATCTTTGGCCTATGCGCGATGGAACAGGCGCTGGCCGACGCCGGCTGGAAACCGGAGGATGAGGAATCCCGTCTGCGCACCGGCGTTCTGGTCGGCTCCGGCATCGGCGGCCTGCCCAGCATCGAGGCGGCCGCCATTACCTTGCACGAGCGCGGGCCGCGGCGGATCAGCCCGTTTTTTATTCCCGGCTCCCTGATCAACCTACTCTCTGGCAATATTTCCATCAAATATGGCTTCAAGGGTCCCAATCATGCCGTGGTCACAGCTTGCTCCACCGGCGCCCATGCAATCGGCGATGCGGCCCGGCTGATCATGCTGGACGACGCGGACGTGATGATCGCGGGCGGGGCCGAGGCCGCCATATCGCGTCTTGGCATGGCCGGCTTCGCGGCCTGCAAGGCCTTGTCCAGCGGTTTCCTGGATGAACCGAAGCGGGCTTCGCGGCCCTATGACAAGCAGCGCGACGGCTTTGTCATGGGCGAGGGTTCGGGCATCCTGGTGTTGGAAGAGATGGAGCATGCCAAGGCCCGTGGCGCCAAGATCTATGCCGAGGTGGCCGGCTACGGCCTGTCCGGCGATGCCCACCATATCACCGCCCCGGCGCCGGACGGCGACGGCGGCTATCGGGCCATGCAGGCGGCCCTGCGGCGGGCCGGGCTGAACCCGGAAGATATTGACTACATCAATGCCCACGGCACCTCGACCCCCCTGGGCGACGAGATCGAAGTGGGCGCGGTAAAGCGTCTGTTCGGCGATGCGGTCAATCAACTGTCCATGTCGTCGACGAAATCCGCCATCGGCCATCTGCTGGGCGCCGCGGGC
The DNA here is from genome assembly GCA_030747035.1 of Alphaproteobacteria bacterium. GTDB lineage: Bacteria > Pseudomonadota > Alphaproteobacteria. The sequence goes on along the minus strand of JASLLM010000004.1, from coordinate 37,240 downwards.
AGCGTGGAGGCGATTTTTTCAATTCTCGCCATGAACCAGAATGTGGCGCCGGCCACGCTCAACCTGGATGATCCCTCGGATGGCCTGGATATTGATCTGGTCCCCCACACCCCGAAGGAACGGCCGATCCAGGCCGCGCTATCCAATTCATTCGGCTTCGGCGGCACCAATGCCTCCCTGGTGCTGACCCCGGCGCCCTAAGCTGTCGGCCATGGCAAGGCGCCTGCTGCGGCTGCTTGCGCTTTTCCTATTGCTCGGCCTGATCGGCGCCGGCGTTACCGGCGGCTGGGGCTATGCCCAGTTCACCCGGCCCGGGCCCGGCGGCTTCGATCATGCGGTGGTGCTGGCCAAGGGCAGCAGCTTGAAGGAAATCGCCGAACGCCTGATGGGTGCCGGCATCATAGATCAGCCTTTGCTGTTTCGCATTGGCGTGCGCCTGGGTGGCTGGTCGCGCGAACTGAAGGCGGGAGAATTCCGCTTCCCGGCCCAGACCAGCATGCGCGGCGTCGTCGGCATTCTCCGCCATGGTGAAACCGTGGTGCGCCGGGTCACCGTACCTGAAGGCCTGAGCAGCGCACAAATTGTTGCCCTGCTGCAGCAGACCGACGGTTTGCATGGCGAGATCACGACAACACCGACAGAAGGCAGCATCCTGCCGGAAACCTATCATTTTTCCTATGGTGACGAACGGGCGGTTCTGCTGTCCCGCATGGCGGACGCCATGCGCAAGACCTTGGCCGAATTGTGGCGCGGCCGCCAGGAGGGCCTGCCATTGACCGCTCCGGAGGAGGCCCTCATTCTGGCTTCCATCGTCGAGAAAGAGACCTCCCTCGCCGCCGAACGGCCCAGGGTCGCCGGGGTCTTCATCAACCGCCTACGCCGGGGCATGCGCCTGCAATCGGACCCCACCGTCGTTTACGGCATGACCCAGGGGCGGAAGCCCCTGGGCCGCCCCCTGCGCCGGGACGACCTGGACCAGCACACGCCCTATAACACCTACCGCATTCCAGCCCTGCCGCCGGGACCCATCGCCAATCCGGGGCAGGCCGCCTTGCGCGCCGTGCTGCATCCAAGGGCCAGCAAGGAGCTGTATTTCGTCGCCGATGGTTCGGGCGGCCATGCCTTTGCCGCCACCTTCGCCGAACACCGCCGCAACGTCCAGCGCTGGCGCCGCGTCAAGGCAACGAAGAGCCGCTGATGAACCCGGCGATACCTGCAGCGAATTTTGCCCCAAGGTCCGGGACATCTTATATAGTGCGCCAAACACACTGGCGAACGGAAGGAAATCAATAGGGTGGCTGTCTCCTCCATGACCGGATTCGCGCGGACAGCGGGCGCGATCGGCGCCTATTCCTGGGCCTGGGAAGTCAAGAGCGTCAATAGCCGCGGCCTTGATCTGCGCAGCCGTCTGCAGGGCGGATTGGACGGCCTGGAAGCAACCGTGCGGGCGGCGGCGGCGCGGCGCTTCCACCGGGGTCATTTATCCATGAACTTGACGCTGAACCGTTCTGGCGCTGAACCGACGGCGCGGATCAATGCGGAAGTTCTGGAAACCATGCTGTCGGTGGCCAACGATCTGGCGGCGCGTACCAACGCCCAGCCGGCAACAGTGGACGGCCTGCTCTCGCTGCGCGGGGTTGTGGAAACCGTGGAGCCGGAGGAATCGGAAGCCGACCGCAAGGCCCTGGAAGCCGGTGTTCTGGACAGTCTGGAGCGGGCCTTGGATCTATTGGTTGAGGACCGGGAAGCCGAGGGCCGGCGCCTGGGCGAGATCGTCGGCGGCCAGGTGGATAGCATCGCCGCGTTGACGGCAGAGGCTGAAGAACTGGCGGCGCTGCAGCCGGCTGCCCTAAAGGCGCGTCTGCAACAACAGGTCGCCGACATTCTTGACGGTGCCGCCGGCCTGTCGGAGGAGCGGCTGTTGCAGGAGGCCGCGCTGCTGGCCACCAAGGCGGACGTACGTGAAGAACTGGACCGCCTAAACGCGCACGTGGGCGCCGCGCGGGAATTATTTTCCGACGACGGCGCCATCGGCCGCCGCTTGGATTTTCTGGCCCAGGAGTTCAACCGTGAAGCCAATACCTTATGTTCGAAATCCCAGGATGCCGCATTGACCAAAATCGGCATCGAGCTGAAAACCGTGATCGATCAATTCCGCGAACAGGCGCAGAATATTGAGTAAGCAAACCAACAATCAAGATTTGGACAAGACGGCCCTGGACGGCGCGATCTCCCGCCGCGGCCTGATGCTGGTGCTGTCGTCGCCATCGGGCGCGGGCAAGACGACGCTGTCCCGCCGCCTGTTGGCGGAGGATTCCGGCCTGACCATGTCGGTCTCGGTCACAACGCGGCCGCAACGGCCCGGCGAGCAGGAAGGCGTCGATTACATTTTCGTCGAGCCGGTTGAGTTCAATTTGATGGTGAACCGGGGTCAGTTATTGGAGCATTTCAAAGTTTTTGATCATTATTACGGAACCCCCGCGCAGCCGGTCGAGGACGCGTTGAACGCGGGCCAGGATGTGCTGTTCGATATCGATTGGCAGGGCACGCAGGATCTGAAGCAGGAGATGCGGGATGACATGGCCAGCATCTTTATTCTGCCCCCCTCGACCAAGGAGTTGGAGCAGCGTTTGAAGAAACGGGCCCAGGATAGCGACGCGGTCGTGGCCCGGCGCATGGCGGAGGCCACGGATGAAATCAGCCACTGGCCGGAATATGACTATGTCATTGTCAACCGGGATGCCGACGCCGCCCTGGCGCAGGTCCGCGCCATTCTGACCGCGGAACGCCTTAAGCGGGCCCGCCAGGCCGGCCTGGGCGATTTCGTCAAGCGCTTGCGCGATGGACAGTAGAGCTCATGACAGTATTTCCCAACGCCCTGCTTGAGGGTTACCGCGAATTCAAGAAAAATAATCTGGCCCATGAAAGCGAACGCTACCGCCAGCTCGCCGAACAGGGACAGAAGCCGGAAACCCTGGTGATCGCCTGCTGCGATTCCCGCGCCGCGCCGGAAATCATATTCAATGCCCTTCCCGGCGAAATATTCGTCGTGCGTAATGTGGCCAATCTGGTGCCGTCCTATAATCCCGATGGCGAATATCATTCAACCTCGGCCGCCCTGGAATTCGCGGTTCAGAGCTTGAAGGTGAAACACATCGTGGTTCTGGGCCATGGCCGCTGCGGCGGCATCATGGCGGCGCTGGATGAGTCAGCCGAGCCGCTGTCGCCGGGTGATTTCATCGGCAAATGGATGGGCCTGCTGAACCCGGCGGTGGAGGCCATCTCGACCATACGCGGGATGACCGATGCTGAACGGCAAACCGCCCTGGAACGTCATTCCATCGGCAATTCCATCGAAAATCTGCGCACCTTTCCCTGCGTCTCCATCCTTGAAGGCAAGAATCGGCTGAGCCTGCATGGTGCCTGGTTCGATATTTCCAGCGGCGAACTATGGATCATGGATCCCGAAACCGGCACCTTCGATTATCCATCGGTCGATTAGATCAAACAGCGGCCCGGGCCAGGGCGCAGAACTGCGCCACGCTAAGATTTTCAGCCCGCAGGGTCGGCTCCAGGCCCGCCGCCGCCAACAGGCCGGCCGGATCGGCGCTGATCTGCTTCAGGCTGCTGCGCAGCATCTTGCGCCGCTGCCCGAAGGCGGCGGCGACCACGGCTTCCAGGCTGGAAGCATCGGCCGAGGCCAGGGGGCTGCTGCGCGGCTCCAGGCCAATCACCGTGGATGTCACTTTTGGCGCCGGGGTAAAGGCGCGCGGCGGGACATCAAACAGCGCCGCCGCCCGGCAGCGCCATTGCACCATGACCGACAGCCGGCCATAGGCTTTGCCGCCCGGCGCCGCAATGATGCGCTGGGCCACCTCTTTCTGGAACATCAGCGTCAGGCTCTCGAACAGTTCCAGACGGTCCAGCCATTTGAACAGCAAGGGCGTCGAAATGTTGTAGGGCAGATTGGCGACGATCCGGCTGGGCCTGGGGGACAGCGCATATTCATCCACTTCCAGGGCGTCCGCCTCGACCAGGGTGAGGCGCCCCGGCACGGCGGTGGCCAGATCTTCCAGGGCGGCAAGGCAGCGGCGGTCACGCTCCACCGCGACCACATGGCTGGCACCTTCCGCCAGCAAAGCCCTGGTCAGACCGCCAGGCCCAGGGCCTATTTCCAGCACTGTTTGGCCGTCAATAGAACCGCCGGCACGGGCAATCTTGCGGGTCAGATTGAGATCGAGCAGAAAGTTCTGCCCCAGGGTTTTCGTCGCCCTGATACCGTGCCGGGCGAGGACCTCGCGCAGCGGCGGCAAATCGGACGGCAGGTCGTTCACCTCACGCCGCCAGGGCCCGATGGCGCGCGATCAGCCCGGCATAGGCCAGGGCGGTGGTCAGGCTCAGTGAATTGGCCCGGCCCTCGCCCGCGATATCAAGAGCGGTGCCGTGATCGGGCGAGGTGCGGATGATGGGCAGGCCAAGGGTCATGTTGATGCCATACTCAAAGCCCAGGGTCTTGACCGGGATCAGCGCCTGATCGTGATACATGCAGATCGCCACATCGTAGGTCTGCCGGGCCGCTTCATGGAACATGGAATCGGATGCCACAGGCCCGGTTACGGCAATACCATGGGCCCGCAATTGATCTATCGCCGGCTGAATGATTTCCGCCTCCGCCAGGCCCAGATCACCCGCTTCGCCGGCGTGCGGGTTCAGGCCGGCGACGGCCAGGCGCGGCGGCCGGAAACCGAGATCCCGGTCCAGGGCCCGGGCCGTGATCATGGCGCGTTCCACGATCATCTCGGTGGTCAGCTTCTCTACCGCCTCATGCAACGGCATATGCACGGTCATCGGCACGGTCTTCAGACCCGGGCAGGACAGCAGCATCACCGGCAGATGCCCGCCGCCGCACAGCGCCGCCAAATACTCCGTATGGCCCGGATGCTCAAAGCCGGCTTCGTGCAAGATTGATTTCTGGATCGGGTTGGTGACGACGGCGCTGGCCTGATCCATTTGCACATGGCGAACCGCCGTTTCGATGGCATCCAATACCGCCGCCGCGTTGGCCGTGTTCAATTGGCCCGCCACGGGGCTTTCAGCCAGCGGCTGCGCGAAAACCGGCAGACCCGCTTCGAAATTGGCGACCGCCTCCGCCGGCGAGTTGATCTCGATCACCGGCAGTTTTGTCACCGGTGACCAGCCCTTGCGTCCCAGGTTCTCCGCCGTGGCGCGTGCCTGCTCCGGATCGGCAATCAGATAGAAAGGCGGTAGATCATACAGCGTCCGCCGGCTCCAGGCCTTCAAGGTAATCTCAACTCCGACGCCGGCGGGCTCGCCCATGGTTACGGCGATGGGAAGTCGAGTGGTGGGCATCAGCGCAGTTCCACGACCGCCGACCGCCGTAAATCCCGCAGATAACGTTGTGCCAACATGGCCAGCCGCCGTCGCGCTAGGTTGTTGGAAATGCTATCCCGGTCGGGTCCCCTGCCCTTGATTTCTTCACGCTTGCAAACCATCAACAACAGGATCTTCTGCTCTTGCCGGATCGGCGCGCTGAACCGACCGACCGCCAGATCCTTGACCGCGTCGGCGATATTCGGCGGCAGATCGGTCAAATTCACTTCACCGAGATCGTCGGCGTCGGCCGCCTGCAATGCCTTTGCCACGTCATCGAAATCGCCGCAGTCCTTGGCGCTTGCCGCCACGTTCCGGGCCATTCGCTCCCGGGCCTCGAAATCGGCCGCCTTGGCCTCCTTCGCCAGGGACAGCATGATCTGTTTCAGCGTCAGTTTCATGCCGCTTTCACCCGCCGTGGCAATTCTCCGCCGTTCATGCAGCTGGATCAGGTAGTACCCCCCCGCCGCCTCGATCGGCTGGGAGATCTCATCGACTTGCAGTTTCGCGATGGCTATATCCAAGGCCGGCGCAAGCTGGCCCGGCTGCACCCAGCCCGCCGCGCCGCCCTGGGCCGCCGTGGCACCGCGGCTGAACTGCCGCGCCATGGCGGCGAACGACGCGCCATCGCGTAACTGCCGCAACAGCCCGATACCGGCACGGCGAACCTCTTCGGCCTGGTCAGGCGAGTCGACGGGCAGAAAAATTTCCGAAATCCGCTGCTCCGACCGTCCCGCGTTGGCTTGCAGCCGGGCCAGCACCTCGTCAATTTCCTCGTCGCCAATTTGCACATTCCGGCCGAGGCGGCGGCGAACCAGCTTGGACCAGGAAATCTCCGCCCGAAGCTGCGCATCCAACGCCGGCCTTGGAATACGCGCCTGTTTGAGAAAATTATTCAGCCCGCCGGCCGGCACATTGTTCTGTTGTTCGATATAACGGTAGGCTTGACCCAGGTCTTTCTTGCCGACCTGGATCGAATGGCGCTTAGCGGCCTGCAACTGCAAACTTTCGTCGATCAGGCTGCGCAGGATTTGCTGCCGTAGCCGGCGCCGGGTGGCGGCCGTGTCGTTCAGCCTGCTGGTGGCGATGACCAGGCCAACACGCTGTTCCACATCGTAGCGCGAAATCACCTCGTCATTGACGATCGCGGCGATGCGCTGAACGTTTTGGGCCCGCGCCGGCGCGGCGCCATAGCCGATAGCCGCCGCCGTCATTAGCAATGGCAACAGCAACATGGCACGGAAGTTCATCAAGGGCGGTCTCATCCGGCGACTTTCCTGGTATGGCTCATAATAGCGACAAAATAGAGGCTTGGCGCCCGCAATTGAAGTGCGGAAGGGCGCCTTTTTTACCGCTTCCAAACCGGTCCCGTGCATTGCGGGAAACGCCGCCTGACCCAAGTCAGGACGGCGCCGCCACCTTCGGTTGGCACAGGCGCACCAGCAGCGCGATGGCGGCGGCCACCAGCATGGATATGGGACCGAACCAGAACAGCAGCCGTGGTTCGCCCTGGTCCAGCAGCCAGCCGAAAAAGACCGGCGTCAGGGCGCCGCCGATATTGAGGCCGGTCGAGACAAAGCCGAAAACCTTGCCCATGGAGCCCTCGGGCGTGACCGCGCGCACCAGCATGTCCCGGGCCGGCATGATGGCGCCAAAGGTCATTCCGCCCAGGGCCATGGCCGCGATCACCCAGCCGGCGGAGAGCATGACATTGCCAACCAGGAAAATCACCACTGCGGACGCCATGAAGAAGATCGCAGCCACCCATTCATGACGCTGCGTGCGGTCGGCGATCTGGCCGCCAACCAGAACGCCCACGGCACTGCCGACCAGGAACGCCGTCAGAGCCATTTGCGCCCCTTCAAGGGAAATATCCTGAATGGCGACAAAGGCGGCGACCGCAAAGGTGGACAGTCCGTTCTGGGAAACCGACAACATGATGAAGAACAGGAAACACATGAAGACCGGCAGGGACAGCAACAAGGCCACGCCGCCTTTCTGCCCTTCGGGTTTCGGCCCGGTATTATCGTCGCCGCCCCGGCGTACGGCTTCCGACAGGCTGCCGCGGTTCAGCAACAGCGAGAGCCAGACCGCAAAACCCAGGATACCCGTCAGCATCAGGCCCACGCGCCAACCCCATTGAATGGAAGCGTAGGCCATGACGAGCGGCGCCACCGCGCCGCCGGCAAAACCGGCGAAGGTGTGCAAGCTGTAGGCACGCCCGATACGTTTGTTGGAGATCGAGGCCGACAGAATGGCGTAGTCAGCCGGGTGATAGACACTGTTGGCGATACCGGCGATGGCGGCCAGGACCAGAATGGCCGCGTAGCCGGCAAAGGCCCCCATGCTGACGTAAGCCAGCGTTGACACCACCACGCCGTAAATCAGCAGACGCCGGGCGCCGAAACGATCCACCAGAAAGCCCATGGGAACATGGGTCAGGCCCGAGGCCAGGTTGAAAATCGTCATGATCAAACCGAGCGCGGCGTAGCCGACGCCGAACTCCAGCTTCATCAGGGGCAGAACGGGGGGCAGCAGATAGATCAGGTAATGGCTGAGGAAATGCGCCCCACCGACCAGACCGATAACCCGGCCGTCGGAGCGCAGCTCAGCCCCGCCAGAGGCAGCCGCATCTGCTTTACCGGCCCCGGCACCGCTTCGCGTGGATACTGTCATGGCAGATGTACTAGCCGGTTTCCCGGCGGCTGTCACGGTTGCAATCACTGCCGGTTTGCTTCACGCCGCGCTTAGGCTAAGCTGCCCCGCGTTGCGCCGGCGGGGCAAGCCTGGCGGGCGGTAAATTTGACTGGTCGTGGAAAATCCGTTGTCTGAAACTTCAAGAACCTCGTCATATGACGGCACCGGTCCGAACGCGGAGGCGGCGAAGGCGAAACCGTTGAAAGCCCTCCTATTGCGGGTCGGCACGATGGACCGGATTGCCTTGGGCGAGGTGATGGAGATCAGAACCACGCAATCAGCGGCGGCGGCCCTGGAGGCCCTGACCAGTTATCCCGCCTCCGTATTGGTTGCCGATACCAGCACATCGGATTTCGAGACCAAGGCCCTGTTGCGGGACCTGCGCGATCCCGTAAATTCGCCGCGCAAGGGATTGGCGGTGATTTGCCTGCTGGGCGAAAGCAGCCCTGAGCGGGTGCGCGGCCTGGTCAAGGCGGGCGTCGATCACGTCATGATCAAGCCGATCTCAGCCACGGCATTGCATGATTTGGCCCAGCATCTGCGCGACAATCCCATGCAACAGATTTCCGTGGCGCAGTACAATGGGCCCGACCGCCGCCGCCTGCCGGATGATTCATATACCGGCGCCAAAAGGCGTGGCGACGAATAGGGTTGAGAGCAATTTTCAATAAATTAGTGTCGCTAAAGCGACCTAAGAAATTGGTTCAATTGCTCGCTTCTTAAGAGTCCGAGCGCATTTAGAATAAATGCGCTTTGGCGGGCTGTCAGGGCGCGATCACGGCGGCCAGTTGCAACAACATTTCATCACGGCCCGGCGCCGCCAGCAATGACAGGCCCAGGGGGCAGTCCCGCAGGCTGGCGAGCGGCAGGTTGATCTGCGGACAGCCGGACAGCCCGGCGATGCAGGTCAGACCCATGCTGCGCCAGCGGAAATTATCCAATTCGCCTTCTGGCGTTTGACGCAAGGGGGCGATACCCGGTGCGGTCGGCAGGCAAAGCACGCCGTCATCCGCCAGCAACTCCCGCAGGAGCCGGCGAACTGTTTCCCGTACCCGGCTGCTTTCCGCCACGGCCTGGGGCGTGATCGTGGCGCACATGGCGAAACGTTCCGCCACGCCGGGGCCGAATTTCGGCTTCACCCGCTGAACCCATTCGCCATGTACGCGCCAAATATCGGCCATCTGCAGGGTACGGAAATGGGGCATCCAGTTGTCTGGTCCGTCGGGGCTGAGCCGCACCGCCGCCCGGTCCTGAAAATGCGCCGCCACCTGGTCGACCGCCGGGTCCAGGGCGCTGGCCGCCTCCGCCGTCAGCAAATCGAAACAGTCCCGCGCGACCAGCAGCCGGTTCGCCCCCGCATGCTCCCGGTAGCCGGGCAACAGGATCCGCCCGACCGCCTGCATCAACGCACCGCCGCGGGCGAACCAGCCGATGGTATCGAAACAGGGAGCAAGGGGATGCACGCCATCCACGGGGATCCTGTCCTGAGTGGTGCGGATGCCGTGGATACCGCAAAAGCCCGCCGGCATGCGGACCGAGCCGCCGGTATCCGAGCCCAAGGCGAAGTCCACCAGAGCGCCCGCCACCGCCGCCGCCGAGCCCGAGGACGAACCGCCGGGAATACGGCCCGGTGCATTGACATTGATAGGTGTGCCGTAGTGGGCATTCTGCCCGGTGATCGAAAACGCCATTTCGTCCGTTTGCGCCTTCGCCACCAGTTCGGCGCCCGCCGCCAGCAGTTTGCCGACGGCGGATGCGGTCTGGGTGGCGGGGCCGTGACTGGCCAGCCAGTCCGGACTGCCGGCGCCTGTGATATGGCCCGCGACATCGTACAAATCCTTGGCCGCAAAGCTTAATCCGGACAGGGGCCCCTCGCCGGTCGGCGCCACCCTGACCCTGTCGTGGGTGATATAGGCACCCAAATTATCACTCATCCGATCACCTTTTGTTGAGGACCCAGATGTGAGGTCCGTCACTTAACTGCCTCGCCATCGTACCCATCTTTTGCCCACATGAAAGGTTAGTTCGATGCTTGAATTAGGTATCAATTTTCTCGTCTCAACCTGGTCTTGGTGGTGCCGCGCCGCCGACGTTGTACCCTTGTGGAATCCCTACGGCGCGCTCTTCAGCGTGGTATTGATTGTCGGTTTATTCGGCTTCGGTATTAAACTCGTGATGGGCGAAGACTAGAGGTATCAGGAATAGAGAAACTGTTTGTATTGCCGCCCTTGGTGTGTACAACGGGGCATGCATTCAGCCAACTTCCAGGATCAGTTTTCCATTGGCGGCCGCGCGGTCGGCGGCGGTGCGCCCTGCCTGTTCATCGCCGAGGCCGGCGTGGCCCATTTCGGCGATATGGACATGGCGATCCAACTGGTTGAACTGGCCGCCAACGCAGGGGCCGATGTCTTCAAGACCCAGGTCTTCGATGTGGACGAACTGATCGCGGCGGAACTGCCGGAATGGCGCGACCGCCTGCGCCCGCGCAATCTAACCCTGGCCGAGTTCAAAGAGCTGAAATCCCTGTGCGATGAACGCGGCCTGCTGTTCATGGCCACGGCCCATAACGAAAGCCGCATTCCCTGGCTTGAAGCGTTGGAGGTGCCCGCCATCAAGGTCGGCTCGGGCGAGCGCAACAACCCGGGCTTCCTGACCAAACTGGCGGAACTGGGCCGGCCCATGGTGGTCTCGACGGGCATGTACAACGAAGAGGATGTTGGCGAGGCGTTGGAGGCCTGTGCCAAGGGCGGTTGCGACAGGGTCGCGCTGTTGCATTGCATCACCGCCTATCCAACACCCGAGGACCAGGTCAATCTGGCGGCCATGGATCGGCTGGCGGAACTGTTCGAGGGGCCCGTGGGTTATTCCGATCACACCCAGGATCATCTGGCCCTGCTGGCGGCGGTGGCGCGCGGCGCGGAGGTGGTGGAAAAGCACATCACCATCCTGCGCGATGTGCCCAACGCCCAGGACTGGAAGGTCTCCGCCGGCCCGGAGGATCTGGGCGAACTTATCGCCAATGTGCGGCGGCTGGAGGCGATGCTGGGCCATGGCCGCAAGGAACCGACAGCGGCGGAGCAGGAGGGTCAGGTCTGGGCCACCAAATCCGTGGCCACCACCCGCAACCTGGACCCCGGCGCGGTTCTACGGCCGGGCGACCTGATCAGCAAACGTCCGGGCAACGGCATTCCGGCCAATCAACTGGAGGCCATGATCGGCCGCACCCTGGCCCGCGCCGTCGCTGCGGATACCCTGCTACAAATGGAAGACTTGCTGTGAGCGGCAAAAAGATCTGCGTCTGGTCGGGAAAAAGAGGGGGCTTTGGCGCCCTGACCCCGACAATGCGCGCCATTCAGGCGCATGACGATCTGGAAATGGCCCTGGTGGTTACCGACCAGCATCTCTATGACCAGTTCGGCCGTACCGTGCGCGAGGTGGAGGACCAGTTTCCCGTCGCCGCCGCCATCGATATGGAACAGACCGGCGACAGCAACGAGGACCGCGCCCGCGCCGTCGGCCTTTGCCTGCAACGCTCCGTCGATGTGCTGACCAGGCTGGCGCCGGATGTCCTGCTGGTCATCGGCGATCGGGGCGAGGTTTTCGCCGCCTGCATCGCGGCCCACAACATGCGTATCGCCATTGCCCATGTTCAAGGCGGCGATCTATCGGGCAGCCTGGACGAACCGGTACGTCACGCCATTACCAAGCTTTCGCACATCCACTTCCCCTCAACCGAGCAATCCGCCGAGCGCATCCGCCGCATGGGCGAGGAACCCTGGCGTATCCACGTGGCGGGCGATACCCATATCGATCAGATCCTGCTGGGCAGCGCCACGGCAGAGGAAGAGTTGCGCCGTCGCTACGACCTGGCGGTGGACGAGCCGTTTCTGCTGGTGCTGCAGCATTCCGATTCCACCGTGCCCGGGGCATCGCGGACGCAGATCGAGGCGACCCTCGCCGGGGTAGCGGAAATCGGCTTGCGCACCATGCTGGTCTATCCCTGCTCCGACCAAGGCTATGAAGGCATTATCGACGGCCTGGAAGCCGCCCGCGGGCGCCCCGGCGTGTCCGTGCATCAGAACATCCCCGCGCCGGACTTTATCGGCCTGCAGAAAATTGCCGCCGCCCTGGTGGGTAACTCGTCCGCCGGCCTGATCGAGGCACCGTATTTTCAGCTTGGCGCCGTCAATGTGGGCGAGCGTCAGATCGGCCGGGAACGGGCCGCCAACGTTATCGACGTGCCCTATGACGCCGCCGCCGTCGCCGGCGCCATTCGCCGGGTCCTGGGCGACGGCGATTTCCAAGACACAATGGCCGCAACGCCGCCACCATTTGGTGACGGCACCGCCTATCGCCACATCACTGAAACCCTGGCGGAGATCGACGTGGACGAGCGCATGCTGAACAAGCGCATGAGCTACTGATGGGCAAACCGGCGCTGCTTTACTACCGGCTCTTGAACTGGCAGCCCGAGAACCAGGCTCTGGCGGCGGCCGGCTTCACGGTTCATGAACTGGATAATCCAGAGCAGGACAATGACGAGATCCTGGCTGGTATTGAAGCTTGCTGCGCCCCCTTGGGGTTTTATTTCGGATCCGAAAAGATGGCGCGCTGCCCCAACCTGCGGGCCATCATCAGCAACACCACCGGCGTACCGCATATCGACATGGCGGCGGCGGCGGCGAGGGGAATAGAGGTATTCTCGCTAAAGGATGAGCAGGCCTTTCTCGATACCATCACGCCGACGGCGGAGCATGCCTGGGGCCTGTTGCTGGCCCTGTTGCGGCGCACGCCCTGGTCCTTCGATCATGTCAAGGCGGGCCATTGGAACCGCTTTGAATGGGGCGCACCAGCCATGCTGTCGCGCCTGAAGCTGGGCATTATCGGCTATGGCCGCCTGGGCCGGCGGCTGGCCCGCTATGGTGCGGCTTTCGACATGGCGGTGCGCTACCATGATCCCTTTGTCGAGGCCGATGGCCTGAGCGAACGGGTTGGCAGTTTGGTGGACCTGGTCGCCTGGGCCGATGTGATCAGCCTGCATGTGCCCGCGCTGCCGGAGACCCAGGGCCTGATCAGCGCCGAGGTTATCGACCGCTTTAAGCCGGGCAGCCTGTTTATCAATACGGCGCGGGCGGAGCTTGTGGACGAAGCGGCACTGCTGCGGGCTTTGCAGTCGGGTCATATTGCCGGCTATGGCGCCGATGTCCTGGACGGCGAATTTGATCTGGATTTCAAGGCCGCTGAACATCCCCTGGTGCGGCATGCCCAAAGCCATGACAATGTGCTGTTGACGCCGCATATCGCCGGCTCAACCCAGGATGCCTGGCGGGAAACCCAGGGCCGGGTTATTGAACTGGCCATCGATTACTTCAAGGATTTGAAAACATGAAGATTATCCCCGGCGCGGTCTGGGGCCTGATCCCGGCCCGGGGCGGCTCCAAGTCAATTCCCATGAAGAACCTGACGCCCTTTGTCGGCCGCCCCCTGATGGATTTTCAGGTGCTTGCGGCCAATGCCTCCGGCTGTTTCAGCCGGCTGTTGTGCAGCACGGACCATCAGGACATCGCAGACCGTTGCGCCACCCTGCGGGTCGAGGTGCATGAGCGGCCCATCCATCTGGGTGCCGACGACACCCCGGTGATCGCGGTGATCGAGGATTTCCTGGCCGACATCGAAGCCAAGGAAGGCGCGGTAGCGGAATGCATCGCCCTGTTGCAGCCGACCTCGCCGTTTTTGTTGCCGGAACATATCCGTTGGGCGGTGAACGCACTGCTGGCGGACGCCGAGGCCGGTTCGGTCCAGACGGTCGTGCCCTGCCCGCACAACCATCATGCCCTGAACCAACGGGTCATCAAGGACGGCCATATTGATTTCCGTTTTGCCGAGGAACGGGCCGTCGCCCACAACAAACAGAAAAAGCCGCCGCACTACCTGTTCGGCAACCTGCTGGTGTTTCGAAGCCTAGCCGCGATTGAACAGCAAACACCCTTTGCCAACCCCTCCTTGCCCGTTGAAATTCCCTTTGCCCAGGGCTTCGATCTGGATGCACCCGATGACATCAAGCTGGGCCAGGCATTATTGGCTGCCGGCCTGGCGGAATTGCCAAATTCTTAAGAAATTTCCTTGATATTAACCTCTTTAGATACGACTTTAGTTACGGGGTTGGGTCTGTGTAGATGATGGCGCCGCGTTTCAGGTCCGGTGCAATTGTCCGGTCGCGTTGAGGCAGATTATGATGACAGAAAATCAGGATGTATCTGTACTAAGCCGTCGCAAGGCGCTTGCCAGGCTGGGGTTGGTTGCAGCCGTTGCATATGCGGCGCCGACGATCACCCATATCGACGGTGAAGCCTTGGCCAAGAAAAAGGCACGTCCCTCCGTCATTTGCCCCGGCGGCAGTTGCGGCAGCAAGAGCAAATCCAAGAGCCGCGGCAAGAGCTCCAGCAGGGGCAGTGGCAGCAGAGGCGGCAGCAAGAGCCGGGGTAGCAGCTCCTAGCGCCCGCGCCCAGATCGGAACGGCGCCGGCCTTCAAGGGCAGGACAGGGTGGCAACCACGCGATCAGCGAATATTGTCCTCGCAGGCCCGCGCCATGGCATCGCGATCAATGGTTTGAGCGCCGGCGACGGCGAAGGGCTAGCCCCATTTCTATTCCAGTTGATCTCGCAGTGGCCGATACTGCCGCCTCAAGTCGGCACTGAAGACGAGCCCATGGACGCGATCACTGTCCGGCGCCAGGCGGGCCATTGGCAGATCGAATCACCTCATATGGCGCTTGACGACTATGATCTGGAGGACGGCTACACGGTCGCCAATGCCCTTATCGGCGCCCTGATCGCCGCCTATGTGGCCCAAGGGGACGGCCTGACATCGATCCACGCCGGCGCCGCGGCCTTCGGCGATGGTCTGGTGTTGTTGCTGGGCGATAACGAGAGCGGCAAAAGCACCTTTGCCACCGTGCTGGCCGCCAGGGGCATAAAATTTTTCTCCGACGACCGGCTGATCCTCGATTTCTCGAAATCTGTGCCCATGGGCTCATCCCTGGCCATCGCAGCCAAGCTGCGCCTGCCCTTGCCGGCCGAGGCGAATGCGGCGTACCGGGATTTCGTGGCGGAAAACAGTATCCTGACCTGGCCGGAAATGGCGGTGCTGCAGCTTGAAGCAGAGCAGGCGGCGGCGTTTGGCGAAAGCCTGCCCATAAGAGCCCTGGTGCACCTCCAGCGCGACCCTGACGCCACGATGCCGGAGCTCACGGAAATGCGCTCGCCGGATATGGTGCGGCTTCTGCTGGAACAGCTTTTCGCCCCGCATCTGACCCAGCAGGGAGAATTATCCGCTTGTGTGCGTCTGGCCCAGGGCGCCGAAATCTGGCAACTGCGCTATGCCTCCGCTTTCCAGGCCGCCGACACCGTGATGTCCCGTTTCAGTGCCCCGGCGGCGCCATGAGTGCCAGTAATCCATGTTTTCGCCGCCGCCCCGGCATCAACGAAACGCCGGTCGAGAACGAACTGTTTTTGATCGCCGGCGACAGCGGCGATATTTTTCACCTGGATCAAATGGCCATGGCGATCTGGCGCGCCTTGGAGGCACCGGCCAGTACGGCCGACCTGCTGGCCTTGTTCGGGGACGCTTTTCCCGAAACTCCCACGGCCACCCTCGAACGGGACCTTGCGGCTGCATTGGCCACCCTGTTGCAGGGCGAACTGATCGAATCCTGCGATTGAGACTGGGGCAAGCCGTGCTAGGCTGCGCCGGTCAATAGCGCAATTCCGGAGTATCCCATGACCCGTATGACCGGCGGCCAGGCCCTTGTAAAATCCATTATCGCCCATGGCGTCGACACAATTTTCGGCCTGCCCGGTGTGCAGTTGGATTGGTTCTTCAACGCCCTGCACGACGAAGGCAACAATATCCAGGTGATCAACAGCCGCCATGAACAGGGCGTTGCCTACATGGCCCATGGCTACGCCCAGTCCACCGGCAAGGTCGGCGCCTTTGCCGTGGTGCCGGGCCCCGGCGTTCTGAACACCGCCGGCGCACTAAGCACATCCTGGGCCGCCAATGTGCCGGTGCTGTGCGTCACGGGACAGATCCCTTCCGCTTCCATCGGGCGCGGCTACGGCCAACTGCACGAAATCCCCGATCAACTGTCGATCCTTCGCGGCCTGAGCAAGTCCGCCGCCCGCATCGAGCATCCAACCGATGCCCCGGGCAAAATGGCGGAGGCTTTCCGGCAATTGCGCACGGGCCGTCCCCGGCCCGTGGCGGTGGAAATGCCCCTGGATCAACTGGCCGCGACCTGCAACGTGGACCTGTTGGATGCGGTAAGGGACTACGCCCGCCCGCCGGTGGATGAAGACGCCGTGGCCCAGGCCACCAAGCTGCTGGCCGGCGCCAAGGCGCCGATGATCTTTGTCGGCAGCGGCGCCATGGACAGCGGTGAGGCGGTGGAGGCCCTGGCCGAAATGCTGCAGGCCCCGGTGATCGCCAACCGCACCGGACGCGGCGGCGTGTCGAACCGAAACTACCTGTCCATGATGCAGTTGGAAGGCCACCGCCTGTGGCCCCAGGCCGACGTTGTGCTGGCGGTCGGCAGCCGGTTGCAGCCGGCGCGCATGAACTGGGGCACGGACGATGATTTGAAAATCATCCACGTGGATATCGATCCGGTCGAGATCAAGCGCATCGCCGCGCCGGATGTCGCCATCGTCGGCGATGCCCGGGATATTGTGCCGGCCCTGGTCAACGCCGTGGCCACGCAGGCCCCCAGCCGGGCCTCCCGCGAAGAGGAAATGCTGGAAGTGCGGAGCCAAGTGCGGGCCATGCTGCTGGACCGCCTGGGCCCGCAAATGTCCTGGATCAAGGTGATCCGCGAAGCCCTGGATGATGACGGCATCTTCGTCGACGAGCTGACCCAGGTCGGCTACGTCTCCCGCGTGGCCATGCCGGTGTATCGCCCGCGCGGCTATTTGACCTCGGCCTATCAGGGCACCCTTGGCTGCGGTTTGGCCACGGCCATAGGCGCCAAGATCGCCAATCCGGACCGTCAGGTTCTCTCCATCAACGGTGACGGCGGTTTCATGTACAACGTGCAGGAACTGGCCACGGCGGTGAAATACAACGTCAATATCGTCGCCATCGTTTTCGCCGACGGCGCCTTCGGCAATGTGCGCCGCATGCAGGAAGAACTTTATGACGGACGCACCATCGCCTCCGACCTGACCAATCCTGATTTTGTTGCCATGGCCGAAAGCTTCGGCTGTGCCGCCTATCGCGCGGAGACGCCCGATGACCTTGCCAAGGTGCTGCCCACGGCGTTCAAGCAATCGGTGCCGGCGGTGATCGAGGTGCCGTTCCCCAAGACGCCGGACCCCTGGCCGATCATAATCCCGGGACGCAACAGGCCGGCCAAATAGGACATCGGATCAGAACCGCTCCAACAGGCGTTCGATATAGTCCCGCTCCAGCCGGGCGCGGGCGCGCTCGCCGGCGCGGCGGCGCAGTTCGTCAAGGATATGGCGGGCCCGCGCCAGTTCCGAGTCATCAGGCACCATCACCCGGGAGGTATCCATGCCGCCGCCCTGAAAGGGCCGGCCCGCGGGGTCTTCCTGGCTTTCGCTGAATTGCCCCAAGCCGTCGTCCTGGGCATTCTTCATCATTTCCTCCGCCAACTCGCGGAAGCTGTTGGCCAGGCCGTCGATGGCCTGGCGCTGCGATGACAACGCCTGGCCGCCCCGTCCCGAACGCAAGGCCCGCTGCGCCTCCCGCATGGCCTGGTCGACACCGCCCATGGCATTGGGGATCTTGCCCATGCCGGCACCCAGTTGCCGCATGACATCGCCCAGCCGCTGCCGCAGACCGCCCTGGCGGTTCGCCAAGCCGCGCATCGCCTCGCGCTTGCCGGAGGTCATGGGACCGTTCTGGCTGCTGCCCTGGCCGCCACCGGAATTTTGCTCGCCATTTTCACCATCGCGTTTTTCCCAGGGCATGCGGCGGCGGCGCGGTGTTTGCTGGTAGGTCTTGTCCATCAATTCCTGTTGCTTGCGCAGCAATTCACCCAATCGCCGCATCGCCTTTTCACCCGGCCCGTCGCCCTGCTGTTGCGCGGTGGCGCGCTGCGCTTCCAGATTTTCCAGCATCTCCTGCAGTTTGCGCAGCATTTCCCGGGCCGCATCCGTGGCGCCCAGGCGGCTCAGTTCCCTGATCCGGTCCATCATCTTTTGCAGGTCCATCGCGTCGACCGACCGGGCATTGGGATCCGTGGCCTGCGGACCCTGGGCCTGTCTGTCGCGCTGGGCCTGTTCCGCCAGGGCCTGAAGATATTTTTCCATGGCCCTTTGCAACTCGTCCATCAGACGTTCGATTTCCGCCTGCTCGGCGCCTTCCGCCAAGGCGGCCATCAAGGCATCCTGGGCCGCACGTAATTCCCGTTCGGCCAGTGACATGCCGCCATCCTCGATACGCAGGGCAACCTGCCACAACAACTCCATCACCTCGGCCGCTGGTTCGCCCCGGCTTAGCTGCAGGCGCCGGGCCGCCGTCCAAAGGGCGAGATAGGCAATCTGATCGTTGTCGTAGGTTTCCGGCCCGGAGGCAATGGCGAACAATGCCATGGCGACAAGAAAGCGCCGCTCCGGCAGGCGGCTCAAATCACGCCGCTGCTCGACGACCGCACGGGCCACTGGGTGGCGGAACTGCCGTTCCGGCAATTGAAACGCAATCACTTCCGACCATCCGGTCTGCCCCCTGTCATCCTTGGCAAGATAGCGCAGGGTGACGTTCAAACCGGCCCAGGGATGCGGCGTCAGATCGAAGTAGCCATTGTCCCTGGCTTCCCGCGCACCGGGAGGAGAGATGGGCAAGTCCAGTTTCAAGACGGTCTCGTCCGCCGCCTCTCCGCCATTTTCCGCCGCCGCCGGGTCCGCCTTGCCGGTTGCGTCGCCCGGTTTTTTCACATCCGTGCCATCGTCCGCGTCGGCGCGGCGCAGTTCCGCCCAAACAGCGGCCAAGCCGTAGTCGTCCGCCGCCTTGTAGGACAGGCGCACGGCCTGGCGCACGGTCACCGAGGGTTCCACATCGCTTTCCACGGTTGGGATCTGATCAACGATAATGGCGAGGGGCCAATCCGCGATCGACTGTTCGGCGGAGACGACGCTTAAACGCTGTCCGGCCTCGATAAGCTGGCTCAGCTCAAAATTTCTTTCATCGATTTTCAGGAACGGCGTGGCCGCGCCGTCGATCAACAAGCGGGGCGTTTCGCCGCCGCCGAAGACCCGCGCCATGAGCGTGCTGCCCTGGGGCACCCGCAGGGCGTCGGTGCTCTTGGGGTCCAGCTTGACGGGGGGCAGGCCAGTATAATCGGGCGGGTTCAGCCATGCCTCCAGCTCCGCCACATCGCCCGCGTCAGCGCTGAAGTCCGGCTGTAACGCTCGGCCCAGACGCTGCGGCGCCGCCGCGCCGCCAACGAACAGCCCCATGGCAAGCAGCAGAAATACCACGGCGCGCAGGCCCCAGGGATCGGCCGCCGGCAGGCCGGGACGGGGCAACCCGACGCGCAGGCCGCGAAGCTGCGCCTGCATACGGCGGCGGTGGGCGCGCCACAGCGCCGCGGCCCCGGCATCGTGACTGTTGGCTAGTTGATCCCGCAGGGTTCCGAGCGGGCGATGGCTCAGGCCGCTGTCGTTTTCCAGCCAGCGCAAGGCGGCGCCATCTTCAGGGGTCCGCCAGTTTTTGTAACCGGCCCATGCGGCCACGGCCATTAGCAGCGCAAACAGGGCCAGTCCCAGCACATGCGCCCAGGCCGGCAGCAGCGCCGGCAGCTCCAGCAAAGCCAGGGCCGTGAACAGGCCGATCACACACAACAGGGGCAGAACCGCCCGCCATGCCGCTTCCCAAAACAGCACCAGCCGCGCCAGGGCGAATAGGTAGGCTGTGCGGCTGGGCAATCTCATGGCGCTATTCCAGGCTGGCTTCCAGCCAGGGCGGGGCTTGGTCCAGGGCCAACAGTTCGTCGATGCTCTGCCGTGGCCGGACGATGGCATATTGCGCGCCATGCACCAGCACCTCCGGCACCAGTGGCCGGCTATTGTAGGTCGAAGCCATGACAGCACCATACGCCCCCGCGCTGCGTACGGCGATCAAATCATTGGGAGCAAGCGGCGGCATAGGCCGGCCCTTGGCCAAGGTATCGCCGCTTTCACAGATCGGCCCGACCACATCGGCCTCGACAAGCGCCGTTCCAGGAGCGGCTTCACGCACCGGGACGATGTCGTGCCAACTGTCGTACATGGCGGGCCGGATCAGGTCGTTCATGGCCGCGTCGATGACGATGAAGCGCCGGCCTTCATGCTTTTCATGGATCACGCCGGCGACCAGAATGCCCGCATTGCCCACCAGCACGCGGCCCGGCTCCAACACCAGGTCCAGTTGCCGGTTGGCGGTCAACCGCTTCACCATACGGCCGTATTCGGCCGGGGGCGGTGGCGTCTCGCCGCCATAGGGGATGCCCAGGCCGCCACCTAGATTGCAGCGGCGGATGTCGTGACCGGCCGCCCGCAATTCATCGATCAACCCCAGGGCACGGTCGAACGATTCCTCGAACGGCGCCAGATCAGTGATTTGCGAACCAATATGGATAGCCACCCCCAACATGGCCAAGCCGGGCAGGCTGGCGCCCAGATCAAAAATCTCCGTTGCCCGATCGATGGGGATGCCGAACTTGTTCTGCTTGCGGCCGGTGGTGATCTTCTCATGGGTGCCGGCATCGACATCCGGATTGACCCGGATGGCGACCGGCGCCTGCCGGTCCTGTTCCACCGCGACGGCGCTCAACAGGCGCAATTCGGGCTCGCTCTCCACGTTGAACTGATAGATACCCGCCGCCAGGGCCTCTGCCAGCTCCTCCCGCGTCTTGCCGGGCCCGGCGAAGACGATGCTGTCGGGGGCAGCGCCGGCGGCCAGGGCACGGCGCAGTTCGCCGCCCGAGATGACATCGGCGCCGGCGCCAAGCTGGACCATGGTGCGGATCACCGCCTGGTTTGAATTGGCCTTCACGGCATAGCAGATGCGCGCGCCGGTGCCCTCCAATGAACCGGCCAGCACCTGGTAATGCCGGCTCATGGTGGCGGTCGAATAGCAATAGAACGGCGTGCCGACGGCGGCTGCGATGTCGGGGATGGCAACATCCTCGGCATGCAGGACCCCGTCGCGGTACTGGAAATGGTCCATGCCTCTATTGCCCCGTGTTCTTCTTCTTCAGCGTCTTGCGATCCACCTTCATACCCGTACTGCCGTCGGGCCGTTTCGGCGGGCCCTTCTTGCCGCAGGCCGGCAGCATGGCCAGCATGGGCAGGCCGACGGTAAAGCCCAGGGCCAGGCGCAGGATATCACGGCGGCGGATCATAGCTTCCGCCGTGCTTCCGCAATGGCCGCGCGCACCCGCGAAGGCGCGGTACCGCCGAAGCTGACCCGCGAGGCCACGGAATTGTGCACGCCCAGGACATCGAACACGGCCTCGGTGATGCCGCCCTCGACCGCCTGCATGTCCGCCAGGGACAAGCCGTCCAGATCGACGCCCCGTTCCTCGGCCAGCTTGACCAGACTGCCGGTAACATTATGGGCCCGCCGGAACGGCAGCCCCAATTGACGCACCAGCCAATCGGCCAGGTCGGTGGCCGTGGTGAAGCCCTGACGGGCCGCCGCTTCCATGACCTCCCGGTTGACCGTCAGGTCGCCCAGCATGCCGGTCATGGCGGGGACGGTCAGGCTCAGGGTATCGGCCACTTCGAATACCGGCTCCTTGTCTTCCTGCATGTCCTTGGAATAGGTCATGGGCAGGCCCTTGATGACCACAAGCAGGGCGTTCAGATCGCCGATTACCCGGCCCGCCTTGGCGCGGACCAGTTCGGCGGCATCCGGATTGCGCTTTTGCGGCATGATCGAGGAACCGGTGGAAAAGCCATCGCCCAGGGTGACGAAGTTGAACTGGGCCGAGGCCCAATTGACAATTTCCTCCGCCAGGCGGGAAAGATGCACCGACAGGATCGCCGCCGCCGCCAGATACTCCATGGCAAAATCCCGCGCCGCGACCGCGTCCATGGAATTGGCCGCCGGCCTATCGAAGCCCAAGGCGCTGGCCGTGGCCTCCCGGTCAATGGGAAACGAGGTCCCGGCCAGGGCGGCGGCGCCCAGGGGACTTTCGTTCAGCCGCCGCCGGCAATCGGCAAAGCGGCCCCGATCCCGCCCCAGCATTTCCACATAAGCCATCATATGGTGGCCAAAGGTCACCGGCTGGGCCGCCTGCAAATGGGTGAAGCCGGGCATCAAGGTATCGGCATGTTCTTCCGCCCGGTCCAGCAGGGCCGACTGCAGCTCGCGCAGGGCCGGCTCCAGGGCATCGATCTCGTCGCGCAGCCAGAGCCGGAAATCGGTTGCGACCTGGTCATTGCGGGAGCGCGCGGTATGCAGGCGGCCGGCCGGCTCGCCGATCAGTTCGCTCAGCCGCGCCTCCACATGCATATGGATATCTTCCTTGGCCGGATCATATTCGAAGCTGCCCGCGGCGATCTCCGCCTCCACCTGATCAAGGCCCTTCAAGATCGCGTGACCGTCATCGGCGCTCAGGATGCCTTGCGCCACCAACATGCTACAATGGGCCCGGCTGCCGGCGATATCCTGGCGGTAGAAACGCCTGTCGAAATAGATGGAAGCGTTGATCCGCTGCATGATATCAGAGGCACCGCCGGCAAAACGCCCGCCCCACAGGGCGTTGGCACCGGTCTGGTTGTCGTCCGACGGTTGGTCGGTCATCTCTTTACTCCCGCCTTTCGAGGAGGCCATGGTCCGTATTCGACCCATATACTTGATCCCAATCGCCGCCGCCATGGGCATTTTCGCGCTGCTGGCCCTTGTAGACGAGGGCCCGGCCGCCGGCCTGTCGCAACAATTGGCGGGGCGGGCCGTGGGCACGATGGTGAATTTTACGCTTTCACCCGAATTGCCGCCAGCGCCGGCGATAAAGTTCCGTGACGAGAATGGCGGGAAACATAACCTCAAGGCCTTTGCCGGCAAGGTCGTGCTGATCAATTTCTGGGCCACCTGGTGCGGCCCCTGCCGCCGCGAAATGGCCGATCTTGATCGTTTGCAGGCCAAACTCGGTGGCGCTGATTTCACCGTTCTCGCCCTATCCTCCGACCGCAAGGGTATGGAGGTGGTGAAGAAATTCTATGCCGAGAACAACATCCGCCATTTGGCCGCCTGGATCGACCGGACGACCAAGGCGCAGCGGGCCTTTGGCGCCTACGGCCTGCCCACATCCGTACTGATCGATCGCCAGGGGCGGCAGGTCGGCCGCCTGGTCGGGCCGGCGGAATGGGCCAGCGATGACGCCATTGCTCTGATCAAGGCGGTTATCGCTGCCGCTGATCATTGATCCGTTTGCCGGCGCCCTACCAGCCGGGCGGATGCATCTGGTGCCATTCACTGGCTTTTTCGTAGGCCGCCCCGGCGCGCACCAGCAGGGGTTCGGCCAGGGGATGGGCGACGAATTGCAGCGACAGGGGCAGGCCCTTGTCGGACAGACCGCAAGGCAGTGAAAGCGTCGGCAGACCGGCGAAATCCATGGGCACGGTAAAGCGGGTCTGCCAGGGGTCCCGGTCCGGCGGGATCGGGCCGTAGGAGACCTCGGGCGTGACGGGATAGGCCTCCCGCGCCGTGGAGGGGCAGGCCAGCAGGTCCACGTCCCGCATGGTCCGGCGCAACTCGCCGACGCAGGCGGCGCGCAGATTATTCGCCTGGGCATAGTCGGCGGCTGAATATCCGTGACCCTGGGCCAGCCAGCCCCGGAACCAGGGGCCATAGTCCCTGGCCCGGGCCGGGTATGTGGCGCGGTGGGCGTCCGCCGCCTCCGCCGTGCACAGAACGCTCCAGGCCGGCAAATATTCGGCCAGCCGCTCGGGCATGGAGACTTCGACGATCTCGGCGCCGAGCTCCGCCATCACCTCGACGGCCTGTTCCAGGGCGGCAGCGAAATCCGGCGCCATGCCTTCCGAGGCATAACGCGCATCCCAGCCGATACGCAGGCCGCCAACGCCCGCCTCCAGACCGGCCAGCATATCCGGCACCGGGTCAAGCAGGGTGGTGGGATCATCAGGGTCCCGGCCGGCGATGGCCTGCAGAACGATGCCGGCATCGGCGCTACCGCGGGTCAGGGGGCCGACGTGATCGAGGGATTGCGCCAGATCCAGCACGCCATGGCGGCTGACCCGGCCCCAGGCGGGCTTCAGTCCGACGGTGCCGCAGACCGCCGCCGGATGCCGGATGGAGCCACCGGTGTCACTGCCCAGGGTGGCGAAAGCCAGGCCGGCGGCGGTTGCCGCGCCCGAGCCCGATGACGAGGCGCCGGCCCAGTGGCCTTCCTTCCACGGGTTTTCCGGCACGTCGAAGTCCGGGTTGTAACCGGCCATGGCGCCTTCCGTGAGATTGAGTTTGCCCAGCAGCACCGCGCCGGCATGGCGCAACCGCCGCACCACCGTGGCGTCGTAATCGGGCACATGTTCCGCCAGCACCGCGCAACCACCCATGGTGCGGACACCGGCGGTATAGCAAAGGTCCTTCACCGCGATGGGAATGCCGTGCAGCGGCCCCAGATAGCGCCCATGGGCAATCTCCGCCTCCGCTGCCCGCGCCTCCGCCATGGCGCTTTCCGCCATCACCGTGGCATAGGATTTCAAGCGCCCATCCAGCGCCTCGATGCGCGCCAGCATGGCCTCGGTCAAAGTCACGGGCGAAAGCTCGCCCGCTTCGATCAGGCTGGAGAGTTCCAGAATGGTTCTGTAGTGCAGCGTGTCATCCATGTTGCAATTTCCTGCTTCCTCTTAAATCTCCCGCCATGGCGCCTTCAAGCATTTGTCAGTGGACATAACCGGTATCCTTGCACCTATAATCCCCGATGCTTCTCGCCAATTGGAAGCATAACAAAAGTACAAATAATCAAAATGGGGAGGTTGGTAATGATTGCCTTGAAAGTGAATGGTATCAGCCGGCAATTCAATGGCGATCCGAAAATGCCTTTGCTTTGGTATCTTCGGGACGAACTTGGATTGACGGGAAGCAAGTTCGGCTGTGGCGAGGCCCTTTGCGGCACCTGCACGGTGCATCTGGGAGGCGAGGCGGTGCGCAGCTGCGTAACTTCGGTCGCCGACGCGGCCGGCCGGGAGGTGACCACGATAGAAGGGCTGGATTCAGACGGCAACCATCCCGTCCAGCGCGCCTGGCGGGCCGAAAACGTGCCCCAATGCGGCTATTGTCAAGCCGGCCAGATCATGCAGGCCGCGGCCTTGCTGCAAGCCAATCCGGACCCTAGCGACGAAGAGATTATCGAGGGCATGGAAGGCAACATTTGCCGTTGCGGCACCTATCAACGCATTCACGCGGCTGTTCGCACCGCCGCGAAGGAGGTGTGATCATGGCGCAAATCATCAATGTCTCCAGACGCGACATGCTGAAAGCGGCCGGTGCTTCCGGTGCCCTGGTGCTAGGCGCCCATCTTGCGCCTCGTGCCATGTTCGGCGAGGCACAAGCCGCCGGCGCATCCGCGGCGCCCAACTTCTTTGTCAGCATCGATGGCAGCGGTGCCGTCACGTTGACCTGCAGCCGTTCCGAAATGGGCCAGGGCGTGCGCACGGGCATGCCCATGATCATCGCCGACGAGATGGAGGCGGATTGGAACCGGGTCAAGATCTGGCAGGCGCCAGGCGATCCCGCGAAGTACGATCCGCCCGGCAAGGACGCCCAGAATACCGATGGCTCCCGCAGTACCCGCCACGGCTTTGACGCCATGCGGGAAATGGGTGCTTCGGCCCGCTATGTGCTGGAGCAGGCGGCGGCCAAGAAATGGGGCGTCGGCGCGGCTGAGGTCTATGCCAAGGACCACCGGGTCTATCACAGCGGCTCCGGCAAATCCCTTGGCTTTGGCCAATTGGCCGGGGCGGCGGCGGATATCAAGGTGCCGACGGGCGATGCCAAGCCAAAGCTGAAACATCCGTCCGAATGGAAATACATCGGCAAGGACATGCCGGTGGTCGACAATTTCGACATTACCACCGGCGGCGCCAGTTTTGGCGCCGATGTTTCCATTCCCGGCATGAAGATCGCCGTCGTGGCCCGCTCGCCGGTCTATCGCGGCAAGGTGAAATCCTTCGATGCGACGGAGGCCCTGAAAGTCCAGGGCGTCGAACAAGTGGTGGAAATTCCCGCCTTGGCCGACGACAAGGGGGCTGAATTCCGTGCCCTTGGCGGTGTCGCGGTGGTCGGCTCCAACACCTGGTCGGTCATGCAGGGCAGGGAGAAGCTGAAGATCGATTGGGACCTGGGCCCTCATGTGGCCCATGATTCAAGCACCTACGATGATGCCCTGCGGGCCTCGGCCAAGAAAGGCGGCCTGAAGATCCGTGATCGTGGCGATGTCGACCTGGCCATGAAAGCGGCGTCAAAGGTGGTGGAGGCGGAATATTTCGTACCCTACTTCATCCACACACCCATGGAACCGCCTGTGGCGGTGGTGGACGCCTCGCGTACGCCGGTCAAGGTCATCGCGGCAACCCAGTCGCCCAATCAGGCCCGGCATTATGTCGCCGAAGCCTTGGGCATGGACAAGAAGGATGTGGAGTGCGAGGTCACCTTGCTGGGCGGCGGCTTTGGCCGCAAGTCCAAGGCCGACTTCATCTGCGAGGCGGCCATTGTGTCGAAGGAGATCGGTGCGCCGGTTCGGATGCAGTGGACCCGGGAGGATGAAATCCGCAATGGATTTTACCATGCCGCCTGCGCCCAGCATTTGAGCGCGGGTTTGGATGCGGACGGCAAGGTCACGGCCTGGAAACAGTCCGGTGCCTGGCCCTCGATCGTCGGCCTGTGGAACCCGGTGGCGAAGAACGGCTTCGGCATCGAGTTCGGCCTGGGCCTGGTCGATCTGCCCTACAACAGCGTACCCAACATCCGCATCGAAAACGGCGCGGAGGATATCATGATCCGGGTCGGCTGGTATCGTTCGGTGAACAATATCCAGCATGCCTATGCCATGAACTGTTTCGCCAACGAACTGGCCACGGCGGCGGGGCGGGATCCGCTCGAAATGCTGCTGGAGCTGATCGGCGATGCGGACAACATGGACCTGGCCAAGGACGGGGTTGAGAAGTATTGGAACTATGGCGATTCCATCGCGGATTGGCCGATCATGCCCAATCGTCTCTCCAACGCCCTGCGGGCGGTGGCTGAAAAGTCAGGCTACGGCAAGGCGATGCCCAAGGGTCACGGCCTTGGCCTGGCCTGTCACCGTTCGTTCCAAAGCTATGTGGCGACGGCGGTGCATGCCGTGGTGCATGACGATGGCAGCCTGCATATCCCACGGGTCGACGTGGCCATCGACTGCGGCCGCTATGTCAATCCCGAGGGCATCCGCAAACAGATCGAAGGTGCGGTGATCTACGGCAATACCGTGGCCCGCCATGGCAAAATCACCACCACCAAGGGCGCGGTCGATCAGAGTAACTTCGATGACTATCCGGTTACCCGGATCTCCGATGCACCATTGGACGTTCAGGTACATATCGTCGAAGACTTTTTGCATTTGCGCCCCTGCGGTGTCGGGGAGCCCGGTGTGCCGCCATTCGCGCCGGCTTTGGTCAACGCGATCTTCGATGCCACGGGCAAGCGCATCTACCAACTGCCCGTCGGTGATCAGTTGAAGAAGATCTGATTTTCGGGAAGGAAACTTTGTTGGGGGGCAGGCGCGCCGTCGCCTGTCCCCATTCTTTTGCGGCTATTTTTCGTCCAGCACCCAGACGCCGCGCCAGGGCTCCGCGGGCGGTGTCTCGATCAGCTCGGCACAGCGGTTGATGTAAAGGCGGGTGACGTTGTCATCGGGCGCTTCGGCGGCGCAGTCTTCGAAGGCCTGGCAGGCGGCCTGGAAGTCCCCCTGGCGGTACAAATCCAGCGCCTCGGCGAAGCGCCCGGCGGTGCCGTGTTTTTGCTTCTGGATCGGCACGGTGTCGCAATCGTACAGCTCGTAGATCGCGACCGCGCTGCTGCGCCCCTTCACGACCACCCGGTCGACTTCGCGAAAACAGAAATCATCCTGGTTTTCCAGCCGCGCCCGGGTGAATTCCGTAAACAGGGTGGAGACACCATAAAGCTTGGTCAGCCCTTCGATACGGGAGGCCAGATTGGCGGTATCGCCGACGACATTGCTGTCTAGGCGCTTGCCGCCGCCAATGGCGCCCAGCATCAACGGGCCGCTGGAAATGCCCATGCCGAAGCGGATCGCCAGTTCACCGCTGCCGCTGCGCCTGGCGTTGAGTTCCCGCGAATGTCCGATCATGCCCATGGCGCAGTTTAGGGCGGCATCGGCGCTGCCGGGAAACAGCGCCATGACAGCATCGCCCATATACTGATTGATAAAGCCCTTTTCCTGCTCCACGACCGGTTCGACCGCGACCAGGAATTCATTCAGGGAGGCGAAGGTGCCGGCCGGACCCAGGGCCTCGGACAGGGAGGTGAAATCGCGGATATCGGCGAACAGCACGCTGCTTTCAATGGAGACGTGATCACCGGCGTCAATATCCTCGATCGAGGCGCGGTCGAGCAGGTCGAGAAACTGAAAGGGCACGAAGCGGCTATATGAATCCGTCAGGTTGACCAGACGGTTGTTCTGTTGCCGGATTTCATCATTCAGTTCCCGGTTGGTCCAAAGGGAACCGGCCTGTTGCACCATCACCGTGAAGGCGGAGCCATGATCGGCTTCGATGTCGCCAAAAATATCCGCACCGTCCTTGGTGATGCCGCCCAGAATAATACCGGCCAGTTTGCCGTGCTTGTCATGAAACGGGCAGACGATGGCCTTGGCCAGGCCCAGTTCGACCCAGGCCATGAGCAAGAAATCATCCTCGCCGATAATCTGGCTTTCATCCGAATTGAGCCATTTCGGCGAGAACGGCAGATCCACGGGCGGTTCTTCGAAGCCGAATTCGCCACTGACCGTAAGCAGCTTTTCACTCTCAGTCGCCTGCAGGAACAGGGCGACTTCATATTCGAAGGCCTCGATAACCGACTCCAGCGTCAATGAGAAAAATGCCTCCGGATCGTCCGTATCCAGCGCCTTGGCGATATAGGCCTGGATCGCCTTGAATCGCATCAATTCGCTATCCACCTGACCCTTGGCGTGGATCAGGTCCTGCTGCATGACCAGGTTACGCCCGGATTCCGCCTCCAACTTGGCGCATAGCGCCTCCAACTCCTCGTAACTGCGTTTTTCCGCCGGTACCGACATGAGGTTGGCTCAGCCCTCGCGCCTGACAATAGGGAACAGCGAGGTCGTATAGCTGTGAAACTGGTTCTTGCCGGCAAAGCGGCAATACTCGCTGTAGCCATAGACGCCCAGCCACGGCACCACTTCTTCGCCGCAAAGCGGGTACTGCATCTTGGCGATGATTTCGTCCTTCAGAACCCGGTTGAACATATGCCGCCCCCGCGCCATGCAGTCAGCATGAAACACGGCCACCGGACGGCGGCCTTCAAGGTCGTCCTTCATGCGCTGCATCAAGCGTTCGACACCGTCGAATATGTACTGCTCATCCCGCTGCATGAGTTGGAATTTGGTCCCTTCCGGCACCGAGGTCGGCAAATAGAATGACTGCCGGTCGTCCGAGACCTTGATCGGGACGCGCAGGATCTGCGGATTGTCATATACCGTTTGCTCATCCTCGGTCAGCGCCTCGCCCAGCCCCGTAATCGGCAACGTTTCGGATGGATCCGTGGTCTCTGGCGGCAAGCCGAAGCGTTCCAGCAGCGCCGGCCAGGCCGGCTTACCATCCAATTCGATAATCCGGTTGTCCTCCGATTTCGTGACTTCGAAAACCGCGCCCTCGACCGGAATGGAGCCGTGATGGACACCGGAAAGAACTTCCAAGCCGGGATCGGAGAACCCGACCAGGATCAGGCCTTGTTCCAGTACATCCTGGCCATGAAACTGGAAGGTGCCCTTGGCCTTGCCGTTGTCGGCGGCAGTGGCGCCAAAGATGGGCACTTCCTCGCCAAAAACAGATTCGATGCCGGCAATCACCTGGTCGCCCGACAGATCCAATCCGGCCGAAAGGACGTAAATCATGTTCACATCCGGGTTTTCCGCCTTCATCTCGGCCGCGGCCCGTTCGCCTAACTGCGCTGAATTGCTGCCGTTCAGCCCATCAGCGGCGGCAACCGCGAATTCGTCACCGGTGACCGCCATAACCGCCATGGCGCGCATGGCCTCGCTGACGCCTTCCCGCCCGATCACGCCGCTACCGGTGCAGCCGATGATTTCGGCATTCGGACAGGCTTCCTGGGCACCCGCCGCCATCTGGGCAAAATTGTGCCCCACCGTCGAATGTATCACCAACAGTTTGCAATCGGCCTTGTCCCGGTCGCCAAGCGCATGGTCGATGCATTCCTCGATGGCGGCCTTCGAATTGACAGCACTGGAGCTGCCGGAATGGAATTCAAGCATGTGGCTATCTCCCCATAAATCAGCATGTCGTCGAAGTCTCTGGGACGGCTCAACGCTAAGATTTACTGATGTTTCTCACCCCGGCCCGATGTTAGTCGGCTCGGGCCCACGAATGCAATGATTATGCAAATTCATGCTGCGGAATTCAGTCCTGCAGAAACGGCCCGCCAAAGGCCGGTTCGCCGAAGGGCGTGGGCGGCAATTGCCAGGTGCCGGTCGCGGGCGGGCGCACCTCGGCGTCCACATGCACGTCGATCAACGCCGGCTTGCCAGAGGCAATGGCGCTTTCCAGCGCGCCCTTGAAATCCTCGGACTCAGTCACCGTGACGCCGTGGACACCGCAGGCCCGCGCCAGGGCGGCAAAGTCGGGGTTGTAGGGTTCCTGGTTGTCACCCCGGTGAAATGCGGTGCCAAGCTCCCGCCCCCCGAACATGCCGTGCTGGATATCGCGGATCGCGCCCCAGGCGAAATTGTTCCAAACCACCCAGACGCAGGGAATGTCGTATTCCACCGCCGTGCACAGCACATGCGGCGTCATGGTGAAGCCGCCGTCGCCGCTGATGGAGACACAGGGCCGCTCAGGCGCGGCCAGCTTGGCGCCGAGAATGCCCGAGACCCCAAACCCCATGGCGGAAAAGCCCCAGGCGTTGAGCATGGTCTGGGGCATCGGCGCATCCCAGAACTGCATGAACCAGTTGTGATGCACACCGGAATCAAGCGAGATGATGCCGTCATCGGGCAACACCGCCCGAATATCGGCGACGACCTGTTCGGGACGCAGGGGCGAGGTGCGCAAGGCGAAATTTGGCTCGGTAAACTGCCGCCATTCCTCGCGCCAGCCGTCGATCTGGGCCAGCCAGGCCCGGCGCGCCGGTGTCCCTCGGTCCCCCACCGCGCCCAGCATCTGACGCAGAAAGCTGCCCGCATCCGCCGTAATGCCCAGTTCCGGCACATAGTTGCGGCCGATTTCGTTCACGTCGATATCCACATGGATCAGCTTCGTGGCCGGGAAATTCCAGGAATAGCCGGGTAGCCATGACGACGACGAACGGTCGTCAAAGCGGGCCCCGACGGCGATCACCAGGTCCGCGTGGCGGCCGGCCTGGTTGGCCGGAAAGGTCCCATTGCGGCCAATAAAGCCCAGGGACAAGCGGTGCGACATGGGTATGCAGCCCATGCCGTTGGGCGACGAGATCACGGGAATATTCAGACGCTCCGCCAGCTCGGTCAATTTCGGCGCGGCCTCCGCCAGGGTAACGCCGTGGCCGATGAACAGCACAGGCCGTTCGGCCGCCTTCAGCATGCTCAGGGCCTGTTCGATATCGGCCGGATCGGCGCCGGGCCGCTTGGCTGTCTTGAACCGGGCCGAGGGTTCAAGCTCCACATCCGCCTCCTCCTGAAAGACATTGAAGGGGATATCCACCTGCACCGGGCCGGGCCGCCCGGAGACCGACAGTTCAATCGCCTGGCGCAGGGCCAGGGGCAGCATGTCGACCCTGGTGGGCTGAAAGCTGCGCTTAACCACCGGTTTCAGCACCGAGGGGAAGTCGGCGGAGAAATGGCGGTTGATTTCCTGAAAGGGCCCGCGATCGAACTGCTGGGTGGGGATATTCGCGGTCAGGGCCAGAATGGCGGAGCTGTCCGCCAGGGCATTGGCGATGGGCATGACGATGTTGGCCGAACCGGGCCCGCACGAGGTCAGGGTTGCTACCGGCTGATGCTTGATCCTGAAATAGGCATCCGCCATGTGCGCCGCCGTCTGTTCATGGCGCGGCGAGATCAGTTTGACCTCGTCGCGCACATCATAGAGCGCATCCAGCAGGCCGACGTTGCCATGGCCGCAGAGGCCGAACACATAGGGGATCTTTTCCTGCAGCAGGAACCGCGCGATCAGTTCTCCACCCTTCATACCTTGCACTCCAAATTTTCGTACTGCCGGTGCCCGGCCCTGCCCCCAGGATACATGCCCGGCGCTAGCTTGCCAGCGGTTGATGCGCCGCCAGGAAGCTGCGGATATGGCGGACCGCAAGGGGAATCCGTTCCTCGGGCTGTTTCCAGGGAAACAGGCTGACCTGGGCATTGGGCGCGAGCATCGCCGATTCCATGGCCACGGCATAGGGATGGGGGGGAATATCGTCCGGCAGAACCAATATGGGCGTCTCACAGGCGCGCACGAAATCACGGTTCACGGTAAAGACGAAATCCTCCCGGTCGCGGTACATCTTGGTCAGAAAGGCATCGACCGCCTCCATGGTGATGTCGGGCCGGCGCTCACACAGCGGTGGGCCCCAGCCCTCGATATTGTTCTGGTAGAACAGGTCCGGATGTTCCGCATCGAAGCCGCTGGGTTGCGCCAACACGGCGGCAACGATGCGGTCAGGGGCCCGCCGCAACAGATTCCAGATGAAAGGGCCGCCGATGCAGAAGCCCAGGACCAGAAACCTGTCGATGCCCAGATGATCCATCAGGCCGAGCTGGTCGTCGGCATAGGCGTCCCAGGGCCGGTCGATCTCCAACGGCCCAGCGGACTGTCCGCCATTGGCGTTGCGCAGGTCCATGGTTATGCAGCGGTAATCATCCTTGAACGCCGTCATCGGATCGAAAGGCGAGCTTTCGGTCAGATGGGCGATGGTCGCATTCAAACCCCCGCCCGGGATCAGCAACAGCGGATAGCCGGTGCCGGCCTCTTCATAGTGGATGCTGACGGCCCCGTTTTCAAAAGTCGGCATGGCGTTGCTCCTTTCCCCATAAGATATAACGCGTTCCCGTCTATTTGGACCAGCGGTCCCGCTCGCGTATGGCCTCGGCCCCAATATTTTCCTAGCATGGGCACGCGTTGCGATAATTGCTTGTCACGCCAACAAAAGAAACCGTCGCCGTTTCAGGAGGAATCATGGGTGCCACCGAAATCCTGGCCAGCTATGCCGCCGACCTTAAATACGAGGACCTGCCCGAACCGGTCGTGGAACAGGCAAAACGGATCATCCTGGATACCATGGGATGCATGATCGGCGGGGTTCCCCTGCCCCTCGGCAAATCAATCATCGAGCTGGCCCAGGAAATGGGCGGCGGCGCCCCGGAGGCCACCATCGTCGGCAGCGGGACCAAGGTTTCAGCCGTGGCCGCAGCCTACGCCAACGGCGCCGGCCTGGCCATGGCCGAACGGGAAGGCGCATCGGGGAAACGGCTGATCGAGGCGGTGGTCGCCGCCTATGAAGTGTTCGGACGCATCGGCATTTGCGTCCAGCCGTCGGAAGAAAGACAACAGGCCCTATGGGGCATGTTGACCTGGATACCGTTCAACGCGGCGGTGGCGACGGGCAAGATCCTGGGCCTTGACGGCGCGCAAATGGCAACGGCGATCGGCACCGCGGGCGCCTTTGCGCCCCTGGGGGCGTGCTGGAAATATGTCGAAACCCGCTCCGATACCTATCACTACAACCACGGCATGACTGCCATGTCGGGCCTGTTCGCCGCCATGCATGCCCATAAGGGCCTGACGGGGATGAACACCATATTGGAGGGGCCCACCGGTTTCTGGGTTCTTGCCGGCTCCGACCAGTGCGATTTTGACCGGCTCGATGCGCTGCTGACCACCTTGGGCCAGGATTATTGGATCATGCAGACGCTCTATAAGCGATGGCCCGCGAACCTGTGGGTGCAGAGCTATCTGGACGTCTTCACCGATCTGATCAAGCAAGACCAAATCGCGGCCGAAGACATTGAGGAGATCAACGTCTCACCGGCCCTGGCCATGCTGATGACCTATCGTGCCAACGGCACCATGGATGCAGCCTTCAGCCTGGCCTATGCCCTGGCCATCGCGGCCTTCGAGCCGGAGCCGGGCACGCACTGGTACGCGGACGAAAACATGCACTGCCCCAAGGTGCTGGAGATGGTGAAGAAGGTGAAGAAGGCGGAGGGCGCCCAGGATGCGGACCTGAATCACGAATTCAGGAACTATTGGAACGGCTACTGGATGCCGGTTCAGGTGGAAATCGTAACCAAGGGCAATGCACGCGTCAGTGGCCACGCCACCTATCCGAAGGGCCATCCCGCCAATCCATTGAGCCATGATGATCTACAGGCGAAATTCCGCCATGCCGCCTCGTCGGTGTTACAGCAGGGCCGCATTGAAGAGATTATTGCCATGGTGGAAAATCTGGAAGCGGTCACGGAAATGGATCAACTGGCCGGATTGCTCCAGCCCTGACCCTACTTTTGAATTGAGTGAAAGCCGCGAATATGGGAACTCAAGATTTCGTGGTTACGAGGCGGTAGCCAAAATCATGCTCATCAAGATCGAGTAGTTCGGAATATCGCTGCGCCCACGCACCGGAGTCCAAGTCCTTCGCAAGCCTTTGCATCGCCGCCGACACGTTGTCCACCGCCCAGAAGCAAGAAATGGCGTTCCGGATTGTCGGATCGAGATATGCCGCCGGCCGCCGCCAATAGGCCGCCAGGAAACCGTCGCTGCAGTCATGGGGGATCTGAACGGGGGTCGTCTCCACCGGCCCAAGCCAGGCTTCAAATTCCGTCATCCTTGGCATTTGCACATCGTCCAGCTCGACGAGCTCTGGAATATAGTCGGCAAGCCAGAAGCCACGATACAAGGGGTCGAAGGTCAGTATTACGACCTGCTCCCGCGTCACGCGGCGCATCTCTTTCAGACCTTTTTCTTTGTCGGTCCAATGATGAACCGTCAGGACCGCCATCGATGCATCAAAGGAATTGTCGTCGAAGGGCAGGTTTTCGGCGCAACTCCGAATTACCGGAGCGGCCGATGCGGCGCGCTGTCGGATCATTTCGATTGACGGCTCGATGGCCGTGACCGATCTGTCGGTAGGCTCGTACGATCCCGTTCCGGCGCCGACATTCAAAACCGTTCTGGCGCTTCCCAAAGCGTTTGAGATCGCCATCTTGATTCGGGCATCAGGCTTCCTGAGATCGGAATAATTG
Source organism: Alphaproteobacteria bacterium (assembly GCA_030747035.1). Classification (GTDB taxonomy): domain Bacteria; phylum Pseudomonadota; class Alphaproteobacteria. The sequence goes on along the minus strand of JASLLM010000004.1, from coordinate 1,658 downwards.
ACACCGATCGAATCATATAGTGCGCGCATGGTGCCTCCTAACATATAGCGGCAGTCTTGTCAGAATAGGCGCGGCAGACGTTGCTCGATAGTTTCCATCATTCCGCTTCAGGCCAAATGCGGATGCCGCAAACGCCTGGATCGTCCCCGTCATGGCTTGGCGAGGCTGCGTTTAGCGCACTTCCGTCCAGCTTTCGCAAAAGGCCAGGGCGGAGGTGCTGAAGGGCCGTCCGTCACGGTCCCGCGGCCATGACCGGCCGGATGCTTGCGCCCCATCCATGACCAGACGCGTCCCCAACGCTGGAATAAGCACCGTATTGACGCCATAGGGCCGTTCGCCCTCGCCGGTCCCGGGCTGGGTATGGATCATCAGGGGATCGCCCAGGTCGAACCAGGTCAACGAGATGCTGGTGTCTTCGGAGGTCACATATTCCGTATAGAAACGATGCGGGTCGCCGTCCTTTTCGAACTCCGCCTCTTCGACCGGGATATCGAGATCGGCCAGTTCCGGGTTCAACACACCCTGGATGGTCTGTTGCAGCCAGCGCGCCATGGCAATGTTGTCGGACCAGATCCGCCACCTGTTCCCGGTCAGCTCGCTGTTCATGTAAAGCACATGTCCGGGGCCGGCCGGCGACATCACGTTGCGCCAAAAGCTGGCCACCGTTGTTTCCGGACCGCCATCGGTTTCGGAGAGACGAATAAACGGATTTTCACCGCAGCAGAGCACGCGATTTGTATCGGCAGTCATGATTTCACCTCGCCTATTCCCGCAGAGCGCAACCAATCTAACCCGCCATCAAGATCGGCCCAAACGAAAATAACCCGCGAGCCCTGCCTTCCGTACGCCCGCTCTCTGATAGCGGCCGGAAATCCGCCATGCGAAGTACTGTTTGCCGGTGACAGGATTCCATGGAACACTGGGCCCAGGTTCCAATGCGGGAGCGGTCAATGGCTGAACTAACCCTGGCCTATCAGGCGAAATGCAACAGCATCGGCGTCGCCGGCCGGTCCATATGCAATGCGCGCAACCATCATTGGGTGGCCGAAAATACGGGCGGCGAAGCGGTTGGCGCGGGCGAGTTGTTCTGCGCCTCCATAGCCGCCTGCGCGGTGAATATGGTCGAGACCATCGCCAGCAACGAGCAGCGCGCCCTTGCTGGCATGGAAGTCAACGTCGCCGCCTACCGGGATTTCGACAAGCCCAGCGGAGATGTCTCCCTGTATGACAAGGTGCACGTGGAGTTCGAGCTGTGGGGCGTCAGCGACGACGATGCCCGCTTCCTGGTCAAAACCTGGAAACAGCGCTGACCCATCTACGGTTCAGTCGCCGTGGCGACTGCGGACACCATAGTGGATTTCACCGCGCATACGGCGGCGCGGCCTGGTTGAGACCGCTAAGCCGTCGTCAAGCGTCATCGAAGTCCGCCGCTGCATCATCTTGAAATCGGCTTGCGCTTGATACGGCAAAAGTGAAATTCCGGCTACCGTCCGCTTTGTGCCAACTGCGGACTGTTAGGGCTTTCTAATTCATAGTGCCTCGATTGCGGTAGGGGGGAGCCGTCCGCAGCATCAATTGCTGGCATTCAAGCGTTTATACCAGTCGTCTCAACTGCTGACTCTTATGGCGGGTTTTCATGAGCTTGCGGGTGTGATTCT